>JAHDRK010000041.1 GCA_018433345.1 Syntrophobacterales bacterium | reverse complement strand
GTAAGGCCGGCCGATCGCGTGGATGTTTTTTTCTCTTTCGCCTCCCGCGGGGCCGAGAGGGAAAAACAAGACTTGATCTTCATCATGTTTCAATATCTTGTGCAGTTTTTCCACGAGATGGATTTTTTCTTTATCTGAAAGATCGCATCTAAATACGGAATACTGCATATGATCTCCATATCCGCTCATAATGCGGAATACCGCGCGGAGTCTTTTGTCGTTGGAAATGTCGTATGTAACAATATAGAGTGTGCGCATCACGACCACCATGCCGTAGGTTACCGCGTCCTGAAGGAAGGGTATTCGGCGATTTCACCGGTAAGGTATCTGCCCAAAAGCCGGGCCTGCACTTCCAAGACACGTCGATAGCTGATTCGATACCCGAAAACGGGATGGGTTATAAGGGCATCCAACCTTCGTTCGTAGGCCGATATGAATTTCTTCCGGGCCGCATCCTTTAAGGCCACCGCCTTGCCGCGTCTTACAAAATCTCTACCCCCCAGCACCCTGTTGTTTATGACCCAGATCACGACCGAATCTGCGACAATTGGTCGGAATTCTTCCATTAAGTCCAGGGCCAGTGAAGGACGGCCGTATCTGATCGAGTGATAGAAACCCAGGTAAGGATCAAAACCAACGGCAAACAAGGTTACGGTAATGTCTTTTACCAGGAGCGCATAGGCATAGGACAGGAGGGCGTTGACCGGATCGAGCGGCGGTCGACGGTTTCTACCGTTGAAGTTAAAATGCCATGATTCTCCCTCGTTGTTTTTCAGCATGCCATCGAAAGAGGAAAAGTATGACCGGGCGGCCATCCCTTCAATGCCCAGCAGAGAACTCATTTCTTTCGCGTTGCCGGCAGCCTTGGAACAGCGCCGCAGTTCAGCCGCTACGGCGGGTTGCAGATCCCGATGGTTGCGCATCAAGAGGGTTCTGCAATTGTCGATCTTGGCGGCAATCATTTCACGCGCCAAGGCAAGGCGCTTGTTTTGATTTTCAGCCGCCTTGTATTGAGCGATTCGCAACTCTACGTTTTTATGGATCAGGCCGCCGGCCGACCCGTAATACCACCCGGCTGTTGTGAACAGGCTCAGGGGAATGCCGCGAACGCACATTTCCTGCAAGGCTTGTGTTGAGACCTGCACGTTTCCGAAAATCGCCACGTGCGATGTTTCAAAAATGCGGGCTTCCCCCACTTTTTCGTTTTTGACGTGTATTTCAAATACCTCACCCCTTTTTCCCACCCGCGCGCCCTGTCTTTGCACGTACAAAGGGAGTGCGTCGTCCCGCGCGGGAAGTATGCGGCGGAGGGCGTCGGCATCCGGTTTGATTCCGCCCGCCAGCATGTTTGTTTCATCGGGCAGACAAATGCCCGCCAGCGAACAGCGGAAACATTTGGGGCTGTCTTCCAGGGGTGGAGGTATGACGCCTTTTTCTCCCATCGCAAATATGCCGGCTACGGCGTCGCGAGTCTCGGCGATCAACCTGTCATCGAATTCCACGGGGACCTTTGTCTTCGATTCGACATAATATACGGCCCCGCGGTTACATCTGTAACCGTTGTCCCGGAGTATGAGGGCCTGCGCGCATAGTTGCACCCTGTCGGTGTCCCAGGTTCTTTCGGGCGTGTCCGGCACGGACCCTCGTTTGTAGTCGACCGGAGAGACTTCCGAGGCGTCGCCTTCCACCAAATCTATTCTCGCTATGAGTTTTTCCGCCGGAGAAGACATTATAACCGAACGTGCGTGGATGGCCTTGTCTTCACTGATCTCGTCTGTCAAGGCTCCTTTTTCTTCATCAACCCGGCGGTGACGAAATCGGCCCTCGGCCACGTCGTAGTTTTCCGCGAAGTCCGCCTGGACCCATTCGATATAGGCCAAACGGGGACAGTAGACGTATTCGTTCACCATCCGGGCGGGAACGAGGTCGGGCGGCTTGAAGCCGGTTGTTTCGCCTGTTTCGTTCATTGCGCTCGATCGTTCATTCAACTGCAGGCGCGAAAAGGCCGAGACCTAAGTGCCGGCCTGCCCCGAGTGCCAGCGGTCCCGGTATCGGTGTTTTCCATTTCAATTCCACGTGCATGGCCGATTTTCCCTTGAGATACGCTGGAAGAGAGTATGACCGGGGTCCGTAACATCCATTACGAAATGGGGCTTTCTGCATGTAGATGGGCTCCTCCAGATCGCCGACGCGAAAACCGGCCTGTTCCAACGCCTTTTCCATGAGTTTTTGGGCCTTGGCATACTTCATATCGTCGTAACCGGGCAGGATCACGGGAGTAACCGTCCGGAAAGTCCTGGACTCCTGCAGGTACTGAAGGAGCACGGCATCACGCTCGGGAAGCGGACGCAGCCTCGCCTGGGGCACGCCATTCTTGTCTGTCAACACAGCGTTCGTGAGCACGCGTCTTGCCCATTGAGCGTATCGACCGTCTCCACCGTACGGCTCGGCGACTATGAGTCGGCGTATCATGCCGTCAGCGCGCTTATGACCGATGGAGGGCAGGGGGATGTAGGAGAATCGCGGCGGTGTTTCGTCTTGTTTGTATCGGGACGGCACGTGACCGGCCACGTAGATTGCCGAATCTCCCGGGAATCCCGTCTGGACGGCCGCGCTGCATAGATATCCGCGCACCCATGCCGCGATCTCCATCGTGGCGCGCTGGTCGAACATTTTCCAGGTTTCCGAATCGTCATCGGGCGGCGTTAGCTTGAAGGCCGCCACTTCTCTCTGAACCGCGCCTACCTTTGCGTAGGGTGTCTCCGTGAATTCCCCGGCCTTTTTAGGTGGAAGGTAAATATTGCCGTCGAAGCGATTCAGAAAAGACCGGTAGGCGTCGCGCAGATCGAACAGAGATCCTGGCTTGGGGCACCGGAACCGGCGGGACGCGCGCGGTACGGGACGCCAGTGACGGCCGCCGTAAGAGGAAATCAGACTTTCCGCCTTTTCTTGCGAAAGGATGTTTCCATCGGCGGCGACAAGGTCGATACCCCATCCAAGGGCACAAACCCTCCGTATGACAGGGATCAATTTCGAAGCCATGTCCTGCTCGTCGGGTTTTATGCGCCAAAGGTAAAAGAGGGGTTTATTGTCGAGGATCCGCAGCGGACGAAAGATCTTTTCCCCGAGGCGGTCTTGACGGTTGTATTTTTCGTCCGAGTCGTTGTTGGGTACATAGGTTTTCCATGAAGGGGCCTCACGAATCTCCGGCGCGAGTATGTCCGGTGGTTCCAGCCGTTCCAACCATTGAAAGGCTTCGTCCTCTGCCGATCCGCTTCTGGAAGATGCGGCCAGCATGGCCTGAAACAGCCTGAACGGAGAGGGCGGCCATTCGGCCCCGTAATCGTCCCTCCCGTGAAAACGCCCATCCAGAAAATGAATGGCTGCACAGAGTGTTTTCATGATCACTCTTCCTCGCTTTTCCCTTTTTTCTTCAATGCTTCCCGGGCCTTTTTCCGATCGAAAATGAAGTTCTTCGACTCGCCGATTCCAAAGTCGGCCCCGGCGGCCACGGCGAAGGCCAGTGTGTCTTCATAAGAAAAGGCAATGGGTGAGCGTGTCCCGTCGCAATTTACTTGTTCCCATTTTGCAGGTTTTTGGGGATCGGCGGTCAGTTCGCATCCCATTCGGAGCAGCGGGTCTTGGGGTGCCGTGGCGGCGATCAATGACAATCCGAAGATATAGCGACGCAGTGTCGTTGTCGCGTCGAAGTTTTCCGCATGGAGGCTTCGCAAAGCGGACAGGCTCAAGACCATGTCTTTGAGTACGCGGCTGTTTGAATCCACGAGCACGCCTCCCGGAGATCCTATTGAGGGAACGTGCGCCATGCCTACATCGGCAAATCTTTTTCTTTCGTTGTCACTCAGTTTCTCGAAGCACTCAGCGTATCGTTCAGTCGCAGGAATAAACTGGGCGGACCGCTTTAATTGATGAACGTTATATGCCGTTATCTGTGAGCGTATAATGCGCGGTATCTTCACGGAGGTTCCCCGCGAATCCCAACACCCGAAAACAAGGGAGGTGGGGGCGAGCTTGGCAAGGGAAACCGCGTTGCCTTTTTTAACTTCTTGAAAGGCCGCTTGAATTTCGTCACCTCCGCTGGAAAAGCGGACCACGGCATCGGCAACACGATGACCGGCGTCCAACATATCGATTGTCTCTATAAGTTCTCCTTGTTCTTGATCCTTTGTCGGGGGTTTTCTGATTTCTATCGTAATCCGGGGAACGAGCTCGCAGAGGGGAGGATTTTTGAAAATCGGTTCCATGCGATTCGCCTGGGAGCCTACGCTGTCGATGGTGCACACGTTGGTAATCTCCCCTCCACCCTGTCCGAATTTATCGATGTTGTAACCAATCTCCGCGTAAGTGGGCGGGAAAATAACGGCCGTATCTCCTTCCACGGGTTTGAGTTGCTGCCGCATAACAATCGCGGCGATGTTCTCGTTGTTGATAATGTAGTCATAGCGGTTGATGATGTCTTGCGTCATGTGTTCTCTCCTTTCGATTGTTAAAGTGCTCGAGCCGATGCAAAGCCTTTGTACCGACCATT
This sequence comes from Syntrophobacterales bacterium, assembly GCA_018433345.1. Lineage (GTDB taxonomy): Bacteria > Desulfobacterota > Syntrophia > Syntrophales > UBA2210 > MLS-D. The sequence goes on along the minus strand of JAHDRK010000041.1, from coordinate 3,132 downwards.
CATATCCCGTTCATACATCCGGAATATAAACCCCTTTTGACGTAAAGGTCCCATGAAAGTGGATGCGGCGATCGCCGCCAGGTGTACCGTCAAGGGTGTCCGCCATGCGAAATATATGCGTGAAAGGCGATCTTCACCCGTTTGCGGACAAAACCGCTGAGCGCCGATCAACGCGAGATACTCGAGAAATACGCGTGTACGCCTGAACAATCGATTTTTTTGAATATCCATGGAAAAACCCGAGTCAAGCACGTTTTCCGCTTTTTCAACGGAGAAGGCCGTCACCTCTTTTTCCGTTGGTTTGCGAAAGCTTAGGATGGTGCGCTCACTGATTTCATCGAGTTTGACATCTGAGACGGCCTTGTGCAATACCGTCACAATTTTGAACAGATCCTGCTGGCCGGCAAAGGTCTTGATTGTTCCGTTCTGAGGAAAGGGAGAACGCCAATCTAGAATGATATTGAATGGATGCCCCAGTAAAACCGGCCCTTCTTTTGAATCGGGGTTTTTGTCTGTTATCGTGCATTTCATGAGAGGAAGGATTGTTTTTTCAAAAGTGAGGGGATCGTCGTTATTAAAGGCGCTTATAAGAAAACGATGATTCGGGGCGTCTGTTTCCTCAAACCAGCCCCGGGCACGCTGACCCGCGGGCGTGAGCCTGTGAGTCAACTCCAGCAGGCCGCAACAGGCAAGAAATTCACCTGGATCGTAAAGATCGACCGGTATTGTAATGGTCGCTTCCGGGTTTCTGTTATTCATCGCTTGCCTCCTCGTTTGCACCCTGTCTCATTGAAGCTATCCCGTCAGCCCGACGCAGCAGGGCCTCCAACCAGGCCAATCGCCAGTAACCAAAGCGTTCCTGAAGTCTTACGTAACGCGTCATGATGTCGATATTCGTTCGGTTCCGGGTTTCCGGATCGGTTTCGATCGGGAAGGCCCTGTCTTCGAAGTGAGGCCTGCCCCATCCATGGTGAGTGGCGATCAGGTGCAGGATGAGATCGCGTTCCGGATGTTCTTGTATGGTCGGGATTTCAAGGACGTTCATGAGGCTGCCGAGTTCATGGCGGTATCCGTCGAGTATGCGCCAATCAATGCCGCCCGGGCCGGACTTCGCAAAGTATGACTCCGGCGGGTGACCGGCGGCCGTCTGCCATCGGGCGTGAGCTTTGCCTATGTCATGATGGGACGCGGCCAGGTGGAGCGCTTCCTTTATGAGGGAAGGGAGTTCCGTTGTCTCGGTCATACTTTTTATGACCGCCGCCGTCGCACGGTTGTGTTCATCTATGGAAGGTGCCGCGGAAGGTACCGCATAGGCTTTTTGAGCGACAGGTCCGCCCCTTGCCATTTCTTTCAGAAGAAGCAGCCATAATTCATGGGGTTCGTCTTCCCAATCCATGGCCTGACGTACCTTGAGTTTGAGGATGGCCTTTTTGTTAAAGTTTTTTTCCGCTGTCTGCACCGCGTTCCGCAGGGTGGTCCACCGAGGCCGTTCGTTCCGGCTTTCAGAAGAATCCGCCCGCTCCGGTTCATGTTGTGTCAACCATTCGGCGATCGGCGCGAGTCGGTAATTATCGCCGATTTTTTCCACAACAATTCGATCAACGGTTTCGTCCGCCACATCCTTCACGGAGCCTTTGGCTTTGATATCAAAAAAGCCGCTTTCGTTTAATCCCCCCAACTGTGACGGAAAAACCACCTTGGCAAAATTCAGTCGACTTCTCTGTTCCGCCAGTTCCTTTATCGTCATTTTTCGGCCTTGCCCGTTGGGGTACAGGATGAAGACAGGGCGATTTTCGTGGTCTTCGACCCATTGTTTTTCAGCGATTGTCGACCACTTTAGACGGCTGGTCGGCCTGCGAAGGGTTTCTGAGGAAGAAATAGGATATCTTTGAAACCAGCGGGCAATTTCATCGTCGGTCAAATCGGAATCTGCCAGGAGCGAGAGCTCATGCCGCCATGCCATCCATGTTTCCGGGAGATTTTCCTGTATGCCGTGAAGCCAGGGGGCGACTTCAGCCCTGGCGGGAACGGTGGTTAAAGATGTTTGCGACCACAAATCCAGGAGTATGTCGGTTACTTCAACCATGTCCGGGATCGCCGCGAAGGCTTCCGAGGCGGCTTCGTCGCTCATTATCTCGTAGAGTGCCGCTGGGCTGACATTCAAGCCAGGTTCGCCTCCTGCGGTATTCATCCGCCTTTCCAGGAGTTTCAAGGTTTTTCCGCGAGGATCGTCCACGTTTCCTTTGTCTCTGATGCTTTTTTCATAGACGACGTCCACCCGGGCTTCGGTCTGGCCGAATCTGTTGACCCTGCCCAGACGCTGTATCATTGAATCGAGCGTGGAGAGATCGGAAACCATGTGATCGGCGTGGAGGTCCATACCCACCTCGCCGGCCGAGGTCGATACAAGGAAGACGGTTTTTTCCGAGACTGATTTTCCCGTGAACGGCAACATGCCCTTCGTTTCCAACAACCTGTCCCGTTCATACCCCCTGATCTCGCCTGTAAGGATTGAAACTCTCTCATTGCACCGGCTTGCCAGTGTGTCTTTATCTTTTTTCGGCATTGCCCCGGTGCCGGTTTCGTTGCGCCATTCTTCTTCCGCCATTTTCGTCATCTCTTCGACGAGCAGCCTGTGAATCTTTGTGGCATCTTCCGGAGAATGAACGAAGATAACGACCCTGGTTTTGTCGGGACTATGTTTCAGGGCCAGTTCGACGATCCTTGGAGCCAAGTCGCCCGACTTTTCAATTTCGTGGAAATGCAACCTTTTTACGGCGAAATACCGAGCCTTGACCTTTTCGTTGTCACGGTCAGCGGAGGTGATTTGAAGGATGCTGTCCTCTGTTTCGCGGTTTGTCGCTGATAGCTCAATGACTTTAAAGGGCGGTATGCCTGGAATCGCAGGGGCTTTTTTTTGAAAGTTTTCAATACTGCGAAGCGCCCGGCTGAATGCCGGGGTCAGGTGGGATTCGTCGTGGACTATCAGGGTATCGCATCCAATCAATCCGGCATTGAGAGGTCGTATTCGTGCCGAATCACCGTAACCGGAAAAGAGCAGCTTGCTTCCGATCATGTCCACGGTTCCGATCATCACGGCGGGACGTGTCGGATCGAAGCGCCATTGAAGGT
>JAHDRK010000026.1 GCA_018433345.1 Syntrophobacterales bacterium | reverse complement strand
GTGGCACTCTACCACTGAGTTACGCCCGCTCAGTGAATGTCTTTCATAATAAAAGGGGCTCTCTCTGTCAATGGAAATCTTGCGAACACCTTCGCATTCCCTGTCAACCGAAGGCCTGGCGATGGAATTTAAGCACGTATTCCGCACCCGACCAAATTGTAAGCACAAGCGCAACGTACATGACCAAAATACCTATCATCTGGAAATTAATTCCCAGCAGGGGGTAGTGGACGAGCAACGCCGACACCCCGATAACCTGGCAAAGTGTCTTCAACTTCCCCGTACGGCCGGCAGCAATTATTAGACCTTCTGCTGAAGAAAAACTCCGTATACCGTCAACCAGCACATCCCTGGCAACAATTATCGCCACTATCCAAGCCGGTATCCTATCCAGGGGAATGAGCAGGATCATGGCCGTGCTGAGGATCAGCTTGTCTGCTATGGGATCCATCAGCTTTCCCATTTTTGTCACGATATTGTACCTTCGGGCCACGTAACCGTCAAGCAGGTCGGTCAATGCCGCAAGTATGAAAAGAACTGCGATAACCAGGCTCAATGTCCGCCCGGGATCGAGCAAGAGGAGAAAAAGAATCGGTATAACTCCAACTCTCAGCATGGTGATACAGTTGGGCAGATTGAAGATCTCTCGTTTCCTGGAGGATATGGGCAATCGATCGAATGATCTTTTCAGTAAATCAATCATCATTACACCGCCGAACGGATGGTCGCTTTATGGAACCGCAATAAACCGCATTTAATCCTTCCGTCAAGGCCTATCCCTTACTTTGCCGATGTGGGACCCATGTTATCTCTTCGGCACCTTCTTCCAATCGGCCAGGAATTTTTGCAGCCCCACGTCTGTAAGCGGATGGCGCGTCATCTGTGATAGGACGCCGAAAGGCATGGTTATAACGTCTGCACCGAGCAGGGCGGCGTTGAGGACGTGCATGGGATGACGCACGCTGGCCACTATCACCTCGCATTCGAAGGCGTAATTGTCGAATATGGCAAGGACTTGTTCCACCAGTTCCATGCCGTCGTGGGACACGTCATCCAGGCGACCTATAAAGGGACTGACGTAGGCCGCCCCCGCCTTCGCCGCCAGCAGAGCCTGAAGAGGTGAAAACACGAGAGTTTGGTTTACGGCCATTCCCTCTCCGGAAAGGATCTTGGTCGCCTTGAGACCCTCCGTTGTCATGGGGATCTTCACCACCACGTTGGCGCCGCGGCTCGCCAGTTTTTTGCCCTCCTCGACCATGCCCTCGGCTGTTTCGCTCACCACTTCCAGACTCACGGGTCCTTCCACGACGGCGAGAATCTCCTCAACCACAGAGTCAAAGCTCTTTTTTTCCTTCGCGATCAGGGTCGGATTGGTGGTCACCCCGTCGACCATCCCCATTTCAAGGCCTTCCCTGATTTCATCGATATTTCCCGTATCGAGAAAAAATTTCATCTTCCTTCTCCTTGGGATGTATTTCCAGATCTCTTGCTGGATCTCCGCAATCGTCAAATCTTCTCTCTGTATGAAAGTTCAGTGTTTGTTCTTGTTTGCCTCACGGTATTTGTTCCTGCAATCCTCGCTGCAGAAAAAGTGGTCTTCACCGCCTATGGTGGCTTTTATGGAAGAACTCTTCGGAACATAGGTTCCGCACTGTGGGTCTTTTACCAAATCCTCGCCGGTAATTTCACGCCTGTTTTTTTGGATACCTTCATCGGAAAGCTGAAAAATATACTTTCCTATTCGGTAGGCTATGTACAGGATCGCCAAGATTAGAATTAATCGAACAAACATGAAAACAACCCCTGAAAGCGAGCGTTAACAACGGCGGTTTTCCAACCAATCATGTGAAACGATCTCCCGGTTTAGGCTTCCTCAAGAAGATTCTCCGATTTTTTCAACCAAGCCGCCTTCGCCGAGGCGATCCATCAAACCCCTGGCGGAAATCCCGAAAAGGGGATGAACGGCCCATGGAGCTATTTCATTCAGTGGAACCAGTACGAAGCGTCTCCGGTGAAGCTCCCTGTGTGGTATCATCAAGTCGACACCATGTATCACCGCCTGCCCGTAAAGGAGAATGTCGATATCGACCGTTCTCGGTCCGCCGGTTGCCTTTTCACGACGTCCCATCTCTTTTTCGATTGCCTGCAGTTTCATCAGTAGATCCTCAGGGTCCAACCATGTCCTGATCTCAGCCACTGCGTTCACGAACCATGGTTGATCCGCCCCCCCAACGGGCTCGGTCCGGTATAGAGATGAATGCCTGGTGGCGGAGACTCCCTCCGTCCTCGCCAGGCGCTCCATGGCCTCGATGCAGTTAGCCCGCCTTTCACCAAGGTTCGAACCTATTCCCAAGAAGCAGATCACACCTTCCATGGTCTGCGCCGCCCGACCGTTCCCTTCTTAGATCCTGTCTTTCAAACCCAACACGTCCTGCATATCATAGATACCCTTGGGCTGATTCACGATCCAGCGGGCCGCCCTAAGCGCCCCCCTGGCGAAGTTATCACGATTATGAGCGCGGTGTATGAATTCCAATCGTTCTCCCTGTCCCCCGAAGATGACCGTGTGTTCCCCCACGATATCCCCGGCCCGAAGGACCTGGATACCTATTTCCTCTTTTTTCCGGGCTCCGATCAGGCCTCGACGTTCGTAAACGCCGACTTTCTCGATGTTCCGACCCAGGGCCTCGGCGATCACTTGGGCCATCTTAACCGCCGTACCGCTGGGAGCGTCCTTTTTCTGATTGTGGTGCGCCTCGAGGATCTCCACATCGTAGTCATCCCCCAGGGTCGCCGCCACCGAAGCAAGAACCTTGAGAATAACGTTAACCCCCACGCTCATGTTCGGAGCAAACACGCATCGTGTCTGTGAACCGAAACGGACGACACCTTCCATTTCCTCCGCGGTGAGCCCCGTGGTACCGACGACAATGGCCTTCTTTTTGTCCGCCGCCGTCTTAACGGTCTTCACAGCTGCATCGTGGTGGGTGAAATCGATGATAACGTCACCTTCGTCCACGCTCCTTTCCAGGCTGTCGACGACTTTAACACCCCTGCCTTTGAGACCCAGCACCTCTCCCACATCGTATCCCACGAGAGAATGCCCCGGCGCTTCCACGGCGCCCACCAGTTCCATGTCTTCCGCGGCATCGACGAGAGAGCAGATCCTGCCTCCCATTTTGCCCCCCACTCCCATAACGATTACTTTTATCACAACCTTACCCTCCAGCCTCAATAAAAAATCGGCACGGTGAAAATTCGACCCTGTCAGGCCAATCCGTAGTCACCCATTACCTTCTTCAGCTTCTCCCTGTTTGCCTCCGACATGGGACAGAGAGGCAGCCTATACTCCAACTGGATTTTACCCATCATGGCCAGCGCCTCTTTCACGGGAATAGGGTTGGTTTCCAGGAAGAGGGCGTTCATGAGAGGCCACATCTTGTAATGGAAACTCCGCGCCCGATCGTAGTCTCCTTCCAGGCAGGCGCCGACCAACGCCGACATGTCGTCCGGAGTGACATTGGAGATAACGGATATCACCCCTCGGCCGCCGACGGCCATGATAGGCAGGACCGTAAAATCGTCACCCGACAGGACGGAAAAGTCCTCACCGCATAGATCGATTACGCTGCTTATCTGTTTGAGATCGCCGGTGGCTTCCTTGATTCCCACTATGTTCTTGATTTCCGAAAGACGGGCCACCGTCTCCGGCAGCATGTTACTGCCCGTTCGACTGGGCACGTTGTAGGGAATGATAGGAATGGGCACCGCTTCGGCTACGGCCTTGAAGTGACGGTAAAGGCCTTCCTGTGTGGGCCGGTTGTAGTACGGCGATAACATCAGCGCGCCGTCGGCTCCGGCCTCGTATGCATGGCGGGTAAGCCGTATCGCCTCGGTGGTGTTGTTCGATCCCGAACCGGCGATCACGGGGATTCTCTTTTTAACTGCATCAATTACAATCTCGACGACTTTGTCATGTTCCTCGTGGGAAAGGGTGGCCGATTCCCCCGTCGTGCCGCAGGGAATTATGCCGTTGATTCCCTTTTCGATTTGAAATTCCACCAATTCCCTCAAACGTTCTTCGTCAACCGCCCCGTTTCTAAAAGGCGTCACCAATGCCGTCATGGCTCCTTTGAACATAATCTCCTCCACCTCCTTAAAAAATTACAAAGGCATCCGGAATCAAAGGTAAAAACCCCCGAACCCATCGCCCATTGCCCTTCGCCATCGATCAATAACGCATCAAAAATTCCGGTATCGTCTCACCCTTGGTCAAGTCATCCCATGTTTCCCGTTCTTTGATCACCGACGCCAGTGACCCGCTCACCAGCAACTCCGAGGCCCGCGGCCGGGAATTGTAATTCGAAGACATGGTGAAACCGTACGCACCCGCGCTCATTATCGCCACAAGGTCTCCCCGTTTGAAAGAAGGTATCTCTCTGTTCTTTACAAGAAAATCACCCGATTCACAAATTGGACCGACAATATTCGCCACTATTGTTTCCCTTTTCCTTTTGCGCACCGGCAGGACCTGATGATAGGACCCATAGAAGCTGGGTCTCAGGAGATCGTTCATTCCGGCGTCCACAATTATAAAATTCCTGCCGTCCCGTTCTTTTGTAAAAAGCACCCTGGCAACCAGTATCCCCGCGTTGCCGGCTATCACCCTGCCCGGCTCCAGGATGAGTGTGCAGTCGAGGTCCCGCACCTCTTCGATCACCGCCTTGGCATACTCGTCCGGATGGGGAGGTTCCTCACGGTCATACGTTATGCCGAGGCCGCCCCCGATGTCGAGATATTGTATCTCGATCCCTTCTGATCTGAGACATTTCACAAGATCCCTCAGCCGACGGAGGGCGTCGAGAAAGGGCATTAACTCGAGTATCTGGGAACCAATGTGACAGTCGACACCCTTGATCTCGATATTTTCAAGTTCCCGTGCCCGCAAATATTCCTCGAGGGAGGCATCGATATCAATACCGAATTTGTTTTCCTTCAGACCAGTGGATATGTGTGGGTGCGTCCGGGGATCCACATCGGGATTCACCCTCAGGGCGACGGGCGCCTTTTTTCTCGTCGCGCCGGCCTCGTCGTTTATCGCTTCAAGTTCCTGAGACGATTCGACATTGAACATGAGAATGTCGGACTCCAGGGCATATCGGATTTCCTCCGGCCTTTTGCCCACCCCTGAATACACGATTTTCCGGGGATCGGCTCCGGCCTTTAACGCACGGTATAGTTCCCCCCCAGAGACTACGTCCACGCCGCTCCCTTCGTTTATAAGGGCGCGGAGAATGGCGATGTTCGAATTGGCCTTGGCCGAAAAGCAAACCAGATGCGGAACTTCTGCAAAGGCTCGGTCAAATACCTGGTAATGTCGTCTCAAGGTCCCGAAGCTGTAAATATATAAGGGGGTTTCATGCTCTTCCGCCAGCTCTTCTATGGAGATGTCTTCACAGTAAAGATCGTCGCCCCGGTAATTGAAATAATTCATAAGCACCCTCTTCCTGCATCCGGAGAAAAAGCATCTTCGCTCGCGCTCACCGGCGGCGGGAGGCGCAGCCGCGTCTCAATCTTGCGCGGCCCCTGTTCTATTTTTCCTTTTGCACCGCCGTCTCCGAGGGAAAGACTGAAAAATCTATCTTCATGCCGGCAAATGATTCCGTTGGAGGCCGGGGATCGGCTTTTTTCCCGCATCCGGATGGCGCCAGTGTCAGAATCACCGCCGCCGTCGAGCAGAGAAAAAGTCTCAATAAACCCCTATTCATGGCCGGCTTCCTTTATTTCGCGTATCCTCTGCAATATGGCGCTTCGGGCCGTACCTCCGACCGCCGTCCTGCGATCGGGAGAAGCCTCCACGGAAAAACAGTTAAAGATCGACTCATCCGCGGGGGGATAAAACCGCCTGATTTCATTCAGCTCGAGATCGGAAAAATCAATGTTTCTTTCAATACAGTATCCCACGAGACGTCCCACGATGTGATGGGCACTGCGGAATGGAACACCACGGGTCACAAGGTACTCCGCCAGATCCGTCGCGGTCGTGTATCCCGCAGCGGCCTCCTCCAGCATTCGGTCACGGTTGAAAACCAGTGTCGCGACCATCCCCTCAAAAACCTCCAGCGAAGATGACAAGGTATCCACAGTGTCGAAGAGAGCTTCCTTGTCTTCCTGGAGGTCGCGGTTATAGGTCATGGGCAGTCCCTTGAGAATCGTCAGGAGGGACACCAGGTTTCCATAAACCCGTCCCGTTTTTCCACGGACGAGTTCCGCCACGTCAGGGTTCTTCTTCTGGGGCATAAGACTGCTTCCCGTGCTGAAGGAATCGGCCATCTCGACAAATCCGAATTGGTCCGACGTCCATATGACAAGGTCCTCGCAGAAACGGCTGAGGTGCGCCATGGTAAGCGCGGCGGCGAACATGAACTCGGCTGCGCAGTCGCGATCGGAAACCGCGTCCATGCTGTTTGCCGACAGACGGGGGAAATTTAAAAGTTCCGCCACGAAGGCCCGGTCGATGGGAATGCTCGTTCCCGCCAGGGCAGCCGAGCCCAGGGGCATGACGTTGACCCGCTCGAGACAGGACAGGAAGCGCTCCCTGTCACGAAAAAACATTTCCCGGTATGCCAGGAGGTAATGAGACAACCGTACGGGTTGCGCCTTCTGCAGGTGAGTGAAGCCGGGCATGATCGTGTCGATTTCTTCCTCTGCCTTTTGTACCAGTGTTTCCATCAATTTTTCCAGGCGCTTAACGGCCGCGGCAATCTCGTCTCTCAGGAAGAGTCGAATGTCCAGCGCCACTTGGTCGTTCCTGCTTCTGCCGGTGTGAAGTTTTTCCCCCGCATCGCCTATTCGATCCACCAGGGCCGCCTCGACGGCCATGTGTATGTCTTCATGCTCCGGACGGAATTCAAAATCACCCCGCTCTATGTCTTCCAGGATGGACCTAAGGCCTGTGACTATGGACTCTCCTTCCTCGGGAGTGATTACGCCCTGCTTTGCGAGCATGGCGGCATGCGCCATGCTGCCCTCGATATCGTAGCGATAGAGACGCCTGTCAAAGTGAATCGAGGCGGTAAAATCCTCCACGCGGGAATCCATGCCCTCCTTGAAGCGTCCACCCCATGGTTTATCTTGCGTCATCCCTATCCCCTATTAGCTCCACCTTCCGGCGGCCCGGTTTAAAGCGTCTTCCTTTTCAATGCCCGGATTCGCATCCGTAAGGCGTTGAGCCGGATGAACCCCGTTGCATCCTTCTGATCGTATACATCGTCCTCGTCAAAGGTGGCGAATTGTTCGCTGTACAGCGAATTCGGCGACTTGAGCCCCGCCGGTTCGCAGTTCCCCTTGTAAAGTTTCATTCGTACCGTGCCGCTGACCTCTTTTTGGGACTCATCGATGAGCGCCTGTAGGAGTTCCCGTTCCGGAGCATACCAAAAGCCGTTATATATCAATTGAGCATATCGGGGAATGAGCGAATCTCTTATGAGCATTACTTCCCTATCCATGGTGATTGATTCCATGGCACGGTGAGCCCTCCAAAGAACCGTGCCTCCCGGCGTTTCATACACGCCGCGGGACTTCATACCCACAAAGCGGTTTTCCACCATGTCGACGCGCCCCACACCGTTCGCACCCGCGATTCCGTTCATCTTGTCGAGCAACTCCGCCGGGCTCAAGGCCTCGCCGTCCAGGGCAACGGGATTTCCCTCGCTGAATTCGATTTCCACGTAGGTCGGCTTATCCGGCGCCTCCCGGGGTGACGTCGTAAGAACGAATATTTCTTCCGGCGCTTCCATCCACAGGTCTTCCAGGACTCCCCCTTCGTGGGAGATGTGAAGCAGGTTGCGATCTTCACTGTAGGGTTTTTCCAGGGAACTGGTCACTGGAATCTTGTGCATACGGGCATAATCGATCATGGCCTTCCTGGAACGCAAGGTCCATCTGTCGTCCTTCCAGGGTGAAATGATTTTGATAGTGGGATTAAGGGCAAGGTAGGTCATCTCGAACCGTACCTGGTCGTTCCCCTTACCCGTGGCACCGTGACAGACGGCGTCGGCCCGCTCGGCCTCGGCTATTTCGATCTGGCGCTTGGCTATCAAGGGACGTGCGAGCGCGGTTCCCAGTAGATATGTCCCTTCGTAGACGGCGTTCGCCCGGAGAGCCGGAAAAACGAAATCCCGGACGAACTCTTCCTTGAGATCTTCAATGTAAATTTTGCTCGCTCCCGTATCCATGGCCTTTTTTTCAAGGCCCCGCAGCTCTTCCTTCTGCCCCACATCGGCGGCGAAGGCTATTACTTGACAATCAAAAACTTCAATGAGCCACCTTACGATGACCGACGTATCGAGCCCGCCCGAGTAGGCGAGTACCACTTTGTTTATTTCTTTATTCACTTGTCTCTCCTTCCAATAGCATCTCTAGTATGGCTTTCTGAACATGCAAACGGTTTTCCGCCTGTTCCATCACCACCGACCTCCTTCCGTCAAGAACATCATCGGTTATTTCCTCGCCGCGATGGGCGGGGAGGCAGTGCATGACAACGGCGTCCTCAGCTGCCGATTGAACCAGCTTCTCATTTACCTGATATGATTGAAAGACTTTCGCTCGCTCTTCCCTTTCGCTTTCCTGCCCCATGCTCGCCCATACATCGGTGTATATCACCCGGGCTCCTCGTACGGCGTCGAGGGGTGAACGATGCAGCTCCACGCGACCGTGAGATTCCCTCTGGGCGCGGTCAAGAATGGCCCGGTCCGGATCGTACCCTTCAGGACAGGCCAGGGAGAGATAAAAGGGCAACATGGCCGCAGCATTGAGCCAGGAGTTCGCCACGTTGTTGCCGTCCCCGATGTAGGCAATCTTGATTCCTTCGTAAGAACCGAAGTGTTCCCTGATTGTGAAAATATCGCTCGCAATCTGGCAGGGATGAAGAAGATCGGTAAGACCGTTGATTATAGGTATCGTCGCGTTCCGAGCGAATTCTTCAACCAGTTCCTGGGCGAAGGTCCGAATCATGACAACGTCGAGATACCGTGACATGACCTTGGCCGTGTCGCCCACTGTCTCTCCCCGTCCGAGCTGAATGTCTCGGCGGCTGAGGAAAAGCGCGATCCCGCCCAGTTGAAACATTCCCACCTCGAACGAGAGTCGTGTCCTGGTGGAGGGCTTGTCGAAAATCATTCCCAGTGTCCTGCCGGCAAGGGGACGGTAGCTTATCCCATTCCTGTGAAGCGATTTCAGCCTTTCCGCTCTATCCAGGATCCCGTCGAAATCCTCCTTCCCAAGACCGTACAATGTCAAAAAATCCTTTTTCTTCATAATTCTCCCATGCAACGGTTCAGGATATCCACGGCCTGGTCCACGTCTTCCTTTTGGATGATGAGCGGCGGCAGAAACCGGAGCACATTGCCGGCCGTGCAATTCATCAAGAGCCCTTCTTCAAGGGCCTTTGCCACCACGGGCGCCCCCTCACGATCCAGTTCCACTCCCAGCATGAGACCCCTCCCCCTTACTTCAGTGACGACGGGATGGCGGGCGGCTGTTTCACGAAGTCTTTCCATGAAATACTGCCCCACCGTGTTGACATTTTCCAGAACCCCCCCGGATAGCATGACTTCCATAGTGGCAAGCGAGGCGGCCATGGCCATTGGATTGCCTCCAAAGGTGGATGCGTGTGTCCCCGGTGTAAAGACCGACGCCGCCCTTTCCGTCGCCAGCATCGCGCCCACGGGAAAACCGTTACCCAGAGCCTTGGCCAGTGTCATTATATCGGGAGCAGCGCCGCTTTCCTCGTGGGCAAAGAGTCGTCCCGTCCTGCCCATGCCGGTCTGCACCTCGTCGTAAATGAGAAGTAGACCGTTACGGTTACAGATGTCCCTGACCTGTCCGAGATAATCCGCCGCCGGGAGGCGTACCCCCCCTTCCCCCTGGATCGGTTCCACCATAACGGCGCATGTCCGTCCCGATATGGCTTCTTCCAACGCCTCCACGTCGTCGTAAGGAATGTGCCTGAAACCCGGAAGAAGGGGTTCGAACCCCACCTTATGTCTATCCTGACCGGTGGCTGTCAGGGCGGCCAGGGTCCTGCCGTGAAAAGAGCCCTTCATTGTGATGATTTCATAACGTTTGCCGCCCGTTGTTTCGTAACCATAACGGCGGGCGAGCTTTATGGCGGCCTCGTTGGCCTCCGTGCCACTGTTGCAGAAAAACACCTTGTCGGCGAAGGAATTTTCCACCAGTACCCGCGCCAACCTGACCTGTGGTTCGGTGTAGTAAAGATTCGAGACGTGCACGAGGTTTCCTGCCTGATTCGCTACCGCCTCGGTCACCTTGGGATGGGCGTGTCCGAGATTGCACACGGCGATACCGGCAAGAAAATCGAGATATTCCCTTCCGTCCACGTCCCAGACGCGGGCGCCCTCACCCCTGGCTAGCACCACCGGCGCGCGGGAATAGGTGTTCATTAAATACCTGTCTCCAAAGACAATACACTCCGTCGAATTCATACTGCCGCTCCCGTCCTATCGATACCGCGTAACTTTACGAGCATATCATCCCTCTTTCACCACTTCCGTACCGATTCCTCGGTCGGTGAATATTTCCAGCAATATGGCGTGGCTCAGGCGCCCATCCACTATGTGCGCCTTTTCAACGCCGCCCCTCAATGCCTTCAAACAGCACTTGATTTTGGGGTACATTCCCCCGGCAATAACGCCTTTCCGAATCAATTCCTCCGCATCGTCATTTTTCAAGGTGGCTATCAGGTCTCCCTCTTCATCGAGAACCCCCGGGACATCAGTGAGCAACACCAGCTTTTCCGCCTTGAGGGCCGAGGCGACTTCGCCGGCCACTACGTCGGCGTTTATGTTGTAGGTTTCACCCTTTTCTCCCACACCGGTGGGCGCTATAACCGGTATATATCCACTGGAAACAAGAGATAAAACCAGGTCTGCATTGATCGACGTTACCTTGCCCACCAGGCCGATATCGATGATCTCCGGCGGAGAATCCTTCGCCTTGTCATCGTCAAGATAGTATTTTTCCGCCCTGACAAGATTCCCGTCCTTGCCGCTCAGTCCCACCGCCTTACCGCCGTTGTGATTGATGAGCCCCACGATTTCCTTATTCACGTTGCCGGCCAGCACCATTTCCACTATATTCATGGTTTCCTGGTCTGTGACCCTCATTCCGTTTACGAATCTCGAAACGATCCCAAGCTTGTCAAGGGTCCTGCCGATCTGTGGTCCTCCACCGTGAACTATTACCGGGTTTAGACCAATAAATTTCAACATAACCACGTCAAGGGCAAACTGACATTTCAAGTCATCATCCACCATGGCGTGTCCGCCGTACTTGATAACGATGACTTTCCCGTAAAAACGCCTGATGTAGGGCAGCACTTCGAGCAGTACTCGCGCCTTCTCCAGGGGTGTTTTGAATTCCTCTCGTTCAACCATGCACGATCCCTCTTTCTCTTATCAGAACGGCCCTCTTACAACACGTAGCGGCTCAGGTCTTCGTCCTCGATAATATCGCCCAGTTTTTCTCTCACGTACTCAGCCGATATGACAATTCTCTTTTCGTCCAGGTCCGGCGCTTCAAAGGAAATGTCGTCGAAAAGCGTTTCCATGACGGTGTACAGACGCCTGGCACCAATATTCTCCGTGCGCTCGTTGACTAGAGCTGCTACCTGGGCAATTTCCGCGATCGCTTCCTCTTCATAGATAATCTCGAGACCTTCCGTTCCCAGCATCTCCCTGTATTGCTCAACAAGGGCGTTATGCGGCTCGGTTAGAATGCGTATGAAGTCGTCACGATCAAGGGAATCCAATTCCACGCGAATGGGGAAACGCCCCTGCAGCTCCGGTATCAGGTCGGAAGGCTTTGAAAAGCTGAAAGCCCCGGCGGCTATGAACAGTATGTGGTCGGTCCGTACCATTCCGTACTTTGTGTTCACCGTCGATCCTTCCACGATGGGCAGGAGGTCGCGCTGCACTCCCTCGCGGGACACGTCGGGCCCCTGGGTCGAATCACTGCCCACGATCTTGTCGATCTCGTCGAGAAAAATGATGCCCGACTGCTCAACGCGGTCCACGGCGATCCTCGTGACGGCTTCCATGTCGACCAGTTTCTGGGCTTCTTCTTCGGCCAGCACATCCACTGCCTCCGACACCTTGGCCTTCCTCATCTTTTTCTTCGGGGGAAAGAGATTGCCGAACATTTCCTTTATGTTGAACCCCAGGTCCTCAACCCCCGATGATGAAAACACTTCAATCATCGGACCGGATTGCCCTTCCCTCACCTCGATGTCTATAACGCGGTCGTCCAGGTCGCCCTGCCGCAGTAAGCGACGTAATTTTTCCCTTGTTCCCTCCCGACGTTCCCGTCCTTCGGCGGACTGATCTTCATACCCTATCATGTCTCTTTCGTCAGCGGGAAATTTCTCCGAAACAGCGGGTTTCCGAGGAGGAAGAAGGATGTCTAAGATTCTTTCTTCCGCCATTTCCCTCGCCTTCGATTTGACGTTTTCCTGCTCTTCCGATTTAACCATGTTGACGGCCAGTTCCACCAGGTCTCGAATCATTGATTCCACGTCCCGGCCCACGTACCCCACCTCCGTGAACTTGGAAGCCTCGATCTTCAGAAAAGGTGATTTGTCGAGCTTTGCCAGCCTTCGGGCGATCTCCGTCTTCCCCACGCCCGTGGGACCGATCATGATAATATTCTTTGGCGCTATCTCGTCACGCAGGTCATCCCTGACCTGCTGCCGGCGCCACCGGTTCCTGAGCGCTATGGCCACAGCCCTTTTGGCTCTATGTTGACCTATAATGAATTTATCCAGTTCCGATACGATTTCCCTGGGAGTTAAAGTGAATGAGTTCATCGGGGCTCCATTTCCAACCGCTTTATGCGAGCAATATTTAAAAATGAACCCCCTGGTCGCGGACCGGGGGTAAAATCGTGTCCCTTACCGACGGTTGACAAGACAGTCGGGTTTAAACAGAGGCTCTCACTCCTCGTCTATTGCCAATTCTTCTATGATAATCCTATCATTGGTATAGATGCAAAGTTCCGCCGCTATCTTCATAGCCTCTTCCGCGATAGAAGCCGCGCCCAGTCCGCTGTGACGAACCATGGCCCGCGCCGCCGCCTGGGCGTACGGTCCACCTGAACCAATGGCCAGTATATTGTCGTCGGACTCGATCACATCGCCGTTACCAGAAATGATCAGCGAATTCTCTCGGCTGACGGCGATCATGAGTGCCTCCAGGTGTCTCAGAACACGGTCTGTTCTCCAGTCCTTTGTCAGTTCCACCGCCGATCGCAGCAGATTCCCGTTGTACTGTTCCAGTTTCTGGTCAAACCGTTCAAAGAGCGTGAAAGCATCCGCCGTTGCACCGGCAAAACCTACTATCACTTTGTCCTGGTAAAGTCTCCGCACCTTGCGGGCCCCGTGTTTGAGTATCACGGTATCCATCGTTACTTGGCCGTCCCCGGCCACGGCAATTGTCCCGCGATGTCTTACGGCTAGTATGGTGGTCGCTCGAATGTTCATGCCTTTTCATCTTTCCTTGCGGGCTCTGGGGTGGCTCTTGTCATATACTTCAAGCAACTTCGCCACACCCAGAGATGTATATTTTTGTGTTGTAGACAGGCTTTCGTGCCCCAACAGTTCCTGTATGGACCGCAGATCGGCCCCGCCATCGAGAAGATGTGTCGCGAAACTGTGGCGCAAGGCGTGGGGGCTGATCCGCTTTCCGATTCCAGTAGCGGCCGTATACTTATCAACCACTCTAGCCACGCTCCTGGTGGTCAATCTTCCCCCCGAGCGGTTGACGAAAAGCGGCTCATCCCTTTTTAAGGTTCCGGGGTCACGGCGGTCCAGGTAACGAGCAAGTGCTTCCATCGCCGGCTTGCCAAGGGGGACTATCCTTTCCTTTTTCCCCTTCCCCCGTATCTTCAAAAGTGATGAATCAACCTGCAGATCACCAACGTTCAATCCCGACAACTCGGCTGCTCGAATCCCCGACGAATAAAGCGTCTCGAGAATCGCCCGGTCTCGTAGTCCGAAAAGGTCGTCACCGAAAGCCTGGTCGAGGAGGGCGAAAGCCTCGTCCACGGACAAAAAGACGGGCAAATACCTTTCCCGCTTAGGTGTCTGAATCGGCTGGGCCGGGTTGGTGCGCGCCCGCCCTTCGCGCATCAGGTATCTGTAGAAGGCCTTGAGGCTCGATAGTTTGCGGGCAATGGTAACCCTTTTTACCTTTTGCAGATAGAGGTGGGCTAAAAAAGCCCGTACCAGCTCCACGTTTACGGCATTGATGGAAACCACGCCCTGTTCCCGTGCGAATGATTGAAATTGCCTGATATCGGACAGGTAGCTCCGTACCGTGTGAAGGGAAAGGTTTCTTTCCGTCTTCATGTACCGTGAAAAATCACTTATAGCCTCTTCCATTATCAAATGTGGCCCCGATTTATCTTGTTCTTCTCAGTCACTGCATCGGCGGATACCAGCGTAGTAACAGCAGCATTCATTGGCAAAATTATTATCAAAGACCCTGGTGCGGCCGTCCCTGAAGATGACCCTCACGTAGGACATCCCTCCCACTACGCTGGAATTCCATTCTTCCACGACTACGCCGAAACCCCAATTGGGATAGCGCTTGTGAACGACCTGGTCGCCCGCTTTAAGGTAGAGGCGTCGTATTTCTTCTTTCATGACCATGACGTTTCTCGCTTCAGACAACGGTCTCCTATTCCAGACGATCGTTCTTGGAGGAGCCCCGGCCGAAAAACGTTACATCTTGTATTTTCCGAAATCCTCCGGCGTGAGGTTCTCAAGTAATTCCTGCAACTCTTCCTTGGTGTATTTATTGATATCCCCTATGTCCTTTGTGAAATGGATTTCCATAGATTTGTCGATCACCTTCTCATCCACAAATATGGGGGCTTCCACCCGAAGAGCAAGCGCTATGGCGTCACTGGGCCGAGCGTCGATCAGCAGCTCGCGGTCGCCTTTATCCAGATGAATAACTGCAAAAAAGGTGTTGTTTCTGAGATCGTTGATCACGATCCTTGTGATACGCGCATCAAGACTCTCGATAATGTTCCGTGTCAAGTCATGGGTCATCGGCCGGGAAAGGGCTATTTTTTCCAATTGAGTGGCGATGGCGCTTGCCTCGAAAAGCCCTATCCATATGGGAACGGCCCGCTTTCCTTCCTGGTCCTTCAAGATGACTATAGGAGTGCCCGCCGATGGATCGATGGCTAGGCCGAACACATTCATTTCGATAAGCATAATGGAATTTCTCCCCTCTGAACCATTTCGCCCCTTAAGGAATGGGCATATCCTCTCGTTATATTAACCAATACGGTTTTTCCACGCAAGCAATCGTCACCCCGGAAATTCACGATCCTGTTGCCCCTTGTTCGACCGGTCACGTCTTCCGATCCTCCCTTACTGGGACCTTCCACCAATACCTCTTCAATCATCCCCTCGCGTTGCCGGTTTTTCTCCAAGGTATGCTTCCGTTGCAGACTCTGAAGGAACACAAGCCGCTCGCTTTTTACCGCCTCGTCGACCTTGTCGCCGAAAGAGGCTGCAACGGTACCTGATCGGTCCGAATATTTAAATGAAAAAGAGTTATCAAATCGCACTTTCCCCATAAGGTCAATAGTTTTTTCGAAGTCTTCGTCCCTCTCCCCGGGGAATCCTACTATAATATCCGTGCTGAGTGAAATATCAGGGACTCTCCTTCGCAATTCATCGATTTTCCGGAGATATCCCTCCGCCGTGTAGCCCCTTCTCATTCGCCTGAGCACACTGTCCGATCCCGCCTGGAAGGGGAGATGAATGTGCTCGCATAATGCGTCGATCTCCACGAAGGCGTTCATCAGCGATTCCGACAGATCACGCGGATGGGAGGTGGTGAACCTAATCCTCTCGATTCCCCTTACAGCTGACACACGTTTCAACAGATCCGGGAAATCGGTCTTTTCAGTCAATCCCTTGCCGTAGGAATTCACGTTCTGTCCAAGGAGGGTTACTTCCTTGACGCCCCCGGCTGCCAAGGCCTTTACTTCCTCTATCACGTCCCCCGGAGGTCTGCTTCGCTCCCTGCCGCGAACGTAAGGGACTATGCAATAGGCGCAGAAGTTATCGCAACCCTGCATGATGTTCACGTATGCCGTCGGGCCCGGGGACCGCGGGACACACCAGGAACTCAGCGACCCCGGGTATTGTCTGAACGCCGTCTCTGAAAGACGCCTCTCTCCATGGCTCAAACGGAGGACCATGCCTGGAATAACATCAAGGGCATGGGTGCCGCAAACGAAGTCCAAGTGGGGAAACTTTGAAAAGAACTCCTCCCCCCACTGCTGGGCCAGGCATCCCATGACCCCCACGGTTATCCCGGGACGGGCTCTCTTGAGAGCACGCAGTCGACCAATAAGGCTGTGGGCCTTCTCTTCCGCCTTCACTCGCACAGTACAGGTATTTATTATAACAACGTCCGCATCGGCGATATCTTCCGCAGGTCGGTATCCCTCTCGTTCGAGCAGTCCCCCGACCAATTCCGAGTCACGCACGTTCATCTGGCAACCAAAGGTATGAATATGATATCGTTTCATCTCTGTTTCACCGGGCCTTTTTTTTCTTTTGCGCCAGGTCCTCTTCGCTGCCGGCGGAAAAAGCGAAACCCCTTTTCCTGAAGAGCCTTACACAGGCATTCACCACGTCGCGGTCATATTCCCTGCCTCGGTTCTCGGTGATTTCCTTGAGGGCCTCTTCGACACCGAGGGCCGACCGGTAAGGCCGATGTGACGCCATGGCCTCGACTACGTCAGCCACCGCCAAAATCCTCGCCTCTACGAGGATTTCGTCTCCTTTCAACCCATCCGGATAGCCCGACCCGTCCATGCGTTCGTGGTGCTGACGTACTATGAGGGCTACGGGCCATGGAAAATCAATGTTCTTGAGAACGTCATACCCTATTTCGGGATGAACTTTCATCATAAGGAATTCGATGTCCGTCAACAAGTCGGGCTTGCTCAGAATTTCAGAGGGTTCGTATATCTTCCCTATATCATGCAGTGTGGCCGCCACAACGGCACCCTCAACCTGATCCTCCGAAAGTCCCAGTTCCTCCGCGATGGCCCCCGTCAGCTCGGCCACACGATGTTGATGCCCCGCAGTGTATGGATCACGTTTTTCAGTTATGGAAGCCAGGGCGTTCACCGTTTCTTCCAGGCGTTTTTTTAAACGTTCCACCGTTTGCCTAATTTCATCCTGGGCCTTCTTACGGAACGTAATGTCATCTATGTACCCCATTTCCGCGCGCCTTCCCTCGATGGTGATGGAACCGAAAGAAACCTCCACGTCCTTGACTGCGCCGCCTTTGCAAAGCAGCCGACCCTCGAAGGAATTACCGCCCTGTTTTCTTTTCAAACTCTTCTGAAAGTATTCACGTACTCCGTCCCGTTCTTCAGGAACGAATATATCTTCAAATGCCATGCCGAGCAGTTCCCCCGTTTCATAACCCGAAATTCCGACCATCGCCTTGTTCGCGAAAACATAAATGTTGTCCTGGACAATTATTATTCCATCCATCGCCTGTTCGACCAAGGCGGCGTATCGCTCTTCACTTTCGCGAAGGGCGCGCTCGCTTCGTTTCCGTTCGGTTATATCCTCGTATATGACGACTATCCGTCGATCCTTGAGTACGTCGCCCACCCGGGCGGTATTGATCATACATTCTATTTCGGTTCCGTCTTTTTTGACACAGGCAAATTCCCCGCTGCACATCTTCCGCTGCTCTAGGACGGGATAAAAATAGTCTGCTATGGCTTCGTAATCTTCGGCGTTCTTGTAGAGAACCCGTGTCCGCCTTCCAATCAGCTCCTGCGGCTCCCAGCCAAACACGCTTTTCACCGAATCGTTTGCAAAGATGATCCTCCTGTTTTCGAGACCTATCACGGCGTGGGGGATGGCCGCCAGTAAACTGGATTCAAGGGCCTGGGCCTCCACAAGATGTTCCTTCATTTCCACCAGTTCGGTTATGTCTATGGAGCTGCCCAAGACCGCCGATTCGCCTTGGTAATCGATGGGCGCCACCGATTCAAGTATCCACCGTATCTTTCCATCTTTTGTCACCATGCGATATTCATAGGGATAGGAGCGCTCCCCCCGGAGCATGCGTCGGGCGTTCTCTGCAGTCGCCTCCCTGTCTTCCGGGTACACGAAATCAAGGAGGTCGACATCAAGAATGTCATCCATGGTTTCACACTGCGTGTAGGCCAGCAGATGGGGATTGGCAAACTTGACCTTCCCTTTTCGGGCGACGAAAACACCGGTTTGGGTGTTGGTTGTAAAACTTCGATACAACTGTTCGGCCTCGGCCAGCTTGGCCTTGGCTTCCGTTTCTTCTGTGATATCCATGGTATTTCCCAGGACGGCCCTTTTACCGTGGTACCGAACCGAGATGACGCTTTCCAGTATCAGGCGCCTCTTGCCGCTCTCGGTGACAAAACGATACTCGTAGGGTGTAGTTCGTAACCCCTTAAGCATGGCGACTGCGTTTTCCCTCGTCTTTTCCCTGTCTTCGGGAACGAGGAAATCCATCACGTTCCGCCCTATCCATTCGTCTTTCGAGTATCCCGAGTAATTAAGCATATAGGGATTTACGAACCGAAATTTCCCATCCTGGGCGATATAGACACCGGTCTGGGAACTCCTCGCAAGCGCCTGGTACATGTCCTCGTCTTCTTCACCTTTTTGTTCGACAGGCTCAACGTTGACGGCGGATTTTTTCTTTTTGCTCTCCACCATCTTGGATTCTCTCCCCTTTTTCATCGCCTCCACCCCGCCAGGGTTCCTTCAGCCACCCTTTTTTTGACCGAAACCATCATTATTGCTCAGTCTCTCCTTGTAAAATCATCCGGCAGATAGAGGCCGGGGTCAAGGAAAATGTGGCGATTTCAGATTGCAAATAAGGGACCGGCAATCAAATCATCGTGACGTCTCACTGCCTGTCGGTGTACCGTAAAAAATGCCGAGACGGTTTCCCGTCTCGGCCGAAGGGAGGATGGGTACTGCCTGGATCTGCGTTCTCGCGGGAATTCACTGAGAAGATTCCGCCGCGGCGCGCCGGTACACATCCCGGACAGCGGAATTCTCTTTCGCGAGATCGCAAATCCCCTTGAAATGTCGCTTAATTTTCCGTTTTCCTCAAGAAAGTCGGTGTCTCAAAATCGTAATAATCGTCGTCGCTGATCATGCCCATCTTTATCACCACCGGTTTTTCGGTACCCTCTCGCTTCCTGATGAAGGTGGGCGTCGAAATATCTTCCTTATCTTTTTTCATCGGGGGAACCTGCGCAACCCTGTCGGTTGTTTCAACGGGACGCTTCTCTTCCCGTCCGTCGAAGCCCGTCGCGATGACGGTGACCCTTATTTCGTCGCCCATATTCTCGTCAATGACGGTTCCGAAGATTATGTTCGCGTCCTCGTGCGTCTCCGATTGAACCAACGTAGATGCCTCGTTCACTTCGAAGAGTGTCATATCCTGGTTGCCGGTGATATTCAGAAGGACACCCTTCGCGCCATGGATGGAACTGTCTTCCAGAAGCGGTGACGATATCGCCTTCTGGGCCGCCTCCACGGCCCTGCTCTCGCCGCCCGCAACGCCTGTTCCCATGAGGGCCAAGCCCATCCCCGACATGATGGTTTTCACGTCGGCGAAGTCCAGGTTGATGAGACCAGGAACCATCACGAGGTCGGATATGCCCTTTACTCCGTGGTACAGTATGTCGTCCGCCTTCTTGAAGGCCTCTTGAAGCGACATGTTTCTACCGCTGATACTGAGAAGCCGTTGGTTGGGAATGACGATGAGGCTGTCCACCACACCTTTGAGTTCCGCCAAGCCCTCTTCGGCGTTTTTCTCCCTTCGCTTCCCTTCGAACAGGAATGGTTTGGTCACAACAGCCACGGTCAGTATCCCCATATCCCTGGCGATTTCGGCGACAACCGGGGCGCCTCCCGTTCCCGTACCGCCGCCCAGCCCGGCTGTGACAAAAATCATGTCGGCTCCGTCTATGACTTCACGGATGCGTTCTTTTGATTCCATGGCCGCCCTGCGTCCTGTTTCCGGATCCGAACCGGCGCCCAGTCCCTTTGTCACGTCTGAACCCAACTGGATTTTAGCGGACGCCCTCGACACTTCAAGCGCCTGCGCGTCAGTGTTGGCGGCGATAAAATCCACACCGCTCAACTTGTGCGAAATCATCATGTTCACGGCGTTGCCCCCTCCGCCGCCTATGCCTATCACCTTGATCTTGGCTCCGTTCCTTTTTCCTCCCTGAAGTAATTCAAACATGTCTCTTCCTCCCTTAGAAAAAATCGTTAAACCATCGTTTCATCCGCGCCGTTATTTTTCTTAACATGGGAATCTCGCCTTTTTTGAAACGAACCGGCGATCTGTCTTTTGCCCCATGAACGACCAGGCCGACGCCCGTGGCGTACATGGGACTCTTTACGATATCCGATATCCCGCCCACTCCCACGGGATACCCGATCCGAACAGGCATATTAAAAACGCTTTCGGCCACTTCGATAGAACCTTCAATCATCGATGTACCACCGGTAAGAACGATTCCGGCGCCCAGCAAATCCTCATAACCGGATTTCATGATTTCCCTGTGAGCGAAACTGAGAATCTCCTCGCATCTGGGTTGAATAATCTCCCCCAACACCTGACGCGACACTCTTCTCGGGCTTCTTCCTCCAACGCTCGGGACCTCTATTGTTTCTTCCTGGGGAATGAGCGGCGTGTAAGCGCATCCATACTTCAGCTTGATTATTTCCGCCTCTGTAGCCGGGGTCCGCAAACCGACGGCAATGTCATTGGTCACGTAAATCCCTCCCATGGGAAGCACCGCCGTATGTTTGATACTGCCTTCCGCAAATACGACCACGTCCGTGGTGCCCCCGCCTATGTCTATGAGCGCGACGCCCAGATCCAACTCGTCCTGATCGAGAACGGCTTCACTGGAAGCAAGGGGCTCGAGAACTATGTCGTTCACATCGAGACCCACGCGGCTCACTGATTTGATAATGTTCTGAATCGATGTGACCGCCCCCAAAACGACGTGCACCTTCGATTCCAATCGCACGCCCGCCATACCGATCGGTTCCTTGACGCCGTCCTGGTCATCGACGATGTAGTACTGCGGCAGGGCATGAATGACTTTACGGTCAAGCGGAATGGCAAGAGCCATGGCCGCGTCGATTGCCCGCCGGACATCGTTCTCGTCCACTTCGCCGCCTCTGACAGCCACGATCCCGTGGCTGTTGAGCCCCTGGATATGGCTGCCCGCAATACCGGCATAGACGGACTTGATTTCGCAACCGGACATGAGTTCCGCTTCCTCGACGGCCCGACGTATGGCCTCCACCGTGTTATCGATGTTTACGACCACCCCTTTACGCAAGCCGCTGGATGGGTGAGTGCCTATGCCTATAATGTCCACGCCGCTATTGGTTACTTCTCCCACGATGGCACAAGTTTTGGTCGTTCCCACATCAAGGCCGACTATCACTTTGCCCCGTCTTGTCATTTGCACATCCTTTCCGGGTGATGATGGTTGTTTTCACGGAAGAGATTCCCGGGAAAGCGCCGTACCGGTCTCTTCCTGCCGGGAATATTCGTCCGGCTTTTACGGCAAAAGGATCCAAGCACTCGAACATCGTCAAATATCCATCCTTCTGCCCCTGTCATGCAAAACCGATCCGGCCGTTCCACCCCGCCTCACCACCACTCCATCCGGATCGGCCAGATCCACCACCAACGGCGACTGGTGAGCGTTTTTCATCGTCAAATCGAAGAGAATGCTCCTCAATCTCCCGAATTTCCTTTCATAGTCTCCAAAACCCAGGATGTACAGGCGGTGATCGATAGTGCACAGGGAATAACCACGCAGGTGATCGCCACGGATCTCCGAAATGTTGCGCATCTCAGGATATGACTTTCTCAATTCCAGGTTTTCGATCAACTCCATGGCACCCCGCATCAGGTCTTCATCAAGTGATTCGCCGTCGCTGAATCCCGTCATGACGGGGAGATCGACGGGATCGTCCCACTCCAGGTTCTTGAAGATGGTTCCATCTTGATCCAGGAGATAGAAACTGCGATCATGCCTGATCAAGGCGAGCGGTTCACGTTCCACGATTTCAATGATCAATCGGTCGGGAAGCACCCTCCTCAAGCCGACCTCCCTCACCCAGGGGTTCTTCTTTATACCGGCCACTATGGAATCAAGGTCGGCCGCGAGTATGTTTGTGTCCCGGTCGACACCCGCGAGTTGTTTCACTTCCTCCTCCGTGAGGCGGCTTGCACCTTTGACAATGGTCTCTTCAAGCTTGAAATAATCGGAACATAGGGCAAAACTGTACCCGTAGATCATTGAAAAGCAGAGAAAAGCCGCGGTGGCAACCACTGCCAGGGCAACCCCTATTTCACCGGCAATGGCCCTTCTACGGCGGCGAAGGCGGTTTTTCCTTACTTCCAGCCTGTTCGCAAGAGATCTTTTCATAGATCCTCTCCGACTATAACGATTTCCGTCTCCAGCTCTATACCGGTCATATCCCTTATCCGCATCCTTACTTCTTCGATCAACTCGATGATATGAGCGGCTTTAGCCTTTCCCCTATTCACGATAAAATTCCCGTGCAACTCCGAAATCATCGCGTCTCCCACCACAAGTCCCTTGAGGCCCGCCTCCTCTATAAGGCGACCGGCCGGCACACCTCCAGGCGGATTCTTGAACACCGAACCGGCGCTACGATACTCAAGGGGATGGCGTTTCTTGCGTTTATCCATTATTTCTCGAATCCGGCCCTCGATGACATCTCTATCGCCCCGGCGGACGGCCAGCTCCGCCGCGGCTATTACCGATCCTTCCGGAAGTTCCAGTTTCCTGTAGGCAAATGCAAGTCGGGATCGTGGAATGACTTCCGCACCCCGTCCCGGGACAACCAGGGTCAGGGAACGCACCACGTCTTTTATTTCCGAACCCCAGGCACCGGCATTCATCCTGAGGGCACCTCCCAGGGTCCCTGGGATACCTGCCAGAAATTCGAGGCCTTCCAGTGAGTCCTTCAGCGCACAATCTATTAGCCTCGTGATAGGCAGTCCGGCCTCGCCGCGGACCAATAAGGTTTCATCATCGTCCTCCTGCCGTATTTGAAGCCCCTGTAGATTTTTCAGAGAAATGATCACACCCCTGTAACCGCCGTCTAGCACAAGGAGGTTGGTACCCTTTCCCAGTGGTAAAAAAGACACTCCCAAAGCCGCAAGGAAATCGACCAGTCTGACGGTTTCTTCCGGATTTGCCGGCACTACGAAATAGTCGGCTATTCCACCAACACCAAAGGACGTGTGGCGATCCATCGGCTCTCCGCGGAAAACCCCTCCGCTGACCATGGCCTCCATGCTCTCTTCCAGGGTGGTATCGTGTGTCCCTGCCATGTCCGTCGCTTTTCCCCTTTTCCATGTTTTCGCCGTTTCACGGAGACGATCCGTCGCCCGAAGGTGTTTCATGTTATGTCTCATCCTCCAGGAATGCCTCTCCCACTTTCCATACATTTCCCGCGCCGAAGGTTATTATCGTGTCGGTAGAATACGTCTCGCTCCGCAGGGTCTCCAGGATCTCGTCAAACCCGCCCAGGTATTTCACGTAGGGGTGACCGGCCCTCTCTACGGCCTTCTCGATGATCGACGCATGTACTCCTGGAATCACCCTCTCGCCGGCACTGTATATGTCGGCTATATAGACTCGGTCGGCATCGTGGAAGGCATCGGCGAATTCCTCCACGAGCGCCTCGGTCCGCGTATAGCGGTGGGGTTGGAAAACGACTATTATCCGCCCCTTCCAGATCCTCCGCGCCGCCTTCAGTGTTTCCCTGATTTCCGTGGGATGATGCCCGTAGTCGTCTACGACCAAAACTCCTTTTTGGGACCCCTTCACCTCCAGGCGGCGATGGACACCTTTGAAATCGGCTATTCCTTTTTTTATCAGCGGAAAATCCATGTCCAATTCCCTGGCAACGGCGATGGCGGCCAACGCATTATTGACATTGTATCCCCCGGGTACCCGGAGATGTATGATCCCACGGTCTTCCCCTTCGCAGGACAACCGAAAACTCGATCGCATGCCCTCGAAGGAGATCCCGGATGCCCGGTAACTCGCTTCTTCCGCTGTTCCGTAGGTTACGATGCGCCTCTGAATCCGGGGAAGAATGTCTCGAACATGAGGACAGTCCGAACAGACCACCGCGACTCCGTAAAAGGGAACGGAATTGGCAAACCTGACGAAGGCGTCCTTGATTTGATCGAGATCGCGGTAATAATCGATGTGTTCCCTGTCGATGTTGGTTATTACGGCTATAAGAGGCGCCAGCCTAAGAAAGGAACCGTCACTCTCATCGGCCTCGGCCACTATGATGTCACCCCCGCCCAGGCGGGCGTTGCTCCCGATGCCGTGAAGTTTTCCTCCCACCACCATGGTCGGATCGAGTCCACCGGAGGACAGGATTGATGCCACCATGGAGGTGGTCGTCGTTTTACCATGGCATCCCGATACCGCTACGGAGGCTTTCATCTTCAGAAGTTCAGCCAACATCTCCGCTCTCGGTATCACGGGAATCCCCCGAGCCTTTGCTTCCAAAACCTCCGGATTGTCGGAGAGTATCGCCGTGGACGTAACGACCACCTGGGCGTCCCCCAGGTTTCCCACATCATGACCGTAGTTCACGCGCACACCCATGGACTCCAGATGTTCCGTTACTTCCGTTTTCTGAAGATCGGACCCGCTCACCCTGTAACCCATGTTAAGAAGCACCTCGGCGATACCGCTCATGCCGATGCCGCCTATACCGACAAAATGGATGCTATCGATCTTTCTTCTCATATAGTCCCGGGTCTTATATTCGGTCACGACACCTTCTCCCACCGTATAATTTCCATGCAACGATCGACTATGACCCTGGAGGCGTCCGGTTTGCCCATTTTTTTTGAATTTTCAGCCACTGACTTCAATCGCTCCGGATCGTGGTATAGGTCGCGGATATGCATTGCCAGCGATTCGCCGGTCAAATCCCTTTCCTCGATCATTTCAGCGGCCCCTCGTTTCACCAGTGCCTTTGCGTTCAAAACCTGGTGGTCGCCTGTGGCGTGCGGGTAGGGAATAAGTATCGCCGCCTTACCCATGGCAGTTATCTCCGCGATCGTCGTCGCTCCGGCCCGGCAGACAAGAAGGTCAGCGATGCGAAAAACGCGGGCCATGTCGTCTATAAAGGGTTGTACCTCAACATCCATGCGCCGCTTCGCGTATTCTTCTTTCACCCATTCCAGGTCGGCCGATCCCGTCTGGTGAATTATCCTCATGGATCCTTTCAGGTCTTCCAGGTACGGCAGCGCCGCGGCAACCGCCCGGTTGACGCCGGACGCCCCCTGACTCCCGCCGAATATAAGCAGCGTAAACGGTTTTTCTTCAGTCGACCTTTCTTCAACCTCTTCCAGGAATCCCGTACGCACGGGATTCCCCGTGTGGATTACCCGCCGTATGGGAAACCATACCTTTGTCTCTTCAAAAGAGACGAATATCCTGTTGGCAAACCTTCCAAGAATGGCATTCGCCATGCCTGGAGAGGCATTTTGCTCCGCGATGGCCGTGGGTATACCCATGAGATGGGCCGCCAGAACCGTCGGCCCGGACGCATACCCCCCGACACCGAGAACTACCTGTGGTTTGAACTCCTTTATGATGCCTCTCGATTTGATTATACTTCCCGGTATCCTCTTCAACCCTACCAGGACCTTCCACAACCCCTTTCCCTTCAGTCCCGCCACTTCGATCGTTTCTAGACGATATCCCATCCGTGGCAGGATTCTTGCCTCCAGCCCCGCCGCTGTGCCCACGAATAGGACCTCGTTTTGTTCCGACCGCCTGAGAAATTCTTCAGCCACCGCAATGGCCGGGAATAAATGTCCCCCCGTTCCGCCGCCGGCGATGATCATCCTGGCGGATTTTATCCTCTCTATCATGGCTTCCCCCCTCTTCCCGTCCTTTTGCGGCTTGAGGCAATGTTGATCAAAATCCCTATCGCGGCCATGTTCACTACAAGAGATGTCCCGCCGTAACTGATGAACGGCAGAGCCAGTCCCTTCGTGGGAATAAGACCCATGACCACCGCCATGTTCACGAATACCTGCAAGGCCAGAAGCGTTGTAAGTCCGGACGCCAAGAGTATCCCGAACACCGTGTCGGCTTGGAAAGAAATCATGAATCCCCTTGCTATCAACAGGCAAAAGAGCGCTATGACGGCCGCTACGGTGATGAATCCACCTTCTTCGGCCAGAACGGCGAAGATAAAATCCGTGTGGGGTTCGGGCAGGTAAAATAGTTTTTGCATGCTGTTGCCCAGTCCCACACCGAAGGTGCCCCCCGATCCAAAGGAAATAAAAGACTGAATTATCTGGTACCCCGAGTTTGAGGGATCGTCCCAGGGGCTCCTGAAAGCCATGATCCGTTTCAGGCGGTAACTTTCACGGACAATCAAGAATATGGCCAGAGGAACACAGGCCGCCCCGAGACCGGCGAGATGGATCAACCTGCCCCCGGCCACAAGAAACATACATAGAACCGCTAGAATTATGATGACGGCCGTTCCGAAATCGGGCTGCATCAAAATCAACACCACGATCACCGAGGTCAACATCAGCGGCATCAGGAATATGCGGAGGAACTCCTTTAAGTGATCCAGCTTTTTGGTCAAGTAATAGGCCATGAATATCACCACTGCCACCTTCACGACTTCCGACACCTGGAAGGTCAAGGGGCCTACCTTCAACCATCGCGTCGCCCCTCCTACGGTGGTGCCGAACCCCGGTAGGGTAAGGAGGATCAGTAAAAAGCAAGACAGGATGATGCCCGGGTAGGCGAGCTTTTCCCAGTAACGGTAAGGAAAACGCGACAGTCCGATCATTACGAAAAGACCGATGAAGACAAAGACTATCTGCTTTTTCAGAAAATAATATTCATCTCCGAACCGCTCCGAGGCAATTATAAAACTGGAGCTGTAAACCATTACGGTCCCCAGGCACACAAGTACGAGGGTTGAAAGCAGCAATATGAGGTCGGGGGAACCGTCCGTTCTTGCCCGTCCTGCACTCATTTCACATTCCATTCTAAGCCGCTCCCGCGTGTCATAATGTCTCCCAGGCGATTCCTGAAATAATCTCCCCGCTCGCTGTAATTGCGAAATTCATCGAAACTCGCGCACCCCGGTGACAACAGGACAATGTCACCTGCTTCGGCCCTGCTGACCGCCGCGTCTACTGCATCACCCAGCTTTTCGCCGATTTCGGTCGCCACGATATCTCCCAAGGCCTCATCAATTTGCGGCCCGGCCTCTCCGAAAAGAATCAACCTTTTCACTTTCTTTTTCATCGTGCCGGCCAGCCGCCCGAAGTCCTCACCCTTATTCCTGCCACCCATTAGTAGAATCACCGGTTCGTCGAAGGATTCGAGGGCGGCGGCCACTGCGTCCACGTTGGTAGCCTTGGAATCGTCGAAAAAAGAAACACCCTTCCATCTTCCAAGGCATTCCACCCGGTGAGGAAGTCCTTCGAATGTTTTTAGTGCCTCATGGATCACATTCCAGGGACATCCAAGATGCCTGGCCGCCGCAATGGCTGCCATATAATTTTCCCTGTTATGCCTGCCCCTTAGCCTGACTCCCAAGAGATGATATCGTTCTTCCTCTCCTTGATCCTTCCTGAAAACGAGACTGTCTCCGTCGGAGAATATGCCCCGCTCCAGTGTCCGCTTCGAACTGAAAAAGGTAACCGACGCGGCTGAGGACCGCCCCAATGAGACGCAGGCGGGATCGTCGGCATTGACAACGAGTAGGTCACCGGCTTTCATGTTCTCGGATATGCGCCTCTTGGCGGATCGATAGGACTCGATGTCTCCATGGTAATCAAGATGATCCGAACCCATGTTGAGAACCACGGCGACGCGAGGCCGGAATGAATCGATGTAAAGCAGCTGAAAACTGCTCACTTCCACCACGAAAATATCCGGCTTCTCCTCCTCCTCGAGGGCGGCGATAAGGGGGGTTCCTATGTTCCCACCGACAAACACCTTCTTGTTCCAAAACCGGAAAATATGACCAACCAGCTCTGTTGTGGTTGTTTTACCGTTTGTCCCCGTAACAGCGATTGTCGGTACATCTATAAAACAAGACGCCAGCTCGATTTCGCTTATCACGGGTATCCTTTTGTCTTCGGCATCCCTCAGGGCGGAGTTGAACGGCGGCACCCCCGGTGATGGAATCACAAGCGTCGTTCCCGGGGGAACAGTCCGTCCTGAAAAACCACAGATCACCTCCACGCCAAGGTCCTTTGCCGTATTGGCCGCCTCTCCAAGTTCTTCAACGGATCTATCATCGACGGCCGTAACCTTTGCCCCCGCCCGGGACAAAAAACGTGCAACGGCGATGCCTGTGGCCCCGAGTCCGTATACGAGCGCCTTATGTCTTTTCAAATCCAACATAATTACCGTTTCACCTGATCTTCAGGGTGCTTATGCCTATTAAAGCCAGGATTATCGAAATAATCCAGAACCGCACTATAACCTTGGGTTCCGGCCATCCCTTCAATTCAAAATGATGGTGAATGGGGGCCATTCGAAATATTCGTTTACCGTTGGACATTTTGAACCACCCGACCTGGAATATGACGGAGATGGTTTCCACGACAAATATCCCTCCCACGATCACCAGGACGATTTCCTGCTTGGTTAGGACCGCCACAGTCCCCAGGGCGCCGCCCAATGACAGGGAACCTACGTCCCCCATGAAAATCTGGGCCGGATAGCTGTTGTACCAAAGAAAACCCAGGCCTGCCCCCACCATGGCCCCGCAAAAGACGGCCAACTCCCCGACACCGGGGACATAAGGCGTTTGAAGGTACTCGGCGATTCTTATGTTCCCGGCAAAATATGCGAAAAGTAAATAGGTGGCGAAACAGATAGTGGCCGGACCTATGGCCAGTCCGTCGAGGCCGTCGGTGAGGTTGACCGCGTTTGCAGCTCCGACTATGATGAGGGCGGACAACAACACGTAACCCCACTTGATGTCGGGCATGACGGTCTTGAAAAAAGGAATCGTCACGGTCGTTTCAAAACCCGGTTTGAGAAAGAGCAGATATCCGATAAACAAGGCAATGGTGAACTCGAAAATCAAACGACTCTTTCCGGGAAGACCACGGCTGTCTTTTCTTGAAAGTTTACGATAATCATCGACGAACCCGATGATACCGAAACCAACGGTAACGGTGAGCACCATCCAAACGTAGCTTATATCCAACCTTGCCCAAAGCAGGGTTGAAATGACAACGGAAAATACGATGAGAACACCTCCCATGGTGGGCGTTCCCTCTTTTGAAAAATGCGATCCCGGTCCGTCGGACCGGATTTGTTGGACGATCTGAAGTGTCTGCATTTTTCGTATAAGCATCGGCCCCAAAAGGAAACAAATAGCCAGTGCCGTAATGGTGGCGTAGATGGTCCTGAAGGTTATGTATCTGAATATGTTGAACGACGATATGGTGTCGCTGAGAGGATAGAGAAGGTGGTATATCATGACGCCTCCTCCTGATCCCTTTTGAACGCCTCGCAAAAGCGCTCCATTTCCATGTACCTGGATCCCTTGACAAGCACCCACAGATCGCGGCGTTCGAGATTCCGTACGTGTTTCACAACTTCACCGGGCTCGGTGAGCAAGTGAATCGCCTCGGTATCCATCCCGGCTCGCCGGGCTCCTTCGGCCACAACTTCGGCGTGATCTCCCGTGAGAAAGATCATGTCAGCGGCAGCCGCCATCAAGGCCCCGACTTCCAGGTGTTTTTCTTCGGCCTGGTCGCCCATTTCAAGCATATCCCCGAATATCACGATACCGTAACCCGATTCCTTGGCCAGGACGAGGGTTTCCAAGGCAGCCTTCATCGAGGCCGGATTGGCGTTGTAACTGTCATCGATCAACGTGATGCCGGATTCCAAGCGGGTAATCGTCATTCGGCCGGGAATTTGTTGAAAATTTGTAAGACCTTCACATATTTCTTCGAAGGGGACACCTATGGCCCAGGCAGAGGCAGCCGCCGCAAGGGCGTTATAAATGTTGTGCATCCCCGGCGTGGACATGTCTATGCCCTTGGACATCCTTCCGATTTTCAGCGTGAAGCTTACGCTCATGTCGCTTCGTCTAAAGAGACGTTCGGCCTTGACAGTCACCCGGCTGTTTATTCCAAAGCTGATACTTTTCCCCCGCCACCGGTCCTCGAGGATTCGAATGTTATCATCGTCCCGATTTATGACGGCTATCCCCTCCCGGCCGAGGGATGAAAAGATCGATCCCTTTTCTTCACGCACCCCCTCGATCGATCCGAATCCTTCCAGATGAGCGGGACCTATATTGGTTATCACCGCTACTTCGGGAGAAGCTATATCACCCAGTCTGGCGATTTCGCCGGGATGATTCGAGGCCGCCTCGAGAACCGCCGCCCCGTGACCTTTCCTCAATTGCAGGAGGGTCATGGGAAGACCGATGAGATTGTTAAGGTTCCCGTCGTTTTTCAAGACCCTGAACGACTTGCCCGCGACCAGGGCGATCATCTCCTTGGTCGTTGTTTTACCGGTGCTTCCGGTGACGGCTATAACCGGCAGGGAGAATTGATTCCTCCACCACCTAGCCAGATCACCCAAGGCCTCGAGGGTATCTTTGACACCGATAACGGGAACGGCGGCGGGCAGATTTTCCACTCTCCCCCTTTCTTCATGGTTCATTAACACCGCCGCCGCGCCTTTTTTCGCAGCCTCGTCCAAGTAATCATGCCCGTCGTAACTGGTTCCCCGTAGTGGTATGAAAAGAGCTCCTTCAGGCATGGTTCTCGAATCCGTCGAGACACTTCGGCACAAAACGGCCGAATCTCCCTGGAGAAGTTTGCCGCCCAGCACCTCGATGATCCGGGCTACGGGTATATCCATGGAAGAATGTTTCATGTTACGTTCTTCGTCCGCCTTGACGCCAGCGCCTTTCCCGCCACAACCCGATCGTCGAATGGCAGGCGACGGTCACCCATGATTTGGTATATTTCGTGCCCCTTTCCGGCTATGAGGACAATATCGCCGGGTAGGGCCGTTTCCACGGCCCACCGAATGGCCTCTTCACGATCCTCGATCACCCGGTATTCTCCCGGGCCTATTCCGCCGGGGGCATCCGTTTTACAAAATCTCGAACCGTTGACGCCCCGCTCGATATCTTCGATGATTTTCCTTGGATCTTCGCCGCGGGGATTATCGGAGGTAATTACGACGCAATCGCTCAGTTCAGTCGCCGTCCGCCCCATGACGGGACGTTTCGCCCTGTCCCTGTCTCCGCCGCAACCGAAAACAGTGATCAACCTGTTTTTTTGGAAGCTCCCCAGTGTCTCGAGAACGTTGCGAAGCGCCTCGCCGGTGTGAGCGTAATCGACATATACATGGATATCTTCCTCCGTACCGACAGATACCCGTTCGAGACGCCCGGGAACGGCGGCCATGTTCTTGATTCCCTCGGCGATGTCCTGATCTTCGATTCCCAGGGCGGATGCCGCCCCCACGGCGGCAAGGACGTTAGAAAGATTAAAGGCACCCGTGAGGGGTGATTCGACGGAGAAAGCGGAGCGCGGCGTTTCAACCATGAAGTGCATCCCCCGAGGGGTGATCCGCGGGGCTACCGCGCGGAAGTGACAGGATTTCGAAAGGCCGAAGAAAATAACCGACCCCTCGACATCGTAGGCAAGGCGGCGTCCCCACGTGTCGTCCCCGTTCACGAGCACGGTCTTACCCTTGAGACTATTCTGGAAAAAACTCCTTTTCACGGCGTAATAATTTTCCATAGTACCGTGATAATCCAAGTGCTCCGCCGAGAGATTGGTAAAAACACCGGCATTGAAATCGACCCCGGCAACCCGTTGCAGGTCGATGGCATGGGAGGATACCTCCATAATCACGTGGGTCACCCCTTCGTCGGCCATGGTCCTGAGAATTCGTTGAAGATCGAGAGACTCCGGCGTGGTGTTCGCCGAAGCCACGGCGATATCGCCGAATCTATAATTCACAGTCCCCACGACACCTGTCTTGTAACCCGCCGCTCGGAGCACGGCCTCGAGCAGGTAGGTGACCGTGGTCTTCCCGTTCGTTCCCGTCACCCCCAGGATCACAAGATCTGACGATGGATCACGGTAAAAATTTTTTGCCGCCAAGGCGAGGGCAAGACGGCTGTCGGCGACACGAACGGCCGTTATTCCCCGGGGAACGGCGATATCTTTTTCGTGTATCACAAACCCGGCGCCCCTTTTCACGGCGTCATCGATGAAATCATGGCCGTCATGAACTAGGCCGGACACTGCCACAAAAAGGGACCCCGGAACGCAGGACCTTGAGTCATAGGCGATCTGTCTTACTTGTCCCGAACGATCCCCCACGATATCTATAATCGGAAGATTATGAAAAACCTGCCTGAGTTCCATCCAATTCCAGCCCCCTACCTGATATCGCTGCTGAACGATACATAGCACCGAGGCCTGTCTCCGGGAACGGCCGGCGCATGTACAGTTTGGCTTACCGCCCACCCGCTTCCGGAAACCCTGATATCGATTCCCAATTCCTTGCCTGCCTTCAGCACATCGCGCATGGACAGGCCCGTAAAATCGAAAACTGGTACTTCAGAACTTGTATTAATAACCGGATCCATAGCGCCTATTACAGGAGAAGAAAACATGGAGGCGGGCTTTATCAACATCTCCGGTTCCACGCCCCCCTCCTCCGCCATTCTACTTAGGTCAATATCACGGTTGAAACAGGTCAAAATGTGTTCCGATATCCCTTTGAAGACCGGTGCCGCCGCCATTCCACCCCATCGCTCCTTCTGAGGCTCGTCCAACACAACAAGAACAGTCATCCGGGGATCATCCGCCGGGAAAAAACCCACAAAGGACGTAACCACCTTGCTGGTGGAATAACGACCCTGTGAAAAGTCGAATTTTTGAGAAGTCCCGGTCTTGCCCGCCACGGGAACGATGGAAAGACGGGCGGCCCTTCCCGTCCCGTCGTTGCTTTCAACGACTTCTTTGAGCACGGCGGTCACCCTCCGTGCGGTACGGGGGGACACAACCCGGCGTAGCGGGGTGGGGGAAAATTCTTTCATCACTTTACCGTCGGCCACCGTGGCCTTTACGATAAAGGGTTTCATCAGTACCCCGTCGTTCGCAATCGCCGACATGGCCGCCGCAAGTTGAACGGCCGTGACGGACAGGCATTGACCGAAGGATAGGGCGGCAAAATCGACGGGCCTCCATTCGCCGGGTTCACGGAGAATTCCCCCCACTTCACCGGGAAGATCTATGCCTGTTTTGGATCCGAAACCAAAGGAGGTAATGTACTCGTGCAACCTGTCCCTGCCGACCTTGGCCGCAATTTTTGCAATGCCTATGTTGCTGGAGTACTTGATTACCTCGGCGGCTGTCAGTTTGTCGTATTTTTTCCGCTGCGCCTCACTGATCGTACGGCCTCCAACGAAATAGACCCCATTTTCACAGTCGACGATATCATGCTCCGAGATGACGCCCTCTTCCAAGGCGGCGGCGAAAACAAAGGGCTTGAAAACAGAACCCGGTTCAAAGGTATCCGTCACCGCTCGATTCCGTCGAACGTCGGCGGTGCAATCTTTAAACGTGTTCAGATTGTATGAAGGTATATTGGCCATGGCAAGCACCTCTCCCGTCTTTATGTCCATGACCACTACGCTGCCGCTTTTTGCTCCCGTTCTGAGGGCGGCTTCTTGAAGTTCCAGTTCGGCTATATGCTGGATTTTTCCGTCTATGGTCAGAACCAGGTCCGTCCCGCCGTCCCGTCCCCCCACTCCGTCCCCGGCACGGTAAATGGCATTGCCCTTTGCGTCCCTCCCCCAAAGAACACTTCGAGGCGCGCCCTTGAGATAACGGTCGTATTGCAGCTCCAGTCCTTCGAGACCGGAAGAGTCGACACCCGCGAACCCGAGTACGTGGCAAGCCAGTTCCCGGTGCGGATAGAACCTTTTCGGCTCACTTACGGTGTATATCCCTTCGAGGTCCAGCTTCACGACTTGGTTTTTTTCCTCCGGTGAGACCTGCCTGGCTATCCAACAAAAGTTCGCGCGCTGTGAAAGGGCTTTATGAATTCGAGATCGGTCCACACCGATAACATTGGAGAGTTGTGCCGCGGCCTTCCCAGGGTCCTTTACCTTAGAAGGATCGGCATAGATGGAATCGGCGAGAACGGTGGCGGCGAGGGTCTGTCCATTTCTATCGACGATCTTCTTTCGCTCGGGACAGACCTCCAGGTTTCTCGTGTGTTGTCGATCACCCAGATCTTTCAGCGCTTGGCCGCAGATGATCTGTAGATGGGCGGCCCTTGACAACAGCCCCACGAAGAGGACGCAAAAAATCACCGACAGCAGCGCAACCCTTAACCTGAGCCATTTTTGTGCCTTCCTATTCATTGAGCCTTACCACCTGACCGCTTTCGGGGTACTTCATTTTCAATGTTTCCCTCGCGATTTTTTCGAGCCGCCCGGGGGATTTCAGCACCTCGATCTCCATCCGCAGCAGCCGCCCCTCTTCCACGAGTCTTTCCTGCATCTGTATTTCCCGGGCGATGGCGTAATTCATTTTTGTGATATTCACCTGAAACCACACATACATGAGACCTCCGACCATGATCGCCGCTACGCCGACAGCGATGTGGGAAGCCCGTACCTTATGTTTTTGACCGTCGATCCTCATGATGGGTCAGAGTCTCTCCACGGTACGCAAACGGGCGCTCCTCGCCCGCGGGTTTTCGGCCACTTCTTCGGGAGCAGGCCTGAGTGCCCGCCTGCCGACGGACCGAAGGGACGCCTTTGCCCCGCATATGCAAAAGGGTAAGTGGGGCGGACAGCTACAGGGCCGCTCCTTCTCCCGGAAGAGACGTTTCACGATCCTGTCTTCCAGCGAGTGGAACGATATGATCGAGAGCCGTCCCTCTCCCGGCCTTAGAATGTCAATACAGCCTTCTATTGCCGCCGTAAGATCATCCAGTTCCCTATTGACGCAGATGCGAAGCGCCTGAAAGGTTCTTGTGGCGGGATGTATTTTCTCCTTCCCGCCTCTCTTTCCCAAGGCTTTCGCAATGATCGCCGCCAATTCCCCCGTTGTGTTCAGCGGCGCCCGCTGTCTCGACTGCACGATCGCTCGTGCAATCCTGCCGGCGGCTCTCTCCTCGCCATAATCCTGTATGATCTCTTTCAGTCGGGCTTCAGGCCACGTATTGACGATATCGTAAGCGGTGAGACGATCCCGCCGGTCCATTCTCATGTCAAGAGGACCGTCCTCGGTGAAACTGAAACCCCTGGCAGCACTGCCTAACTGATGGGATGAAACGCCGAGATCAAGAAGGATTCCGTCGACGTAGCTTATGTCGAGTCCCGCAACTACTTCTTTTATGTCCCTAAAATTCCCCCGTGCCAAGATCGTCCGGCCCCTGAAGGGCGACAGCACTCGTTTCGACTCCTCGAGGGCTTCTTCGTCACGGTCTATACCAATGAGCACCCCATCGGGCGCCGATCGCCTGAGGATCTCGACCGCATGTCCTCCACCTCCCAGAGTACCGTCCACGTAAACCCCCTTTCCCTTCGGGTTTAAGGAAGTTACCGCCTTTTCCAGCATTACGGGCCTGTGAAAGACGTCCCCCATTTCTAAATCCCCAGATCCGCCATCATTTGGCTGTGGATCTCGGCATTCATGCTTGTTTTTTCAATTACAGCCTCGAAACGATCTTTATTCCATATTTCAACGCTCCGCCCCATACCGGCCGTAACGATCTCCTTTTCAAGGGCGGCTTCCTTCCGTAATGAAGGCGGGATAAGTATTCTTCTCTGCGAATCCAGCACGCAGTCCACCGCTCCCGACATGAACAATCTTTGAAACTCACGGACCTCTTTTCGAATGATGGACTGCTGGAACATCTTTTCTTCGATCGACGCCCACTCCTTGTAGGGGAAGACAAGCAAATACCCGTCCCAACTCGTGATCACCAGCCTGTTGTCATAGTGCTCCGCGAATATATCACAGAGTTTGGACGGGAATATAATCCTGCCCTTCTCGTCAATGGTGTGGTAAAATCTTCCTCTGAATACCGGCAAAGAATCCATCTCTCCACATCCATCCACTTTTCTCCACTTAGTTTCGACTATAGGGAGGCAGATCTTCTTTGTCAAGCAAAAAAAAGTTATTTTTCTCTTTTAATTTGATATTTTATGACTGCGCGGTTGTGATCGGAAAGGTACGTAGAAAAATGGTGGGTGCCATCATTCTTGGAGACGAAATAAAGATAGTCCACAGGGGCCGGGTTCAGGGCCGCCCTGATTGCCTCTATCCCCGGATTACAGATCGGTCCCGGCGGCAGTCCCGAAATCCGGTAAGTGTTGTAAGGGGTCGGTCGCTGGAGATCCCTTCGCCTTATCCTGCCTTCAAAATCATCCACCAGGTAAATGGCGGTGGGATCGCTCTGGAGTCTCATGCCCTTTTTCAATCGGTTGTGGAATACGGCCGATATGAGGGGCATCTCTTCTTTCACCCTCGCCTCTTTTTCCACAAGCGAGGCGATGGTGAGAATCTCATAGAATGAATATCCCAGCTTTTCAGCCTCCAGGACCATCTCTTCGGACACTTCCTCGTGGAAGCGTCGGACGATAAACCGGATGATGTCTTCTTCTCTTGCCGACCGGGTGACCGCGTATGTGTCGGGATAGAGGTATCCCTCGGCGCTGTCCGCCTCTATACCGAGCGATGCGAGAAAATCTGCCTCACTCAAGAGGGCGACAAATCGATCCCGGTCAACGAATCCGCGGGCGGCAAATCGGTCGGCCACTTCGAACATGTTCAACCCCTCGGGGATCGTCACCCAATGGACCTTGACATCGCCCCGCCTCAACTTGTCCATCAATTCCAGGGGAGTCGACCCCCCCGACAGTTCGTATTCCCCCGCCTTCAAGTCGTGGTGGACGTTCCTGATACGCGCCAACAGGTAAAAAAGGCGACGATTATCGATGAGCCCTTCCCTTTCCAGCATCTCTGCTATGCTAACAAAGGCGGAACCAGGCGGTATATACACGGTCACCGCACCTAGATCGGGATTGAGGGGCGAGTGCGCGTACCAATACAGCCATGTCGATGTCAGAACCGCCGATGCCACGAACATTACCACGAACACTGCAATAACGAGCGTGACGATTCTTTTACCTTTCATCATCCGCTTCAACCTTGCCGCAGTTCAACTTGTCCAGGTATTTCTGGAGAATGAGCATCGCCGACACCCTGTCGATCACTTCTTTTCTCTTCTTCCTACTCATGTTCGCCTCGAGGAGTATCTCCTCGGCATCCTTGGAGGTAAAGCTCTCGTCCTCGGCAATCACGGGCAACCCGCAACTCTCTTCCAACCGCTGTGCGAAACGTGACACACGCTCGCACTCCACGCCCTCGCTGCCGTTCAATCTTCGTGGATAGCCGATAACTACGGCTTGCACTTCCTTCTCCCTTGCTATTCCGGCAATTTTCTCCAGATCCGATCCCAGCGTCTTCCGGACGATCGTGCACAGCGCCCGGGCTGTGATCCCAAGCTCATCGCTGACGGCGACCCCTATACGCCGCGTCCCGTAATCGATACCAAGCAGCCGCATGATCGAACTTCTATCACAACAGGAAGAGTTTTACAAAGCACCGAGGGAAGCTCTCGGTAAAGTCTATGCCTTGCCGTCACTTGCCTTCTCCTTTTCCAGTTGTGGAAATATTCGTATTTTGGTAGCCTGCCGTTCATAAACCTTGACGACCTTGACTGCCCGTATCTTGGCATAATTGTAGGCCTTAATACCATGGATAGGCATCCGGGAGATAATGGCGGCCCATGAAACATATTGTACTGGGCACGGCGGGGCACGTAGACCACGGGAAAACCACACTCGTCAAAGCTCTTACGAAGGTCGACACAGATCGACTGAAGGAAGAAAAGGAACGGGGGATCACCATCGAACTGGGATTCGCTCCCCTCAGGCTGGACGATAAAACCTTCGTGGGAATTGTGGATGTCCCCGGCCATGAACGTTTCGTCAAAAACATGGTGGCCGGTGCCGCCGGCATCGACATGGTTGTCCTTGTCATAGCCGCGGACGAAGGCATCATGCCCCAGACCAGGGAGCATCTGTCTATCTGCGAACTTCTCAATGTACGCATGGGGCTGGTGGCATTGACGAAAATCGACCTCGTGGATAATGAGTGGCTCGAACTGGCAAAATCGGAAATTGAAGACTTTCTCCACGGAACTTTCTTGGAGGACGCGCCCCTTATTCCCCTTTCCGCACAATCAGGGGAGGGGTTACGGGACTTTGTCGACGTACTGAGGACTATGGTCGTTGAAATGGAAATCAGCGACCGGCCGGACATTTTCAGGCTCCCCGTCGATCGAGTCTTCACGATTAAAGGCTTCGGAACGGTTGTTACGGGGACCATGCCGTCAGGCCGCGTCGCCGTGGGCGATACGGTCACCATTCTTCCATCCGGCGAAATCACGAAGGTAAGGGGCATCCAGGTCCACGGCGAAACCAGGCGGGAAGCGGAACCGGGTTTCAGAACGGCCGTAAATTTCCAGAGTCTTGAAAAGGAAGCGGTACGCAGGGGAGATGTAATCGCTCACCCCATGATTTTCGAACCCTCGTCGCGAATGGATATCTTTATCCGCCTTCTACCGACCGCAGGGCGTGCCCTGAAAAATCGCGCTCTCGTGAGGTTTCACATAGGAACGGCCGAGATCATGGGCCGTGTCTGCCTGTTTGACAGGGAAAATCTCACGCCTGGCGAGGAGGCGTACGCGCAGGTTCTACTGGAGGAACCCACCGTGGCCATGACCGGCGACCGTTTCGTCATACGCAGCTATTCTCCGGTGACGACCATCGGAGGTGGATCCGTAATCGATCCCATGGGGACAAAACCCCGTAAACCATACACGGATATCTTGAACGAGATGGACGCGATATACAGGGGAGGCGTAAGGGAGAAAACGGAAATCATTCTCAAGCGCTCAGGCCTGGAGGGTATATCGCTGAACCGATTGGTTACGAGAACAGGAATTTCACCCGGGAAACAGCAGGCTGTCTTGGAAGAGCTTTTCTCGACAAAAAGTGCGCTCCTTCTCGACAGGGAAGAACGCGGGGCCATATCATGGGGTGCCTACGAAAAGCTGA
Organism: Syntrophobacterales bacterium; assembly: GCA_018433345.1. Classification (GTDB taxonomy): domain Bacteria; phylum Desulfobacterota; class Syntrophia; order Syntrophales; family UBA2210; genus MLS-D. The sequence continues at coordinate 3,113 of JAHDRK010000026.1, read as the reverse complement.
CCAGGGACATACTGACATATCTGGACGACTACCACCGCCGATTCCCCCTGAAGAAAGGCCCATCAAGAGAAGAACTGCGCATATCTCTAAGACGTCGGATCACCCCAAGACTGTTTAACAAGGCCCTGCTTGACCTGGAAAACAGGGTGCTCATCTCGGTCGACGGAGATTCGATAGCCCGGAAGGGCCATGACGTGCGTCTCGGCGGAGACATGGGAAAACTGAAGAACAGCCTTGTGAAGGTCTATCGTGAAGCAGGGCTTACGCCGCCCTCGACAAAAGAGGTTATCGAACGCTTGGAGGCGGGAGAGGGGGATACGAAAAAGATACTTGCCCACCTCGTCGAGGAGAATATCCTGATAAAGATAAACGACGATATGTATTTCGACCGCGGGGCCTTGGAGAGGCTCAAGACCGAGTACCGTTCCCGCCTCCTTGAAAAAGAACGCTTCACGCCGGCCGACTTCAAGGAGATGACGGGCCTGTCTCGGAAATACATCATTCCGCTCATGGAATACTTTGACAAAACGAATCTCACGATTCGCGTGGGAAACGAACGTAGACTGCGAGAAAGAGAAAAGAGATGACCCTCCCGATCCTGGAATTGCCCGTAATGCAATATGAGGGAGAGTGTCCCGAGAGAAAAGTCGTACCCATTATCAAGGAAATGACACTGGAGATATGGCTCAACGACCGATTGCTGGTCGAGATCGCCTGCGCGGGAATGCACCTGGAAGAACTAGCCCTTGGATACCTGAAATCAGAAAATGTAATAGTCGCCATGGAGAACATCAGTGGAATTGAAATCGACGATACGATCCCACGGGTTCGGGTGATCACCAAGGGAAAGGAAACCTCCGAAAGGGGCGCCCGTAAAATTATGTCAAGCGGGGCACGGGGAAAAGCCGGAACCCTCCCTGCAAAACCGGTTGACTCCTCTCTGTCAATCAAGGCCCAACGGGTGTTGGGGTTGATGGAAGAACTGCTGGCCGCCACGGCGATTCATGAAATCACCAAAGGCACACACTGCTCGGCAATTGCCGACGGCGAGAGAATTCTATGTTTGCGCGAGGACATAGGAAGACACAACACCATAGACATGCTCACAGGTTACGCCCTGAAAAACGGCATGGACGGTGGATCATATGCCGTTCTGACCACCGGGCGGATATCGCGGGAAATCACCGAAAAGGCATGGATACAGGGCATACCTGTCATTATATCCCACTCGGCTCCCACATCTGGGGCTGTAGAGCTTGCCCTTACGGCCGGTATAACGCTTATCGGGTACGTTCGAAACGGGAGGATGAACGTCTACACAAACTACACGAGGGTGGAATTTTGAAGACGAACAAAACATTATTCGCAAAAGATATCAAGCCCGGAGACAAGATAAGGACGGTCTTCCTGGTCGTGGAAAAGAACTTGGCCGTGTCCCAGAAGGGTAAACCCTATCTAAGCCTTCGCCTCCGAGACAAGACGGGAGAAGTGGAAGGCCGCGTCTGGGAAGAGGCGCTGGAAATCAACGACCGTTTCAAAAAGGGAGACTTGATCGAGGTGCAGGCACGGGCCGTAAGCTTCAGAAACGAACTTCAACTGTCTATTTTTGACTGTATTCCCGCTTCCGGCGACGGCGTTAATCCCTCCGATTACGCGCCCGCCTCCCGTTTTGACGTAGAAGTGATGTTCACCAATCTAGAAAAAATCATAGAGACAATAGAATCCCCCCCCTTGAGAAATCTGCTGAAAGAGTTTTTCAACGACAGCCACATAGTCCACACCTTCAAGTACGCTCCTGCGGCCAAGGGCTTTCACCACGCCTATGTGGGCGGTTTACTGGAACACACCCTTTCCGTGGTGCAACTTCTGGAGCGCATGTCCGACCATTACGAAGGAGTCAACAGGGACTTGCTTATCGCCGGTGGAGTACTCCATGACATCGGCAAAATCGCCGAACTTTCCTTAAATTCCATCATAGAGTACACGGACGAGGGGCGCCTGTTGGGACATATCGTATTGGGCGCGGAAATGGTGGAACGAATGATAGACAAAGTAGAGGGATTCCCCGAGCAACTGGCCCTTGAATTGAAACACATCCTCATCAGCCATCACGGCGTGCTCGAATTCGGATCGCCGAAACGGCCAAAGACGCTCGAGGCCTTAATGGTCAATTTCGTGGATGACATGGACGCCAAGATGAACGCATTCCAGCTCCACATGGACAACTCGTCCGACGAGGAATCATGGACCACCTACCACAGGATGCTGGATCGGTACCTGTACCGCGGTCCCGCAAAAACGAAGATATGAACTGAAAAAAATCGAGGGGGCCCCCTCCTTGGAGGCACCCCTGTTACACACCGTTCAACTCGCTAAAGAATGAACCTTACCTCTTCCTTAATTCGGCCGGCATAACGTAATCATCAAAGGTCCCGTACTGGTTCCAAAACTCTTCGTGCTCCGGGCAGGAACCACCGATGATCTTGGCCTTACCCTCGTTCTGGAACTGGGCGATGGGCTGATACAAATGCCCCGGGTAGGTCACCCTTGTAGGATCCCTAGGATCAACGCGCCTTTTCGAATGGAAATAGGGTTTGATGCGCTCATCCTCGTACTTCATCGTGCCCAGCGAGAAGGTCGTCTCTTCGGTCTCCATCGCCTGGATCAGCTTGTCGATGTCGTCCACGCCGCCGGCGGTCTCGATCACCTTCTTGAAGAAGTAGATGTCCCCGTAGGCAAGGTGCACATGCTGCTGAGTCGGGATATTGTGTTTCTTGGCAAGTTCATAGAAAGGTTTCGTCTTGTCCGTCATGGGGATGTCCGTCTCCATCCATGAAGTGACGGTGCCCAAGGCCTTACCGCCTGTCATCTGCCAGAAGATGCTCGTCTGCGCCACTCCGCCGTAAAAACTGACCGGTATATCCCTGGCCGCCGAGTCCGTCCACTGTTTGGCAAAGGACTCCGTGTCGGTAAACCAGGAGCTTATATACCAAATGAAATCGGGCTTTGAACGGGCCATCTGCTGCAGGATGGGAAGATACATGGTCCCCCGGGGCGCAGCCGCCTGGCTGAATACCACCTCGAGACCGAATTCATCCTTCCACCACTGCTCC
>JAHDRK010000031.1 GCA_018433345.1 Syntrophobacterales bacterium | reverse complement strand
TGTTCGCCAATTAAAGCGGTACGTGAGCTGGGTTCAGAACGTCGTGAGACAGTTCGGTCCCTATCTGTTGCGGGCGTAGGATATTTGAGAGGAGCTGTCCCTAGTACGAGAGGACCGGGATGGACGAACCTACGGTGTTCCAGTTGTCGTGCCAACGGCATAGCTGGGTAGCCGCGTTCGGAAGGGATAACCGCTGAAAGCATCTAAGTGGGAAGCCCACCTCAAGATAAGATATCCCTTTTGATGGAGACATCAAAACTGAAGACCCCTCAGAGACTATGAGGTCGATAGGTCAGAGGTGTAAGTGTGGCGACACACTCAGCTTACTGATACTAATCGGTCGTGCGGCTTGGCCATAATTTTTGTCTTTATATATAATCTCAGGTCTTGTTCATTTGCGATATGCATTTTGTCATCAAAGTATTCGGTGGCTATAGCGGAGAGGAAACACCCGTTTCCATCCCGAACACGGAAGTTAAGCTCTCCAGCGCCGATGGTACTGCTCCTTTTGGGGCGGGAGAGTAGGACGCCGCCGAATTTTTTATGTAAATTTTACGGGGTCAAATCTTTAAACTTGACATTTCACCAACCATTCCTTCTCCTTCCATGCTACTTCCAGGGAAGAGAAAGATTTTTATCCTTTACAAGACCGAAGGGCCGGGACACGTCCTTTATGGCTCTTCAAGAGCACACCTTGATGCATTCATCTTGAAAGCCGGATAACCCGCAATCCGCTAAGGGAGACGAAAGTATTCTCTTGATGCGGATACAGGGAGAGCCGGGGCCCCTTGCAAGCGCAATTACGGTGTGTTAAACATTAGCCGATTTACCCATTCTATGAGGAGTTGAATTCATGTCCGGCCATTCTAAATGGAGTACCATAAAGCGGAAAAAAAACGCCATTGACGCCAAGCGTGGAAAGATATTCACCAAGCTGATCAAGGAAATCACTCTCGCGGCCCGCCTGGGGGGCGGAGACGTGGAAGGCAATTCCCGCTTGAGGCAAGCCATTGCCGCCGCAAAAGAGGAAAACATGCCCAAGGATAACATAGAAAAGGCCATCAAAAAGGGAACGGGCGAACTGGGGGGGGCCGATTCCTATGAAGAGGCGATATATGAAGGATACGGTCCCGGTGGAGTCGCCGTTCTCGTAGAGGTAATGACGGAAAACAGAAATCGTACCGTATCGGAAATCAGGCATATCTTTTCGAAGCACGGCGGAAACCTCGGCGAAAACGGATGTGTCGCCTGGATGTTCGACAAGAAAGGCGACATCGTAGTGTCAAAGGAAGCGGTTGATGAAGACAGGGTCATGGAAATAGCCCTCGAAGCCGGCGCTGAAGACGTTAAAGACCAAGGGACTGAGCTGGAAATCATAACCGCTCCCGAAGATTTCGAGTCTGTAAGAGACGCCCTCGACCTGGCGGAGATTCCTTATTTGTCGGCCGAAATCGCTATGATCCCCAGTATTACAGTATCTCTTTCCGACGAGCAGGCGGCCGCCCAGGTCTTAAAGCTCATGGAAAAGATGGACGACAACGATGATGTTCAGCACGTCTACGCCAATTTCGACATACCCGACGAGGTGATGGAACGTCTAAGCTGATCTTTAGGCAATAAAGGATAGCGTCGGGGAAAGGAACCGGCATCACCGTGATCATTCTAGGCATAGATCCCGGAACGCGGGTCACGGGATATGGAATTGTGGAGAAGACCCCCGGGGGGATATTACACCTGGAGCATGGAGAGATAAGGCCTTCCAGGGGCAGTGTGCTGTCGGAATCGCTCAGGATGGTTTTCGAAACGCTCCTGGAGATCGTCGACAGACGCAAGCCGGACGTCCTGGTCATCGAAACGATATTTTATGGAAAGAACGTAAAAAGTCTCATACGGCAAGGTCATCTGCGGGGAGCGGCAATGCTGACGGCGCCTCTCAGGGGACTTCCGGTGTATGAATACAGCCCGCTGGAAGTCAAGCAGGCGGTAGTCGGCTACGGTCGGGCGGAGAAGCGTCAGATTCAGCACATGGTCAAGGCACTACTGAATCTTCCCTCCCCTCCTCCGGCAGACGCCTCGGACGCGCTGGCAATGGCCATATGCCACGCTCACACCATGAAAAAGGAGACGGCTTGAATGATATCCAGCCTGCGGGGCACGCTTATCCGCAAATCCACACGACACATCGTTGTAGATGTAAACGGGATCGGTTACGGTGTGTCGATACCCCTCAGCACCTTCTACCGACTTCCCGACGAAGGCGGAACAATAACCTTGGCCGTTCACACCTATGTTCGTGAAGACACTATATCACTTTTCGGATTTTACACGGCGCAGGAAAAGGCCATTTTCCAGCGTATGATAGCCGTAACGGGCATAGGTCCCCGGCTGGCTCTCAACATTCTATCCGGGATCTCGACCGAAGATCTGAGGGATGCGATCATAACCGAGGACATTAACCGCCTAACGACGATTCCGGGCGTGGGTCGTAAGACGGCCGAACGGCTCCTTTTCGAGTTGAGAGGAAAACTGGCATTCGATGATGAAGACGGGTTGCGGCGTCGACCCGATCGTGGCGCCGTTGTCGACGACGCCCTGTCCGCACTTGTTAATCTAGGATACAAGGAATCGGTGGCCAAAAAAGCCGTTGACCTTATATATAAGGAATGCGACGATCAAATAACCTTGGAAAGGTTGCTCACCGAGTCACTCAAACACCTTTCGAAACAATAACGGTTCGTTTTGATGGACACGACAATAATAACCCCTTTACAGTCGGAGGAAGAAGCCGGATATGAAAGCTCGGTGCGTCCCCGCTCGCTGAGCGAGTACATAGGACAGAACACCATCAAAGAAAATCTTTCCATCTTTATTGAAGCAGCCCGCGCCCGACGTGAACCTCTTGACCACGTTCTCCTTTATGGACCTCCCGGGCTGGGGAAAACGACCCTCGCCCATATCATGGGAAAGGAAATGGGCGTGGAACTGAAGGTCACTTCCGGCCCTGTTATCGAACGTCCCGGCGACTTGGCGGCAATGTTGACGAACCTCAACGACCACGACATTCTCTTCATCGACGAGATCCACCGCTTATCCCACGTAGTTGAAGAAGTGCTGTATCCGGCAATGGAAGATTACTACATCGATATCCTAATAGGCCAGGGCCCCTCCGCCAGATCGGTGAAGCTGGACATTCCCCGCTTTACACTTGTGGGCGCGACCACGCGCGCCGGCCTCCTTACCTCTCCCCTTAGGGATCGTTTCGGTATGACATTCAGGCTCGAATTTTACGGCGAAGAGGACCTTGCCACTATCATCACCCGATCGGCCCGTATTCTTTCCATAGAAATCGATCCCTCCGGCGCGAGAGAAATCGCACGGCGTTCCAGGGGAACGCCCCGAGTGGCAAACAGGTTGCTTCGTCGGGTAAGGGATTTCGCCCAGGTGAAGGCCGACGGCGTCGTAACCGGAGAGGTTTCGCGAAGGGCGCTTGAAATGCTGGACGTGGATCACAGGGGATTCGACCTCATGGACCGGACTATTCTCTTTGCAGTGATAGAAAAGTTCGACGGTGGTCCTGTGGGCATCGACAGCCTCGCGGCGGCGATAGGAGAAGAAAAGAACACGATCGAGGACGTTTATGAACCGTTTCTCATCCAGGAGGGATACCTCCACCGAACGGCCCGGGGAAGAGTGGCCACGCAAAGGGCGTACGAACACTTCGGGAAGATAAAGAAAAAAGACGACGACGGACAGAGCGGCTCTTTTGAAAAAGGGCGCGACGGGGGGAAGGAAAAGGAACGATGAATTTATTGCTTCATATCTGTTGCGCTCCCTGCGCAATCTATCCCCTCAAGGTGCTACGTGATGAAGGGCACCAGGTGACCGGCTATTTTTACAACCCCAATATACATCCCTTTTATGAATACCGGAAACGCCTCGACACCCTTCTCGATTACGCTGAAAAAGTGAATCTGCCGCTCATAGTATCCGAGGATTATCCTCTGGAAGATTATATGCGCGCTGTCGTGTTCAGGGAGACATCCCGCTGCGAGCCCTGTTACCACTTGAGGCTGGACAGAACCGCTCAGATTGCCGGAGAGGATGGATTTGACGGTTTTACATCCACCCTTTTTTATAGTAAATTCCAAAATCACTTCGCCGTTAAAGAAATAGCCGAAACCCTCTCCCGCGAAAAAGGGCCACTTTTTTATTACCTGGACTTCAGAGTGGGGTGGAAAGAGGGTATCGCCCGATCCAAGGAACTGAAGATGTACCGCCAGCAATATTGTGGATGCCTGTTCAGTGAACGGGAACGGTACATGGGACAACGACCCGACTATAAGAATCTCCCTGGTTCTACCGGGGCATGAAGAGATAAAAAAAGAAGGAAGGAAGAAGGACTGTTGCAATAAAAACACACTTTTTGAATCAATTCTTGAAGATCGTGGTGAAAAAAGGCAGGTACGTGAAAATATTTTACAACAATATCAGTTCATTACAATTTTTGTATCGTGGCATTATTGTTGCATATATAGAAACCCCAAAAACACAATTTCTGTAGTTTGGGAAGAGGATATTCTGATGCAAAAAACGTTGGCTCGAGAAGTATCATGCAAAAGCGTCGGTCTTCATTCAGGCAGAAAGGTCAGGATGACCATCAGACCCGCCGATATCGGAGAGGGCATTATCTTCTGCAGAAAAGATCTTGCCGGGGACAACATAATCAAGGCCACGCCCTCCAACGTATCGGATACCACCTTGGCTACAACCCTGGGGCTCAACGGGGCACGAATCTCAACGGTGGAACATTTGTTGTC
>JAHDRK010000044.1 GCA_018433345.1 Syntrophobacterales bacterium | reverse complement strand
CCCTCGAGAGGGTGAGATCCGGGGAGGAGCCGGAGCTTACCCCCGGGGAAAAACACCTGCGGGACTGCTACGTGGTTCCCGAAGAGGGGGCGGATTTGGCGAGGATCGAGGAAACAATCCTCGCTATGCCCTACTATTTTGCCGAATACGAAACCCGTGTCACGTTTATCACCGCGGAAGAAATGCAGAAAAAACATGACGCCATGCCCCACGGGGGCCTCGTCTTCCGTTCGGCGCGAACCGCCGACCGGTCTCGGCACCTAATCGAGTTTAAGCTCAAACTGGAGAGTAATCCCCATTTTACGGCGAGCGTCATGGTGGCCTATGCCCGCGCCGCCTATCGTTTGAACCGGGAAGGTCTGAGGGGGGCGAGAACGGTTTTCGATATCCCGGTTTCGTACCTGACGACAAGGACAATGGAAGACCTGCTGAAGCACGAGCTGTAGAGGGGATCTCTCCGCTGGAAAGGCGCCGCCGGGGCGTCTTTTTTTGTCTATGGGTGGTTCGAAAAAAGTGGGGAAGGGGGTGTGTTCCATGGTCTCACTTAACTCGCGGGCCGGGAAAGGCTTTTCTCCGGCGGGTTCCGTGACGGCCGGTCTCTTGCTGTTCCACCTTCTTGCCTTTCCGGCGGTATATGGTTCAAACGTTCGGTTGCTCGCCACTCTTGGTGAAATCAGTGATGCGGGATACCTGGCAGTTCCGGCGGGGCGGGCGATGAAAGACCTCGGCAATCTTGGGTCGGCCTTTTTCGGTGCTTTCTTTTTTACGCTCACCCTGGGCGCCGGGCTGTGCCTGGCGGCGCTGGGAGCGGCCTGGGCGTGGGATCACCTTTTCAACCGACGACGTTACATCCTTCTCCTCTTCGTGATTCCATGGATAGCCGCCGTTTACGCCTTTATGAAGCATGATGGACTCACCATGCTCGGGACAATTTCGACGGTTCTGGTTCCGCCCCTTGTTTTCGGGACCGCCGCGATTGGTTACCGCGGCAGGCCGGCGTTTCCTTCCTTGGCCCGCTTTTCTCCGTTGGCCTGTTTGCCGGTGGCGGCCGTACCCTGGTTTGTTTTGTTGCTGTCGGGGGACTCCTTCACCTGTATCAGGGACAATCTGCTCGGAAGGAGTACGGCAGGCATTGTGCTGGTGGAAGGCTATTACCGTTACACCCTCTATCCCGCCCACGTCATGCAGTCCCTGGAGCAGAGACTTCAGAAGACCTGTCGGCTGGAAGGTTTCGATGACCCGAAAACAAAACGAACCCTGAAAGAGACGCTGGTTGCACGGGAATACCTGGTTTTGAAAAAATGCGCCGCATCCGTCGACCTGGTAATACGTTACCGGGGCGAAGATACGGTGTCGCTCGATAATGGTTTGGAACCGGTAACATACGCCGGCCTCGCTGATTTCATGCTGCGGCCGGATGTCTTTCTCTCAGAGTATTCCAATGCCACGGACCGGAAGCTCGTGCTTCGACACCTCGTTTTCTTCTGTCTCCTGTGGGCATCACCGCTCCTGCTTTACCTTGTCCTCTTGAAAATGTTCCGATGGGCGGCCGAACTTTTCCACCTTGAAAAGGAGGAGATGTCCATTGTCATCGCGTCGGTTCTGTGTCTCGTGACGGGCACTGGTCTGCTGGTACTTTCCCTCGTCGGTCCTTCACCGCCGGAGGGACAACTGCGGCAGTCGCTGGTATCCACGGTCGAGAGCGAGAGGGTGACGGCCCTGCGGGTCGTCCATGAACGGGGTCTTGACATGGTCAGGGAGTTGGGATACGGCGGCTACGGCACCCAGGCGGTGGAAATGCCGCCGCTTGAACGATACTGGTTGGCGCGCGCCTTGCGGCACAGTCGGGACGAGAGTGCTCGAGCCGATCTCCTGCGGCTTGCCGAAGACAAGTGGACGGGTGTGTCAACAATGGCGTTCCGATCTTTGTCTCACCGGAGACGGCCCGACATGGTACCTGAAATTCTTTCTCGGTTGGAGACGAACAAACACTGGTACAGTCAGCTCGAGGCTTACCGGACGTTGAGGATGAACGGGTGGAGACAGGAATTGCCCCGAGACTGCTCCTTTTGAGCGTGATCGCCGTCTCTGTCGTGGAAGCGACGGCGGTTTGCCTTGTTTCAATGACGGGAGTCCCCTACCTGACCGCGATCGGGCTTGCCCGTCTTTTCGACGGGATCCTTATCATCGTTTTGTTGCAGGTCTTGGGGCATGGCTTGAGCGATATCGGTCTTTCTCCATCCTCGTTGATGGCGGGTGTGAAACGAGGTCTTGCCTGGTCTGGTTTTTTCTTCGGGCTCGCCCTTATGGGCATGGGCATCCTCCTGGCGCTTGGGAGGGAACCCCCGCCCATTATCGGCATGACCCTTCCGCCGACGAGGGGAGGTCTCCTATTGGCCTTTGTCGTGGCTGGATTCATCGGTCCCGTGGCTGAAGAGATGTTTTTCCGAGGTATTATCTTCGGTTATTTCAGGGCCTGGGGGTTTGCGACGGCCTTGGCCGCGAGTTCTCTTCTCTTCGCGGCGGCGCACTTGCTGACAGTTCCACTGCCCCTCGTTCAGCTTTTTGGAGGTGTACTGCTGGCCGTCATTTATGAGTACGAGAGAAATCTCATGGTCCCGATCGTGGTTCACGTGGCGGGAAATATTGTTATCATAATGATTTCTTTGTGAAAAAATTAAAAAGACAGTATTCCTTTCGTAATTCCCCTTGACAAAAACAGGGCATCTTTTTATAGTTTCGCCGTTTGAAGGGTTCTTTTCCGAATCATTTTCATAATGTCCATGGATGTGTGGAAGAGGGGTGAAAAGCCCCCGCTGCCCCGCAGCCGTAAAGGGAACGAACGTCCATCAATGTCACTGTCGCCCGGGTGCGATGGGAAGACGGACAAGTAGGATGCCCTGAGCCGGAATACCGCTCCATGGGGAAAACCTCGAGGGAGGTGCGTCACGAACCATTCTTATCCGGAAAAACATTTACCGTAGGCTGTCTCGAAACCGGAAGGCGGACGGCGTGGCTCGTCTTTTACGGGGTCCACGTCCTCCGGCCTTGCGGACATGACTTTGTGCGAGGATTTTCTTGAAAGAAGGCGCTACCCTTGGCCGCGTCATGGCGGTGACAATCTGTTTTGCGGTGATTTTCCTGATGGTACTGGTAATCTCTCTTGCCACAGGTCCAGGAGGGATGGATCTCCGCGGTGTTTTCGAAATCCTCCTGCGGGGGCAGCCGGTCGACAATGGCGAAAGTGCCGCCGTCGAGCAGGTCATCATTTTCCATATCCGCCTGCCCAGGTGTCTCTTTGCCGCGATCGTGGGGGCGGCACTGGCCACGGCGGGTACGCTGTACCAGGCGTTATTGAGGAACCCCCTGGCAGATCCCTTTATCCTCGGAATTTCGGGCGGAGCGGCCCTTGGCTCGGTTGTCGCCGTGGCGGCGGGATTGGGCGCCCTATACTGGCTTCGACCCGTCCTTTCCCTGGCTGGCGCCCTCACCGCCATGGCCCTCGTATTCTTTGTGGGTCGGTCGGGATCGACCATCCGTCCCGCAACTCTTCTTTTGGCCGGCGTGATCGTGAATGCCTTCTTTTCCGCCCTGATAATGTTTTTCCTGTCCATCAGCACCGACAGGCAGCTTCACGACATCACCCACTGGTTGATGGGCAACCTGGCGTTCGCGGACATGGTCAATCTCGGGGTGCTCTTTGCGTTGCTGGCGGCGGGATTCGTTTTGGCCTACGCCCATGCCCGCCCCCTGAACCTGTTTCTTGTGGGAGAGGAAACGGCGGCGTACTTGGGAGTCGACGTGGAGAGGCTCAAGGTGACACTCTTTGTCATAAGTTCACTGCTTACCGCCCTGGCCGTGGCTTTCAGCGGCATCATAGGATTTGTCGGGCTTATCATCCCCCACATGGTGCGCATGGTTTTCGGTTCCGATCATCGCGTCCTGCTGCCGGCGGCCTTTCTTTTCGGCGCCGCTTTCCTCATGGCTGCCGACACGGCGGCCCGATCCATAGTTCCTTATGTAGAGCTTCCCGTGGGCGTGGTGACGGCCCTCTGCGGAGCGCCCTTTTTCATGTACCTGCTGAAACGAAAACACTATTGATGTCCTATGAATAAGATGTCTCTTGAAAATATCTGGTTTCGCTACGGGGGCGGCCCATGGGTGATCCGGGACCTCTCCTGGAGCTTGTCGGCGGGGGAATCCTGGGGTGTCATCGGTCCAAACGGGTCGGGCAAGACGACTTTGCTGAAGGTGATTGACGGCATCCTCAGGCCCGGCCGGGGTGATGTTTTGATGGACGGCATGAGCATCGGGGGCATGAGCCGCCGGAAGCTGGCGCGACTGATCGCCGTGGTGCCCCAGGAAAGCGAGCCGGTATTTTCATTTACCGTGGAAGAGATCGTCCTCATGGGCCGGGCGCCTTACCTGACGATGTTCACTTTTGAAGGATCCAGGGACAGGGACATCGCGAGGAACGCCATGGAGCGTACGGGCGTTCTTCCCTTCGCCCGGAGAAGCATGAGAGAGCTTTCCGGCGGCGAGCGTCAGCGAGTTCTCATCGCCCGGGCGCTGGCCCAGCAGCCGAAGGTTATGCTTCTCGATGAACCGACGGCCTTTCTCGACATCAAGTATCAAAAGGCCGTCTTTGATCTGATCACGGATCTGAACCGTGAAGAGGGCATCGCCGTCGTGACCGTGACCCATGACCTCAACCTCGCGGCCCTTTACTGCGAAAACCTGCTTCTCCTTTCAAGGGGGAGAGTTCATTCCATGGGGAGGCCGGAAGAGGTTATCACGGAGGAACGAATCGCATCGGTGTACGAAACAGAGGTCAAGGTGGATAGGGACAGTGAAACCGGCTGCCCCCGGGTGATTCTCAGGAGATGAAAAAGGGGCCCCCCGCTAAAGAGGTGAAATGTCTTGAAGGCCGGCCGTCCCGAACACATATTTGTTGCAAGGAGACGTACACATGGGAAGGTATGTCGGTGTGATTTGTTTGGTGGTCCTGTTGATTCTGGTTTCCGGGCGGCATGCAGTCCTCCAGGCCGATGAACCGGAGCAAGCGGTGAGACTCGACGAGGTGGTTGTCACTGCCACCCGGGGGTTGGAAGAGGTGCGAAAGATTCCCGCCAACGTAAGCGTCATTACAGCCGAGGATATCGAGAAGTCCGGGGCTGTCTCCATCGTGGAGGTCCTGGAGAGACTCGAAAGCATAAATGTTAGATCATACACCGGCAATCCCTTCCAAGCCATGGTGGATCTTCGCGGTATGGGCGGAGACAACCCCTTCGGCAAGATACTGGTTATGCTCGACGGGCGGCGCATGAATCGTCCAGATATGGCCTCCGTTAATTGGCTCCAGGTTCCCCTGGCCACGGTGGATCGGATCGAGGTGGTCAGGGGCAGCGGCTCCGTCCTTTACGGGGATTCGGCCGTGGCCGGCGTTATCAATGTCATAACGAAAAAGGGGGAGGGTCCTCCATCCGCAAACGGTTCGGTAATGTTCGGGAGTTACGGGCTGCGTGACGAAAGGCTGGGAGTGGCGGGATCGGAGGGAAAACTTTCCTACAGCCTTTCCGGTGAACACCTGAAGACCTTCGGGTACCGGGACAGGTCGAAATTTTCGTCGAAAGGCGGGGCCGTCGACCTGGGCTACGAGGCGACCGACCGCCTGAAGCTGTCCCTTGGGCTTTCCTACAACGAAATGGATTACGAACTGCCGGGGACGCTGACGAAGGAAGAAATGGCGATCAACCGCAAGCGGGCTCAAAACCTTAATGACGAATCATCGGACTCCTACGGCAACATCGATTTCCGGATAGAGGCGCTGCTCGGGGAATATGGCGAGTTGTCCATGGGCGTGGCCTACGGAAGGAAAGAACTCGAAACCGATATGCCGTCATACTGGGCGCCGAACCAGTACAATGCCTTCGAAATGGGGACCCTGGGCTTGATGCCGAAGTACGTTCTTGAAAAACCGATGGCGGGACACGACAACAAACTGACCCTCGGGGTCGACTTTTACGATGAAACATTGGATGTTGAAAAATTTGCCGATGCGCAACGCGCGGAGCAGACGCACGCTATTGATTTTACGAAGCGTAGTGTCGGATCATACATGCGGGACGAATTTTATATTCTGCCGTCGCTGATTCTAAGCGGCGGTTTCCGAGTTGAGCGAACGTCGATTAAAGGCGACTACAGGGACTTTTACGATCCCACCGCCGCTTTCGCGGAGAATAAAAAAATCCACAGGGGCAAGGCCTGGGAAACGGGGCTGACCTGGCTTACCGGAGATATGTCCAATGTTTTTATCCGTTACGGGGCCGCCTATCGCTATCCCTTCCTGGACGAACAGGCATCTTATAACTTCGGCAGCGAGTTTTTAATGGACCTTGAAAAGGAAACCAGCAGGAATTATGAGATAGGCACTCGTTTATTCCCATGGGAAAATCTTCGTATCGGTGTGACGGCATACCTCATCGACGTGAAAAATCAGATTGCCTGGGACGATATCGCCTTTCGCAACCGAAACCTGGATCCCACCCGTCACCGGGGATTGGAATTGAATGCCCGGTATGAATATGAAAAACTCTTCATGATCGAGGGCAACGCAACCTTCAGCAGGTCTGAATTCAGGGAAGGCCCGTACAGTGGAAATGATGTTCCCCTGGCGCCTCGCACCGCGTCATTCCTTGCCTTGGAAGTATATCTACCGGGGAACTTCGTCCTACGACCCGAGTTGCAGTATGTGGGCGATGCCTATCTTGCGGAAGACTTCGACAACAATACGGAGAAACTCGAAGGCCGCACCTTGGTAAATCTGTCTCTGCGCCATAACCACGTAAGTGGTCGATTGGAGTTGTCTGCCTTCCTTTGCCTTGATAATATCACCGATGAGAAGTACTCTACCTATGGATACGACAACGACCAGTGGGGGATCCCCGGTTTAGCCAACACCTATTATCCGGCGCCCGGGCGGACCGTCAAGGGCGGCCTGTCTGTTCGGTTCTAGGAATCAGACAGGAGGTTGATAGACGATTACTGTGATATTTTTGAGAAAGCCGCGATTTCTCGTTGCTGTGACATTATGCCTGTGCCTTTCGGGTTTTACCGCAAGTGCGGCGACATATATAGACGCCCTGGGACGGGCTGTAGATATCCCGCCCTCACCGCAGAGAATAGTGTCCTTGGCACCCAATATAACGGAGACCCTGTTCGCCCTTGGGCTCGACAGCGAGGTCGTGGGTGTCACCATGGACAGCACGTTGCCCCAGGCGGTGAAGGATCTTCCACGCGTGGGCGGGCTCGCCTCGTTGTCGCTGGAACGCATAATCGCGCTCGAACCGGACTGTATCATCGCGACGGCCGACGGCAACCCTAAAGAGACGGTTCTGCAGCTTGCCCGGGCGGGTTTCCCCGTGTACGTGATCCATCCCGGGGATCTTGATGGAATGCTTCAGATGATCCTCGACCTGGGCGAGATAACCGGGCGTAGGGAGAGGGCGGAACAACTTGTCTCCAGCCTGCGACGACGCATCGACGCCGTTGTCGCCGGAACGGCCGGGCGGGAGAAGCCGCGGGTATTCTTCCAGATTTCCTACGATCCCCTCATAACTGTGGGCCGTGGAACCTTTCACGACCGGCTCATCGAGATGGCCGGAGGCATCAATATATTCGGGGACTCCCCGGTCCGTTATCCCAGGGTGAGCCTGGAGATGGTCATCTTCGGGGAACCCGACGTGATAATTTACGCTTCCATGGCCCCGGAAGAAAAGCACGAAAGTGCCGTTTTGAAACGGTGGAAAAAATGGTCCTCCGTACCCGCCGTGGCCTCGGGACGTATTTACTGTATCGATGCCGACATAATCCATCAGCCCGCTCCTTCTGTCGTGATGGGACTGGAGATATTGGCTGATCTGCTCCACCGGGGACGGCGAGGGGAAGATGGCGACCACGTCGTTCCCCATGGTCAGGTGGGGGAGGCCCGTGAAACGCCCGATGAATCACCATATGTACAGAAGGGAGAGCCGAAGTTCCATGATTGAGTACTTTTACCAGGGAGGCCCCGTTATGTATCCCTTGCTTTTTTGTTCCGTGTTGGCCTTGACTGTTATCCTGGAGCGGGCCATGTTCTGGATACGGTTCGGAAAACGCAGCGACCGCGAGGGTCTGGCGGCATTCATGGAGAGAGTGGAGAAAAACGATATTGAAGGCGCCCGGAAGATAGCGGAAGGTTCGCGTGACGCCCGGATGAGGGTCCTTGTCTGCGGCATGCTTCATCGTGAATTTTCCCTTCGCGACGCGCTGCAGATGAGCG
This sequence comes from Syntrophobacterales bacterium, assembly GCA_018433345.1. Taxonomy (GTDB): domain Bacteria; phylum Desulfobacterota; class Syntrophia; order Syntrophales; family UBA2210; genus MLS-D. The sequence goes on along the minus strand of JAHDRK010000044.1, from coordinate 19,644 downwards.
CCGGCGAAGAAATCGCCCATATGCGACGCTATCTTCCTGTCTTGGACACCATGATAACCCTGGCCCCGCTCCTGGGAATCCTGGGAACGGTCACGGGCATCATCTATTCCTTCACAATGCTGGGACAGGCGGGGATCGAGAACCCGGCACTGGTAACCGCGGGAATTGGGCAGGCGTTGATCACCACGGCCTTTGGTCTGGCGATCGCCATTTTAAGCCTCATTCCCTACAATTATTACGTTGACCGGGTGGAAAAGGCCACCGACGAGATCGAGCGCTACGCCACCATTCTGGAGATGCTCGTGGAAAAAAATAGATTTGGAGGGAACGGTGTTCAATGAAAATCGACCGCCCCTACCGACACAAGGCACGCATAGAAATGATTCCCCTAATTGACGTCATCTTCCTTCTGTTGGTGGCCTTTATCTTGTTTTCCATGACCATGACCGTCCACAGGGGGCTTAGGTTGGACCTGCCGGAAGCGACCACGTCTTCCATCGAAAGAGAATCGGTTATAGTGGTATCCGTTTCTTCGGACGGAGGGATATTCCTTGAGGGAGAACCTAGGGAACGAACCGAATTGGCGAAAAGCGTGATGGATCTCCATCGCCGTTTCCCGGAGCGTCAGGTGCTTGTTTCAGGAGACCGAGAGGCCTCCTACGAGAGCATCATGTTTGTCATGGACGCCCTTCGATCTGCAGGTATCGTGGATTTGATTCTCGAAACGGCCGCGTATAGCCGTGAGGGGCCATGAATTTAGGGGAGAAAAGCACCCTCCTGGCTGCCTTTATCACAGCCCTGGCGATCCATGGCGTTGTGGCGGCTTTTCATTTGCCGGCACCTTTTTCACCGGACATGTACCGCTCATGCGGTCCGTATCCTCTGCAGGTGACCATCACCCTTTCGAACCCTCCCGCGGAAACGTTGCATAGGGACACATCGGCGGAAAATCTATCCCCCCACGCCACCTTCTCGGAGCCGGTGGTCCCCGATCCACTGGTTAAGTCCGCTGCGACGGTCGAGAATTCATTCCCTTCCAGGTCCGAACAGGTGGACCAACCCGAAAAGCAGGTTGAGCGAAAAGCCCTTTCATCCCGTGAGTCGCCTGTTTCGCAAGCACGTGCCCCCGACGGAGAGACTGAAAAAGACGTTGAAAAACAACGCACGGATGCTGTACCCTCAACGACGACGACACTTGACGAGGCGGAAAAGGTCTCGGTGAACCGGCCCACGGATGATGCCGCAGACAGGGAACAAGCCGACGAGGAGGTCGCTCCGGCCGTTCCCCGGTACAGGGAAAATCCTCCCCCTCGCTATCCTGCCTCCGCTGCCAGGAGGGGACAGGAAGGCTTGGTTCTCTTGTCCGTGACGGTGGGAATCGATGGAAGACCGAAGGAGGTTTCCGTCAAGAAATCGTCCGGGTACGAGATCCTCGACGAATCCGCCTTGAGGGCGGTTAAAGATTGGCGGTTCGATCCGGCCACCCGCCGGGGGGTCCCTTTCGAGATGACCGTGGAGATTCCCGTTCGTTTCGAGTTGAGTCAGGGCAACTGGTGAAATTAAAAAGGTTAATGGAGGGGTGATTTCCAGAATGGATTACAGGGCGAAAGAACGGCTGAAAAAGATGGTGATCGAGAAATCGTTTAGATACCGGGACAATCCCCCCTTTACCTTGGCCTCGGGAAAGACGAGCAACTACTATTTCAACTGCAAGACCACCACCCTTGACCCCGAAGGGATGAACCTGATCGGGACAGTCCTCTTCGATATGCTGAAAGACCGGGACGTTACTGCGGCTGGGGGGCTGACCCTGGGCGCGGATCCCCTTGCCAACGCCCTCTCCCTCGTATCCTGGCAACGGGGGAGACCGATCAAATCCTTTACCGTGCGCAAGGAAGCCAAGGGGCACGGAACAAAGAGCGCCATAGAGGGGAACGTGGATGCCGGTGAGCGTGTGGTTATTCTCGACGACGTGATCACCACCGGCGGTTCAACGATCCAGGCGATCGAACGTGCCAGGGAAGCCGGGCTGGAGGTGGAGCTGGTGATCGCCCTCATCGACCGTGAAGAAGGAGGCCGGGAGGCCGTTGAGAAGCTTGTCCCCGACGTAAGGGCCGTGTTCACCCGCACCGAGATAACGGACGGTTACGACATCAACAATAACAATAAATAATGTGGGACGTCCAAGCCGTTTTCAGCTTTCTTTTTTGGGTCTTCTGCCGCGCGTCTGTTTTTTCAATACACCCACGTTGACGAGATATTTTTTTAACGGCAAAATTTCCTTGTCGATTTCTTCCCGCTGTTTCAGCAACTCTTCATATCTTTTTTTTGCTATTTCCTGGAATTCTTTATTCATCGCATCGTTCTCCTTTTTGACGATCGTTTGTCAGCTTTACATATTTTTTATTTTTATGTCAATAATATCTTCTGCGCAATCTTGTCAGACAAAAACCGTTATTTCCGCAGATGTGAAGTGAGAAGGAAGGGTTTTTACGAAACCGTCGAAATATGGTATTTTAATAGACGATAAACATAAAAAAAGGGAGACTCCAATGGCTTCGATCGATGGATGGTGTATGGTGATGACCACCTGTTCAAACCGTGAAAAGGCGGGACGGTTGGCCTCGTTGCTGATTGATAGGCGCCTAGCCGCATGCGTACAAGTAACGGATATCACTAGTTATTACAGGTGGGAGGGAAAGGTCTACAACGAAGGGGAGGCTCTTGTTTTTATCAAGACACGATCCGGCCGCTACGATGAAGTTGAAGAATGCATCAGGAACAATCACGATTACGAAGTTCCTGAAATAATAAAAGTTCCTGTCACAGGCGGACTTCCCTCTTACCTGGCCTGGATCGAAGATGAAACGACGGACAAGTGACGGGAAGACAGCCGCACGTCGGCGCCGGTACGGCGTGAAAATCGCAATGGGAAAAGGAGGATCGGACATGTTTGACGTAAAATGTACGGTTAAAACGGTAAAGGGGTATTGCTCCGCGGGATATCAGCCGGGAGACAGTTTTTATCTCAAAAGGGGGGTCATGATAGAACCGGAACAGCCCGAGGGTATTTGCGTGTATGCATTGGCGGGAATGATTCCTTATCTAACGGCGTATTGCCGCATGACGCCTCGGGAGGATTGGATAAACAAGAAGGAGGAACTCCAGTGTCCGGATAATGACAACGCCGTAATATTTGAAATTGAGAGAATCGAAACATGATGACTTTTTGCTTGTTTTATAACGTAAAAAAACCGGGAGTTATATCCCGGTTTTTTTACGCGATCCTGTTGTTGAAACTCCTATCGTTATACGACGTAGGAAGGCATTTTCTTCATAATTTCCTCGGCATCGCGTATGATTTCATCGACCATGTCTTTTACCTTCGGCATGTTGTTTATCCGTTGGGCCGACTCACCGGCTGCGATAAGCGCCTTTTCCTTGTTGCCTTCGTAAACAGCCTTGATGGATTCAATTTCGAAGTTAATGAGGGACATGTCGATGGTGGAGTAGTCGTCGGGCACTCCCAGAAATACGCCGGGGGATTTTTGGAGCGTGTTTTTTGCGTGTTCCATGCTGCGGGGTGACTTCAGCCAACGGGCGGGTCCCACGAATCCCCGGGCTATCAGTGTCGCCCTGTCACCTGCCTCGACCACGGCTTGTTTCCAGATTTCATGAAAATCACTTTCCTGGGTCGCCAGGAAGCGCGTTCCCATTTGGGCTCCGTCCGCGCCCAGGGCGAAGGCCGCCGCCAGTGTTTTGCCGTCGCAAAATCCTCCGCAACCGATTACCAGGGTCTTTTCATCGGACACGGTTTCCGCCACCGCTGGAAGCAGGACTATGGAATGCACAGGTTCCCATGATGTGTGGAATCCACCTTCGTGACCGGAGGCGACTATGACGTCCACGCCGGCCTTCTTGCATCGCAGGGCGCCCCTCACCGAGGGTACGACATGCATCCATGTGAATCCGGCGCCCTTGATCTTCTCTCCCCAGCCCATGGGATCTCCGGCGGAGGTGTATATCACCTTGAAATTGTTTTTCATGTCCGGATTTTCTTCCCGTACCCGGATGGCCGTATCGATCATCGTGTGGGAATGGGGCAAAAGTTCCGCCGACACCATCACGTTGATGCCGTAAACACCGCCCTGGTCTTTCACCAGCCGGTAAGTCCGCTTCAGCACCTTCTCCAGTGCCGTTGCCATGTCGTCATCGCGGTCGGCCTCACCACTGTCGATAAAGGCATTGTAAACCCAGGGCTGGTCTTCCTTGTTGAAAAGGCCGCTCGTGGAAAGCAGGCCCAAAACGCCGGCGTTGGCCGAGGCCACGCAGAGGTTGTTGTTGCTGAAGGGCCCCATGCCTGCCTGAATTATGGGATGCTTGATCCCGATCAGGTCACAAAGTCTCGATTTGATCATTCTTTCTTCCTCCCATTAAAAAATAATTTAAGTTGGTACAAACTTGATTAGATCGGCTCTGTAACGCCGCTTACACGCGGAGCCGATGGATGGCAGAACCATTATCGTCAATCAGGTCAACTTATGACCGGGCGAAACAATATAACGTACCAACGATCGTTGTCAAGATTATATGTATCGCTACTTCGATATTTTTGAAAAGGCAGTTTCTCTGCGTATATTATTTCATTGATCTTGCACTGAAGATTTTCTCAAGCGGTTCACGGTCAAATGCGCCCGCCGGGTAGGTTCGGGAATACGGTATCCACCGCAGGTATCGAGGACGATCGAAAGGGACGTGTCCAGAGATACCATGTGGCCCTGGGACACATACACCGGTTTGACATTCCTTTTAGTACGCAAGGCTGCTCCGACTGTCGAGCCCTCGTGGTAAAGAGGAGTCCGGGCACCCCTTTCAATTTCGAGCTCGCCGTGAACTCCAAGCAATATCTTCTTGGCGCAGCCGATGGTTGGGGTGTCGAGCACAAGTCCCATGTGTGACGCCAGCCCCAGCCCGCGTGGGTGCGCTATACCCTGACCATCGAAAATTATGACGTCGGGCTTGGTCCGGAGCTTCCGAAATGCTTCGAGAAGAGCGGGACCTTCCCTGAAGGAGAGCAAGCCGGGGATATAGGGAAAATCGACAGCGACGACGGCGAGGGCCTCGTCGATTGTTTCAAGGGTTGCCGCATCGAGAACGACGACGGCGGCGTACATTACTGAATCACCCCGCGAAAAAGAAACATCCGCCCCGGCGATACGGCTGAGCTTTGGTGGCGGTAACTTGTCTCTCAGCATTACGCGTTCCGCCAGTTCTTTCTGTATTTCCACCGCTCTTCCGAAATCGACCTGCCATGGATGAAGTTGCTTGAATTCCATTTCTTTAGGCGCCGAAATCCCCCCCCGCCGTATTTAGAGGACAGGTTTCAAGGGGGGCATTCAGCGGCGAGAATGCTCTTGCCCCGTTCGATATCCTTCGCTATCTGCTCGGCCAATTCCTGGGGGCTTGGGAACTTCATTTCGTCGCGAAGCCGATCGACGAAGAGGATGGTTACCTTTTTCCCGTAGATATTGCCTTGAAAATCGAATAGATGTCCCTCGACAGAGAGTTCCTCGTTGCCGAAGGTGGGGTTGAAACCGATATTCAATACCCCTTTGTAACGCAAACCGTCTATTATGGCGTAGATAACATAGACACCCGCCCGGGGGATTACCTTTTCGGCCTGGATGTTGGCTGTGGGGAACCCCATTCCCGTGCCTCGGCGGAATCCCTGAACCACCGTTCCGCTGATGTTATAATATCGTCCGAGCATCCGGGACGCCAGCCGCACGTTTCCGTCGAGAATGGACAATCGCACGTTCGTACTGCTTACCACATAGTTATCGATAAAAACGGCTTCTATCTGCTCTATGTCAAAGCCCAATTGGGCTCCCCGGTCCCGCAGGAAATCGGCATTTCCTTCTCTGTCTTTGCCGAAGGTGTAATCATATCCAATAAAGATCTTTTTGATCCGAAGCGCATTCCACAAGATCGAACGGACGAACTCGCCGGCGGTTGTCCTGGCGAATTCAATATTGAAGTTGATGACAAGGACGGCGTCGATTCCACAGGATTCTATGAGGGCCAGTTTTTCATCGAGGGGCGTGAGAAGGAAAAAAGGGTGTCTCTCGGGATGAATGACCTTCTTGGGATGGGGTTCGAAGGTTATGGCCAGCGACGGTGCACCAACATTTTTCGCCGATTCGATCACCCGTTCGAAGATTCGCTGGTGTCCGCGATGTACGCCGTCAAAGTTGCCTATGGTGACCATCGCCTCCCGAAATTCGGCGGGGAAATCATGAACCGACCTTATAATACGCATTCCAAAATCCCGTATTTATCCTTGCAGGGCGGTCGCCGCCCCATAGATAGAGAACCATAGCATGTATGGCCCGATTAGCAAAGATAATTTGCCGAACTTTTCTTTGACAAGCGTGGGTTCTTTTCCTATACTCCAACCAGTGCGAACCCCCGTGTTTACAATTTTTAATCCTTTGTATTGGAGGAATGTCATGACCGAGAAGACTTTCAAGGTCCTAAGAATCGAAGAGGTGGGAGAAAATAAATTTGAGAGGAAGAGCGTCGATCTTCCATTGAGTTCACTTCCCGAAGGGGATGTGTTGGTAAAGGTCCTGTATTCTTCCCTGAATTTCAAGGACGCATTGTCGGCTGTCGGAAACAGGGGGGTCACGAAGAAATATCCTCATACGCCCGGAATCGACGCGGCGGGCATAGTGGAGGAAAGCGCCGATCCTGATTTCAAACCCGGAGAGGAAGTAATCGTCACGAGCTACGATCTGGGAATGAACACCGACGGTGGATTCGGACAGTACATCCGCGTTCCCGCGGAATGGGTGGTGAAGCTTCCTGCAGGTATGACCCTAAAGGAAAGCATGATGTACGGTACGGCGGGATTTACGGCGACCCTTTCGGTCCTGCGGCTTACCGAATACGGCGTGAAGCCCGATATGGGCGAGGTGCTGGTGTCGGGCGCCACGGGAGGTGTTGGAAGCATCGCCCTTTCCATCCTTTCGAAGCTCGGCTACAAGGTTACGGCTGTCAACGGCGTGGTGGACGAAAGGGACTATCTTAAGGAAATCGGTGCGGAGTCGGTTATCAGTATCGAAGAGGCCACCGATACCAGCGGTCGTCCCTTGCTCAAGGCCCGCTGGGCGGGGTGTATCGATACAGTGGGCGGCGACATCCTTTCCACGTCGATAAGGTCCACCAATCTTGGCGGCGGTGTCACTTGCTGCGGAAACGCAGCCTCACCGGAGCTGCCCCTGACGGTGTTTCCCTTTATTCTAAGGGGGGTGACCCTCATGGGCATAGATTCCCAGAACTGCCCCATGCCCGTTCGGAGGAGGGCATGGGAAAAGATAGCGGGCGAATGGAAAGTTCCCTGGATTGAGAAGATCGTATCCGAGGTATCACTCGAAGAGGTAAGCGATCGTATCGACGCCATGCTCCAGGGAAAGCACAGGGGAAGGACCGTGATCAATCTTTGGTGACGTTTCGCGATGACAAAGAAGGGGAAAACATGGAAGGCCCCGATTCGAGGGGCCTTCCTTTTTAATGGGCGTTTCCTCTGAATTAGTGGGTCCCGAAGTCACTAAAGACAGACCGCCTCTGACCGTTCCCCTTGCCTGATTATGACCGCCACTTTTATGGGGATGTCTTTTTTCACGCCCGCTCCATGCCGATGCCGGCTCGAATGATCCGGGGCGGTTCCCGACAGCAGGGAACCTCCATGACGACAACGGTTATGCTTCGGATGGAAGCCCTGTTGAAAATATCCGTGAATTTTTCCAATTCCCGTATCCTGGGACGGATGGAAGGAGCGGGCATAATCAGAGGAAAAGGGGTCACGGATAACAATTATTGATCATGCCTCGTTAACCGCACTGGCAGAGGGGGAGGTAAAACCACTCTGATTCATAACGGCGGAGTCAGTCCGCTTTCGAAGAAGGTCCTTCGCCGCGATCATTCTTGTTTGCCACCTGGCAGGAATTTTTCAGTCAGGTGTTGAATCCCATTCGTGGGAGGATCCAGGCCTGGAGGGCGATCCAGACTACAACAACAAGAAGCAGTATGACAGCTGTTTTCATGGTGGGGATGTTCTCCTTGTGTAAGATATTTATATGATAATTTTTTATGCTTGTTTGGGCAAGAATTTCGGTGCCCCTGTCGTATAAAAACCTGCTTCATCCTGTTCCGGGAGGTCGGGATAAAACCCCTTGACAGGAGCGGATCCCGGGACGTAGTTATTTTAGTGCCCTTTCCGGGGTTACGAAGGAGAATTATCATGAAAATAGGATTGCTCGGTCTCCCCGGTTCCGGGAAGACTACCATATTTAACGCCTTGACGGGGGCGGATGTACCCGTTGGGGGATACGGATCCGGCAAGGCGGAGCCGAACCTTGCCGTGGTTACCGTTGCAGACGAACGGGTGGATCGTCTTGCCGAGATGTACCGCCCGAAAAAAGTGGTATACGCCACAATCGAATTTGTCGATTTCGTGGGCTTTTCGGAGGGGGTTGCCCGCGGGGGCGGCTTTTCACCCGCCCACATGGCGCTGATCAGGACAATGGATGCATTGGCGCTGGTGATCCGCAACTTTCCATCCGATTTGGAAGGCGATCCCGAACCCCTTCGAGACCTGGAGTCCATCGAAACGGAGCTTGTCCTCTCGGATCTCATCCTTGTGGAACAAAGGTTGGAGAGGATATCGGAGGCCCTTAAAAAGGGAAAGAAAACGACGGAATTAGCGGCGGAGCAGAATCTCCTGCTACGCATCCAGGAGCGGTTGAACGAGAACCGTCCACTTCGGGGAATGGAATTTTCCGGCGAGGAGGAACGCATCATCAGCGGTTTCCAGTTTGTTTCGAAAAAACCGGTGCTGGTCATAGTCAATTCGTCGGAGACAAACTTCGGGAAAGACCGGGCCCTCTTGGAAGCCTTGGAAGAACGATTTCGAACGATTGAATTTGCGGGAACCTTTGAAATGGAGCTCGCACGGTTGCATGATGACGAAGAAGCGAAACTTTTCATGGACGATATGGGAATCAGCGAATCGGCCCGAAGCAGGTTGACACGGTTCGCCTATGAAACTCTCGGCTATATCAGCTTCCTTACGGTCGGCCCCGATGAAGTGAGGGCCTGGACATTGAGAAAGGGCGAGCGTGCAATCGATGCGGCCGGGACCATCCATTCCGACTTGGCCCGCGGTTTTATCCGGGCCGAATGTTTTTCCTACGAAGAGCTGATTGAGTGTGGTTCCGAAAAGGCTGTGAAGGACAAGGGACGATTCCGGCTGGAAGGAAAAGATTACGTCGTTCGAGACGGAGACATTCTCTCTATACGCTTCAGTGTCTGACGGCGGATTATTCGTGACCTCACATCCTTCGGCATCCCATGGTTCGGAGTTGGAGGTGTCTACGCGCTGTTGGCCCTAATGTTCACCGTTGGTCCGGACGGACGGCTTTGAAATGCTTTGATGATGGCCAACGGCGTCGGTGCCCTTGTGGGGTCCCTGCCGATCGAATCCATGGGTGGCCTTCGGCATGCCGGTATTGTACGGCTGATCTTGGGGATACTGTTCGGTGTTTCCCTCGCGATTTTTTCCTGCATTGGCAACCATAATGCCGCCATGGCGGCACTCCTCTTTTTGGGAGGCGTTTCCGCGGCCTACCTTGCCCTCAACGCAACGCTTATAATGGAAAAATCGGAAAGGCAGTATCACGGGAGGGTCATGAGCATATACATGCCGATCTCTTTGACGATGCAATCGGCGCTCCTGCAACCATTGGCATGGGGGGAACGCTTCTGGTAGTCATCGTCGCCTTCTTCGGGATATTCAGCGGGGAATACCGCGGAATATGAAGTCCAAATTCATCGGCCGGCTACAAACCTTCGAGGTGTGACACATCGTTCATCACGGTCACCGCTCCCACACCGTTTTCATATTCCACTATGCTGATCGAGGCGGGGTCCACGCGGAACTCCCGAACCTTGTTCAAATTATTGTACCGAAAGGTGCAAAGAATGGTCATTATGGTGAAGTTGTGGGATACAATGAGTGTGTTTTTCCCTTCGATCAGCACCCCTTCGATCGCCAGCAATGCCCGCCTCTGAAGCGCCGGCAAAGATTCACCGCCGGGCATGATGACCGACGCGGGATCCGCCGCCCACTGCCGCAGGAAATCGGCATTGGTCTCCATGATCTCCGAAATGGTCCTTCCTTCGAAATCTCCCTGGTCGAGCTCGCCGAGGGCGGAGACGGGTCGAATTGTCTTCCCATGACAGCGGTTTACAATCTCCGCCGTCTGAAGCGCTCGTTTCAGGGGGCTTGAAAGAATGTTTTCGATATGTTCGTTCCGCAGCGCCCGTGCGAGGCGTTCCGCCTGCTCCACTCCCCTTTGGTTCAATGGGATGTCGGTGATCCCCTGAACTCGCCGTTGTCGGTTCCAGTCCGTTTCTCCGTGCCGTACCAGTATAAGCTTCATGAATGTGATCCCGGGTCTCATTTCCTCTTTCCGCTTGGTCCGGTCTTTCTATCGCCTTGTCTTGGTATTTACAAGTACGAAAGGGCGTGAACATTTTTTGCCTGAAGGGAATAAAAGGTGCTATACTACAAACAAAGCACACTTCCCTTTTCCTTTTTTACCTGCCGGGAGAGAGGGATGTTTTCCGCTGTCACACACTTCAAAAAGGAGGTTCATTATGCAGGCGCTGTTTACCTTAACGTCGTCGGAATCCAAACGGCTCATCGCCAAGGCGGTGGCCGCCATGCCCGAAGTACAGGGAGCCATGACAGGAGGGTATCTCATTGTAGGGAGGGGTTCGACCAATGCTTATATCGCCGAGGAACTCCTGGGACGGGAAATAGAAAAAGAGAAGTACGTAGCCGGGCAGGTTGTTCGTGGCGTGCTTTGCGCGCTGAATCAGGGTGTCAGGCTTCAACCCGTCAGCTTCCACAAGGGAAAGCTCCTGGAAGTGGAACCCTCCAGCCTGCTTGACAAGCTCGGCCCGGGGGATGTCTTGCTGAAGGGGGCAAACGCCATCGATCACGCGGGCAATGTGGGCGTCCTCATGGCAAGTCCCCAGGGGGGCACCATGGGGGAATTCTATCTTCCCCTGAAGGCCCGGGGAGCCACGATCATTTATCCCGTCGGTTTGGAAAAAATGATCTCTTCCGTCGAAGAGGCATCTCGTATGGGAGGTATCCTGGCCTTCGAGCGGAGCGTCGGATCCCGGGTGGGCATGGTCTGCGTGGCCGACGGCATTCCCTACACGGAGCTGGATGCCGTCGAGGAACTCTTTGGTGTGGAGGCTGTCCATTTTGCATCGGGAGGGTACGGTGGTGCAGAGGGGTGTGTCACCATTGCGCTAGAAGGAGACGATACCGGTGTGAACGAGTGTCTCGATTTCATTGAAGACAAGATAAAAGGTGAACCGCCTTTGCAGGCCGTCAAGCCGCCCTGCAAGAGCTGTCCCATGCCTTGCAGTTTCCAGGGGAAGGAGGAATCGGACCTGCCGCCCTACCTGCGGGGGGAGTAGCGAAAACGAAAAAAGGGACATCCTTAAGTTCCTGATTTGAACGGAATCTTGAAGAGGCCTTACGACGACTCAACTTAATGACTTCAGGGTGTCCCACCAGGGTTACAAGGGTTATAATATTTGGCGGAAGTGCATGGGAATCGAATTTTTGCACCGCCGAGATAACCCAATATAATCAATTCATTGCAAAGCAGTCTAAAAAATGTAGGCACTCTGTAGACACCGGGTTGGTCCGGGCAGAGTGCCTTTAAGTTGCCGGATGCCAGGGTCCCCCGGGCAGCCAATTCTTGTCGAAGTGTTTCCGGTTTTCGCTTGCCTCGGCGACCGGATGCAGGAATTCACCAAAATCTTTCATGACCGCGGAGAAATCTTCCAGTATATCCGGAAGCTGATTTTTCTTTCGGAAAGTTTTCCATTGCGCCTGCTTGTCGGACCTTTCGGCAAATTCCCTGGAAAAGACCGGCGCCTGGGAAATCAGAGGCGTTGACCTGCGGCGGCATGTGGCAATGACTGCTTCCTGAAGCGTCGTTCCTTGGAACGGATAGGTGCGACTCAGCATCCAGATGTCATAGAAATCCTTCATTCGACTGTTGAGTTCCACCAGGTCCAGCGATGCCTCGAATTTTTCCGCGATAATCGTCTCTATGCCGTACGCTTTGACCACAGGCGGTTCCATGTCCAGCAATGTGGGAAATGTCATCTTGCGCGCCTCGGGAATCATGATATCGCCGAATCCGACATCGATTTGCATCGGGATTTTCGCTTTGCCAAGCCAGGCGTCGAACTTGAGTCTGATTCCGGGATACTCCGTATCCTCAGCCATCGCCTCTATGCTCATAGGGTCGGATTCATAGACGAGACCGTCATCGAACGACATGCTGCCGATTTCGCGGATCGATGCGCCGATGGCTTCCGTATCTTTTGATCCGAGTCCAAGAAAATCTATGTCCCGCGTCGTCCGTGCCATGGGGAGGCCCATGTCCATCAGCAGCAGGCCGCCCTTCAAAACGAACTTTTCTTTCAGCGGCGACCGGGACATCCGGAAAAGAAAACGCTCCAGTCCGTAGTGTGTCAGAAGAGACTGGAAGGGTTTCCCGCTCTGACGCGCCATAGACAGGATACGGTTTTTTACTGAGGCAGAGATATCCTTGACCGGTTGGGCGCTCACGATACCATGGTCTCCAGGTAAGGGGTGACGAGTTTTTCCACTTTGCACAGTTTGGCGTAATCCATCAGCATGGCTGGACTCGCTCCCCGTCGTTTCAGATATGAGCGGGCCGCCTCCAGGGCGACATCGATCCCGACTTCATTGCGCCAGTGGAAACAATCGATCACCGTCTTGGGGCGTTGTAGATCCGGACATCCTGCTCCATGATGCGATGGACCTCGATGCCCTCGTGGAAACAAGGTCCGGTAAAGAATATGGACCGGACCGGCGGATAATCTACCTTGGGTTTGCGGGCCTTCCTGTCCACAGCGAGCCAGATTTCATGCGGGATCTGGGTAGTCAGTTCGTGAAAAAAAAAAGGGCGGAGATGAGGCATATGATGCCATGAGGCACAAGCTTGGCCACATTGACCAGATCGATTTCCGTCGGAAAGCTCTCCATATCGGCAAGCCGATAGAGACCTCTTGAAGTGGGAAGCAGCATCCCCTCATCACGGAGACCGTAGAGAGTGCGCCGGTGAATCCCTCGACGCAGCGCCTCCTGGGTTCGGATAATCCCTCCCAGCTTCCGGATCATATCGATGGCTTTTTCTCTGGCGGTATTCATGGGAAAGCACGGTGCAATAACGTCGGCAAAAAGTCAAGCCTGCCGACGTTATTTGACCAGATGACCTTGATTTTATCCATCCATAAGCAGGTTTTCTGCCTATAGCGTCTATAAGCACCCACCTTCTTTGATTCTTCCCACCAGTAGCCCTTACCATCGCCCCTAAATTTTGATCCCGTAATTGCGGGGTGAAAGGGGGCACGATGGCGGACAAGGCAAAAATTCAGCGCAGCGACAAGGCCAAATGGACGGTCATGGTCTACATGGCCGGGGACAACAACCTCGATGGGGCGGCGCTCCGGGACATCGAAGAAATGGCCCGTGTGGGCTCCACAAAGGACGTCAATTGCCTGGTTCACCTTGACCGCCTGGGAGGACACAGGAAGACCCGGCGTTTCCTGATCACGCAGGGCGGTGGCTATAAGAGGGACTGCCTGGAGAGCTTCGGCGAGACGAACACCGGAGATCCCAAGGTCCTGGAAGATTTCCTCACGTGGTCCGCAGAACGATACCCCGCCGAAAGGTATTTCCTGATCCTCTGGAATCACGGCAGCGGCTGGTGGGCGGAGGCCGGAAGCCGGGCAACAGACCCAAAATCTCCGGGCGCTTTTCGTCACCGCCTCCTACGTGGATCACAAGTTCTACACCGACCACTACGTCAAAGGCCCCATCGAGGAGATGACCCCCGCCCTGAACCGCAGGGAGATGGACCGGCACATCCTGAACCTCGTCGCCTCGGAGATCTGCCGCGACGTCGGGGAAATCAAGACCTTCCTGAAGAGCACCTTCACGGGCCGGACCCTCTGGAACACCGAAATGACCGACGCCGACTACGACAAGGTCATCGAGGAGACCATCGCCCTTTCCGTCAAATGGGGCCTCATCGAGAAAACCGCCAAAGACCGGCTCATCCCCACGCCCCTGGGAAAGAACACCGCCGCCAAGGGGATCGCCCTGGAGACCGCCGTCTTCTTCCTCGAATTCCTCAACAATGCCGATCCCCGCAATGTCTCCGACTTTGAAATCCTGATGCTCCTGGCCATGTCCCATGACGCGATTCCCGTTTACATCCCCCTCAGGCGCAGCGAACGGGGGCAGGGCGGCTACCTCTATGAACTGAAGCAGGCGATCCACGGGAGCATTGAGGAGACCAAGCCCGTCTTTCAGTCCGTATGGAAGATCTCTGGCATGCTCTCCCAGGAGAAGGAGCGGGCCGTCAAAAAGGCCCTCATGATGAACCGATGGATCTCGAATGCAGAGACGAAGGAGATCGAGGAGAGCTACGAGGTGTTCAGCGGCGCCATCAAGCGGGTGGGCGAGGACTTCAGTTGGCTGGCCGAGACCCTGGCGTCATTGGCTAAAGAAATACGCTGGGACCCGAGTGCCATTGTCAGAATCGAGAAGCTTTCCCAGCGGCTGATCTACGGTGTCACGGAAAAGGGGCTCGCCCTCTCGAAGATTCGCCTCCGGGGCCTGGGCCGGACCTACATCAACCGAATGATCGTTGAAGGCTACGACACCCCCGAGGCCGTGGCCGAACTGCCGCTCACGGAACTGGAAAGGGTGCTTCCGAAACACCTGGCGGAGCGGCTGTACCGCCATTTTCATCGGGAGTATCAGAAACAGGAAAACACCATAGATCAGAAAACAGAAGCCGGGATTCGTGAGGTGGACGATTCCGGGCGAACCGACGGCCCTGTGGATCCCACCTGGTTGGATTCGCCAGCCGCGCCGCCGGTGCCTTCCCAGGACACACCCCTGACCACTGCACCGTTACCAGCGCCCATGACAAGGCTAACCCCGCCAGGAATTCCTTCCTTTCCACGCCCTCTTGCTGAAATCCGTCAAAACGAAATACTCATTTCAGCCCTACGTTCGAGCCTTGCCGGGGCCAAGGATCTCAGAGCGCTTGTGATAGACCCTCCCGCCTTGCTGATAGACGAGCGGCAAATGCTCCTGTTTTACCGGGGGATTCATATCGCCTTGCCCGTCATGTCTTTCCGGTTATTCATACTATTAGCGAAGAAACCGAAAGTCGTCATCACCCGCGGGGAAATCTATGATCATCTCTGGCCGGAAAGGCAAGGGAAAAATGAGTTGGACCGGCCTTACGAGAGACAGATTACCGATCACAAGTGGAAGATCCTCAATTCCATCAGAAAGGGAGTCGCAGGTCACATGGACATCGATTTGTCCGGCATCAAAGACCTTATATTCACAAGGCCGCGGATAGGATACATGTTGTACCTGAATCAGGAGGACGTTTTTTTGTTTGAATGACGGAGATTTGCATCTCTGGCATAAAAAATTGGAATTATTGAGGGCCTTTTCGTCGCGATTATGATATGAAAAAGGCGGATTTTAGTTCAATAATTTTACCATGCTGCAAAGGAATTCATAGGAATATCCAACGGCTGGTTTTTTCTTTCTTTATGAAACGGGTTTCCCGTTATTAGACATATGGACGTCCGCACTTGCGGCACGTCTGGAAAGCTTTTTTAGGCAAGGATTTCAATGATACGTCTCGAAGACCTTCAACCCAATGCTTACGTGCGCGGCATCCTTCCAGATGGTCTTGTTTCAGTTGTCAGCGTTCAGTGGTTTGGTTCCGAGGCCCTTGAGCTCACCTACAAGACATCCGCCGGAAAGGTGGCCAACGAGCTCCTCTATCGCCACGATGAAGCTCGGCTCGATCTGGTGGAAAAGGGTCGCCCCTGGAGTTTCGACGGCGACGGCGATTTGTTCCGCCTGGTCTCCGAAGCCCAGCGGATCCGCCTTGCCCATCTTTTTGATCCGGTGCTGGCCGTCCACACCTCTCTCATTGAGCCGTTGCCGCACCAGATCACGGCGGTATACGAAGCCATGCTGCCGCGTCAGCCATTGCGCTTTCTGCTGGCAGACGACCCCGGCGCCGGCAAGACCATCATGGCAGGTCTGCTTATCCGCGAGGTGATTGTACGCGGCGACTTGCAGCGCTGTCTCATCGTCTGCCCGGGCAGCCTTGCGGAACAGTGGCAGGACGAGCTTCACCGCCGATTCCATCTGCCCTTTGAAATCCTTACCAACGACAAGCTGGAGGCCGCCCGTACCGGCAACTGGTTTCTGGAAAATAACCTCGTCATCGCCCGGCTCGACAAACTTTCACGAGATGAAGACGTGCAGCAGAAATTGCAACACCCTGACTGCCGCTGGGACCTGGTGGTCTGCGACGAGGCCCACAAGATGTCGGCCACGGCATTTGGCGCCGAGATTAAGTACACCAAACGCTACCGTCTCGGTCAGCTTCTGGCGACCCTCACACGCCACTTCCTGCTGATGACGGCGACGCCGCACAGCGGCAAGGAGACGGATTTCCAGCTCTTCATGGCGCTTTTGGACGGAGACCGCTTCGAAGGACGTTTCCGCGACGGGGTCCACACGACCGATGTTTCGGACCTGATGCGCCGGATGGTCAAGGAAAGCCTGCTCAAGTTTGACGGCACGCCGCTGTTCCCGGAGCGGATTGCGTACACCGTGCCCTACAAGCTTTCGGACGCGGAGGCGCGGCTCTACAAGGAGGTCACCGACTACGTCCGCGAAGAATTCAACCGGGCCGAGGCGCTGGAGAACGACAAACGCGCCGGAACCGTCGGTTTCGCGCTAACCATCCTTCAGCGAAGACTCGCCTCTTCACCGGAAGCGATCTACCAGTCGTTGCGCCGCCGCCGCGAACGCCTGGAGAGCAGGCTTCGCGAGCTGGAAGTGCTCCAGCGCGGCAGTCAGGCCGCACAGGCGCCGGTCTCTGCGGATCTGGTCCTGGATGCCGAGGACGTCGAAGATCTCGATGACGCACCTGACAATGAGGTCGCTGCCGCCGAGGAGGAGATCCTCGATCAGGCAACGGCAGCGCGATCCATCACCGAGTTAAAGGCGGAGATCGAAACCCTCAAAGGATTGGAGGCGCTCGCACTAACAGTACGTCGCAGCGGCGCCGATACCAAGTGGCGTGAACTGGCGACGCTTCTGGACGTGATCTTTACCCCGGTGGGTATTACCGGCGGCACAGCAGAGACGCTGAAGCCTTACGGTGCCGGACCGATTCCGCCCCCAATGCCATCCCCACGTCAGAAGCTGGTCGTTTTTACCGAACACAGGGACACGTTGAACTACCTTGAAGCCCGCGTTACGACGATGCTCGGCCGTAGTGAGGCCGTGGTAGTTATCCATGGCGGCATGGGCCGCGAGGAGCGCATGAAGGCACAGGAGTCCTTCAAGCACGACCCTGATGTGCAGGTGTTGCTCGCCACCGACGCCGCCGGCGAGGGCATCAATCTTCAGCGGGCGCATCTGATGGTGAACTACGACCTGCCATGGAATCCCAATCGCATCGAACAGCGTTTCGGCCGTATCCACCGAATCGGCCAGACCGAGGTGTGCCACCTCTGGAACCTGGTGGCCGAGGAGACCAGGGAGGGTGATGTCTACCGCAAGCTCCTGGACAAGCTGGAGCAGGCCCGCCAGACCCTGGGCGGTCAGGTCTTTGATGTTCTGGGAAAACTTCAGTTCGAGGGGAAACTGCTGCGGGATCTGCTGATCGAGGCCATCCGCTACGGCGACCAGCCGGAGGTGCGCGCCCGTCTCACAACCGTGGTGGAGCATGCCCTCGATCGCGACCAGCTCCGGGAACTGCTGGAGGATCACGCACTGGCCCGCGATGTCATGGATGCAGGGCGAATTCACCGCATCCGCGAGGAGATGGAGCGGGCCGAAGCGCGCCGCCTGCAGCCCCATTACATCGAGTCTTTTTTCCTGGAAGCCTTCCGTCGTCTGGGGGGGTCGGCCCGCCAGCGGGAATCGCGCAGATACGAGATCACCCATGTCCCAGCCCCGGTGCGCAACCGCGACCGCCTGATCGGCATCGGAGAGCCGGTACTGCCCCGCTATGAGCGCATCGCCTTCGAAAAAACACTGGTGGCGCCGCAGGGACAACCGCTGGCCGCTTTTGTCTGCCCCGGCCACCCGCTGCTGGATTCGGTGATTGATCTTATCCTGGAGCGGCAGCGCGACCTGATGAAACGCGGGGCTGTGCTGGTAGATGAAAACGATGCCGGCGCCCGGCCGCGTGTTCTTTTCTACATCGAACATGCGATTCAGGATGCGAGCCTGACCCGTATGGGTGAGCGCCGCGTTATCTCCAAGCGGATGCTTTACATCGAACTCGACGCCGAAGGCGGCATCCGCCATATGCAATACGCGCCCTATCTAGACTATCGACCGCTCACTCCCGGGGAACCGGATGTAGAGGCGATCCTGAATCGCCCGGAATGCGCGTGGGTGAACCGTGATCTTGAGCAAATAGCGCTGGGACACGCCGTTGGCAAGGTCGTGCCGGAGCATCTGAAGGAAGTTCGCGACAGCAGGCTCGCCCTCATTGCCAAGACCGAAGCGGCGGTCAAGGATCGGCTGACCAAGGAGATTACGTACTGGGATCACCGCGCGGAAGAGCTCAAGCTCCAGGAACAGGCCGGAAAGGTCAACGCCCGGCTCAACTCGGGAGAAGCCCGGAAGCGCGCCGACATGCTCCAAGGGAGGCTGCAAAAGCGTTTGGAGGAATTGAAACTCGAAGCCCAACTCTCGCCGCTGCCGCCCGTGGTTCTCGGGGGCCTACTTGTCGTACCGATGGGTATGCTGGCAGAAATATCAGGCCGAAAGGCAGAGGCGTCTATATCTGCCGATACACTGGCCAGCGCCGCCCGCGCCCGTGCCGCTGTCATGGAGGTCGAACGCAGCCTCGGCTTCGAGCCGGTCGATCGCGAATCCGAAAAGCTCGGCTACGATATCGAAAGCCGGGTGCCCGGCACAGGCAAGCTGCGTTTCATCGAGGTGAAGGGCCGCAGCGCGGGAGCGCCGACGATCACGGTAACCCGCAATGAAATCCTCTACTCGCTCAACAAGCCGGAGGATTTCATCCTTGCTATTGTGGAGTTCCTCGACGGCAACTCGCACCGCGTCCACTACATAAGACAACCCTTCCAACGCGAGCCGGACTTTGGCGTGACGAGCGTCAACTATGACTTTACCGAGCTACTCGCGAAGGCGAAGCCGCCGGTTTGACCCGCATGGGCTTGTTCGTGAATGGATCTCAACAAGTGACAGAGGGCATAGTTCTGTTAGCAACAAATAGATTTGTCCGGTTTTATAGCACGTGATTTGTCCGCTTTTGTTTGGTCACATGAATGAGGGAAGGAGTAGCGGACGTGGACTCTTTCCCGTGGCACAGGTTCATGGTCATGCTGCCTTTTCCTTGCGTTTCAGCTTACCCTGAGCGTCATACT
>JAHDRK010000098.1 GCA_018433345.1 Syntrophobacterales bacterium | reverse complement strand
TGTCGAATACGGCGTAACAAGGAAAGAACAGGACGAATTCGCCTTCGCAAGCCATATCAATTACGGCAAAGCCTGGAAGCGAGGGTTTTTCCAACATGAGATGGTGCCGTTTGAAATTATTAAAAAAGACAAGAAAGGAAATCCCCTATCGGAAAATACTCTTGATATAGACGAGCAATATCGTCCCGATATCAAACTTGAAAACCTCGCAAAGTTGAAGCCGGTGTTCGGCAATCCGACCTGCACCGCAGGAAATTCTCCCGGTATGAATGATGGTGCAACAGCCCAAATTATAACACGGAGAGAAAATGCTGAGAAGCTGGGACTTGAGGTTCTTTATACCATAGTTTCCATGTCCACGATTGCTCTGCAACCTCGAATCATGCCAGTCTCTCCTGCTTTTGCACTCAAAAAATGCCTGGACGAAACGAAGATGACAATCGATGATATGAAATTTATTGAAATCAACGAGGCCTTCGCATGTGTCCCCCTTGTTTCGGCGAAGCTACTGTCCAACAAAAGATTCATGTCTTCCTCTTATAGCGAAATGGTTAGGGAGGCGTCTGGAACTCCCCTACTAGATAATGACGAAGGACATTATCGGGAACTCAAGAACAAACTGAATGTCAACGGGGGCGCGATCGCTATAGGTCATCCGAACACGGCAAGCGGAGCCCGGCTGATGATGACCGCCGCTTATAACTTGAAAGAAAACGGCGGAGGATATGCCGCTTGTGCCATATGCGGCGGTTTAACTCAAGGTGCCGGCTGTATCATTTGGGTTGAGTAAAGTTCCTGCTGAAGGATTGTCTTTACAGCGGCAAGTAAGTATAATTTACAGTTAACCCTTCCGCGAAAATGCCCCGACAATATCGTAAGAACCCCTCTCACCGGTGGAAGGGGTTTGGGAGGGATACATCATCCTTCGTCGGACAAAATTCCGACCGTCCATTGCCAAACATGCTGAACATATGGGTTATCAAAATATTCAAACATAATATTTGACAAGACCGGCTTGGAATTCAAAGAAACGCTTTGCCAGCAACGGGCGCGCTTTTTAACTTTATAGAGAAAGGCTGGTGTTTGATGGATATTGTTTTCTTGGTGGAGATGAGGGGGATCGAACCCCTGACCTCGGCGTTGCGAACGCCGCGCTCTCCCAGCTGAGCTACATCCCCACGTAATCGGTGATCGATGTTAAGCGCAGGATATGTATCCCACTTTGGATGTACCTGTCAAGAGAGATTCGTCGGGCGAAGACAGCAGATTTATCCCCAGGGCAGTACACCTCTCCTGCGGCCCAGTTCTTTGAATTTTCGCGCACCCTTTTCGTCTCCCATGGCTTCAAGGCAGCCGATGAGACCAAGGTAGTAAAAAGGATTGGCCGGATCTATTTCTATCGCTTTTTCAAATTCTTCCGCGGCTTCCACTATGAATCCCGCCTTGATCATCATGTTGGCCAACCTGTTTCTAAAGGTCCCCCTTGAAACCGGACTTATTCGGCAGGCCTCTTCATAGGCCTCGCGGGCATCGTCCAGTCGCCCTAGTTTCAGGTACAGGTCCCCGAGACCGCAGTGATAGTAAGGATTATCCCTATCTCGTTCTATCGCCTGCATTCTTGCCTGGATTGCCCGTTCATGCTGCCCGGCCTTCTCGTATGCGCCGGCCAGATGATCATATATCATGGCCCCGTCCTCGGGTTCCTTCTGAATCGCCAGCGACACCGACTCTTCCGCCTTTTCGTAATCGCCCATCTCCACCGCGGCGATACCCCGGTTCATGAAATATAGGGACATATCGGGGTCAATGTCTGTCAACATGGAAAATACCTCAAACGCGCGTTTACAATTTCCACTTTTCAGGCATGATTCGCCTAGCGTGGCAAGCAGGGTCGGATCATGGGGATAGACATCGACGGCGCGTTCACATAGCATGATGAGTTTGTCATACTCCTTGATATCGCGGTACATTTTTACCATTTCATCAAAGGCAAAACCCGTAAAAATGTTCCGCGAAAGTTCCTTTTCCAGGAGCTGCTCCAGATACTCGAGCGCTCTCTCCTTCTCCCCTATATCGATGTAGACCCAAGCGATGGAAAGGAGCAGCGAATCGTTGTCGGGCTTCAGGCGGCGCAGTTCTTTATAAACTGCAAGGGCCTCTTCGTGCCGCCCTTCTTTGGCGCACAAATCGGCGTAGTCATAGAGTTTATCGTATTCGAGAGGCTGTTGCATTTTATCCATTGCCGAATCCTTCTATTTCTCTTCACCGCATTCAGTAAATGGTATTAAGCCGTACGGGATAATGCAACAAAATTACACTCACCTAATGATGAGGATTTTACAAGAGGCATGGTTTGTATGAATGTACAAGGTTCCCCTGTGAATTCACCCTACAGAAAACCCGGGTCCTCACGGATATGTCCCGGGACGTCTTATCGCGCTTCGCTTGTCCGAAATGACATAAAGAGAGGTTTTTCAAGCCTTCTTTGGATAAAAACGCCCGAACGACGGGAACAGCCGGTCAAACGGTGATGATTCCCTGTCGAATGGCATATTTTACCAGTTCCGATATGCTGCCCACTTCAAGCTTATCCATTATGTGACGTCGATGGGCCTCGACAGTCTTAACGCTTATCCCCAGCCGAGCGGCTACAGCCCTGCTTGAAAGCCCCTCGGCCACCAATTGCAACACTTCCCTTTCCCTGTTTGTAAGTAGCGATAGGCCGGAAGAACCCGGCGTCAACACCTTCCCCGTGGGTTTGTCAAGGGAAAAACCCTTTATGTTACTACTCACGTAGATCTTCCCGGCCATGACGGTTAGAATGGCCGAAACCAGTTCCTCAAAAGCACAGTCCTTCAGGAGATACCCCGATGCCCCGGCATCGAACATACCGGAAACAAAAAACCTGTCCGAGTACATGGACAGGGCTATAACCTTGAGCGAGGGATTTTCCTTTAGGATTATCCTGGTGGCATCGATTCCGCTCATGTCCGGCAGGGAAATGTCCATTATCACCACGTGAGGCAAAAGATCTTTCGCCTTGGTGACCGCATCCATCCCGCTTTCGGCCTCGGCTATCACTTCGATTCCCGGTTCCTTCTCAATGAGTGTGCGTAGGCCGTCACGAATAATCTTGTGGTCGTCAACAAGCATCGTATTGATAGTCATTATGGGCATTTCTTCCAAAGGCCATTACAAAACAGTATGGCGAAAGGCAGCCGGTCGGCATCCATGGAAACTTGAAATGACCAAAACCGCTCTCCCCAAGGGCTCTAATCCCTTATGGATTTAGAATAGATGCCTGTTGTAGCTGCTTTCAATCGGGAGTATGCTGGTTTCTACAACTCATATTGTACGAGAAAGCGTTCAGGAAATGGATGATCGAGGAGCGCTTTCATTTCCGGAAGCCACCGGAATCAAACATCCGGAATCGTTGAAAATCACCATCCTTGTCCTGGTCCCGCCGGACGGGGCCGTTTCGACAAAGAACTGTCCCCCTAAGAAATTCATTCTTTCGCGAATGCTGAACAACCCAAATCCCTTTGCCCACCCTTTCGAGGCCTGTATCACATCGGGGTCAATTCCCACACCGTTGTCTTCGATAATGATCTCCATTTTTTTTGAAGTGGTTTTTAAAAGAACTTTGACCTTTTCCGCCTTCGCGTGCTTTGTGACGTTCATCAGCAGTTCCTGGGCGCACCGGAACAAAACGAAGTCACGATCCCTATCCAGTTTGATCTTGCCTGTCCCCTGCTTTTTAAAGGTTACCTTGAGGCCGTATTTCTCTTGGAACTGCTCGGCCAGCCATTCCAGAGCCGCGGCCAGCCCCAAGATATAGAGAATGGGAGGAGACAGTTCGAAGGTGAGAGAACGGGTATCGCGAATTAATTGATCAACAATATCCACTATCTCTTCTAATGGTTCAGAAAGCCGCGTGTCTTCGGCTCCTTTTTGCAACGCTTCTAGTTTCATCTTTGCGACCGCCATCGTTTGGCCGATACGGTCGTGAAGTTCCGTCGCCAACTGCTGCCTTTCACGTTCTTCGGTTCTGGCGAGCTCTGAAGAAAGAAGGCGCATGCTTTCATAGTTTTCAGACAGTTTCTTTTCCGCTTCCTTCGCCTCTGTAATGTCCTGTCCGATAACCAGCAGTCCTACCAAACCACCTTCACTTCCACGGAGAATTTTGCTCTTCCAATTCACGATACGACGAGACCCGTCACAGGTAACTACCGCGCTGGTCATTCCTTCCGAATGTTTAGACCGCAAGGCTTTCTTAAACATAGCGGTGGTCTTCGACCATTCCTCTTCGGGCATGAATGTTTCCATCCATGGTTTTCCCCTGACCTTGTCCAAGGAATAACCGAGAATGTCCTGTGTATAAGGATTGAACCTGACGATCCTGCCCTGTGTGTCGAGTACCAACACCAAGGCCTGGGCTGTTTCGATGAGGCTTTCGGCAAAATCCCTTTCTCTTACCAGTGCCGTTTCGGCCTCTTTGCGTTTAGTTATATCTTCAAATATTACAACCGCCCTTTTCCCATCCAATCCTTCCTCCATTTTGGAGGCCGTCATGGCGCACAGGATTTCCGTACCGTCGGAACGACGGCACTCGACTTCCTCCAGGTGAATTTTCTGTCGCTTCTTGTCGCCGTAAAAAACACGTTCCATTTCCCTGAAATCCTTTTCCCTGCGATAAAGAACGCGGCTGCTTTTCCCGATAAGATCCCATGGCTCCCATCCGAAAACGTCTTTCACCGCGTTATTGGCGAAAATGATCCGACGCTTATCAATTCCGAAAACAGCGTGAGGAATCGTATCAAGGATAAGGGATTCGAGGGACTCCAGCGCCTCCAGTTTCTGCCGGGCCTCTCTGAATTCCGTCACATCCATGCCGCTGCCTAAAATGGCAGGCCTTTTGTTGAAATGAATGGCGGCAACTATACCCATAACATTTCGAATCCTACCGTCTTTTCTGACAATTCTGAATTCATGGGGTGAAGTTCGCTCGCCCCGGAACATGCGGAGGACCTGTTTTTTGATTGATATCCTGTCATCGGGATGAACTGCGATCATGCCGTCCTTCCCCTGCACTTCTTTTTTTGAATAGCCGGTATATTTTTCGAAAAGAGAGTTCACAAAACAGAGTTTGCCGTCCTGAACAATATACACACCCATCTGGAGTTTGTCCGTTAATATCTCGTGAAGTTCTTCGGCCCTGTTACGCTCGGTGACATCGCGAAATGATGCGATCCTTAGTACGCGTCCATCGAAGCAAACATTCTTTTCCTGTATTTCCATGGGAAAGAGGGTTCCGTCCCTGTGAACCGCCATCACTTCATAGGGTTCTTCCCGTCCCGACAGAAAGCTCTCTGAAACGACATCATGATAATTCGGTTCCACCAGTTTCAGAATGCTTTCCCCCACCAATTCCTCCTGGCTGTAGCCTGTCATATTGGAAAGGGCCTGGTTTACGTCAAGGATCCTGCCATCGGCGTGTACACAGATGCCCTCGAAAGAAATGAAGGCATAGGGCCTCAGTTCCTCAGACCGAAGCATCCTATCCAGTCCCGATTCTTTGTTCCTTTCAATTCTAATTTTTTCAGCCACATCCAACTCCTTTACCTATAAGCGACGGCACGCCAGCCGATACCCACTATACACAGCCGTCATGAAATGACAAGCCATGCCGACAACCCCATATCAAGTCAAAAATTTTTTTGTCTTTATTATTCCTTTTTTATTATAGAGTAAAAGAGTACAATTTGATATGACTCGTTTCCGAAACAATAAAGAAGCTACCGGTGGTGCGGCTTCTTTATCCAGGGTGAGATAGTCATTATCACCACCTGCATTAAAGCCTCGAACAAAGAACGCGGCGGGCGAACACGCCATGAGAGCTAACACACCCACGGGAAGTGCCGACACGAAGGATGGCCCGTTCTCTTTCCGAGGCTTTCGCACTAGCAGTTTAGTGCGAACGTTTCTTTTACAAAACCAGTCATGGATGAATAGCAAAAACGTATGGGAGGTAATTTAATGAGCACTATCCTGACTCTTGATGAATTATTGTCACTGGTACATGAGCACATAGGAGTCTGCCTGTCCATGTACATGCCCACGCACTGGAAGGGTCCGGAAACACAACAAAACCAGATCAGGTTCAAAAATTTGTTCCGTGAAGCGGAAAAACAACTTGCGCAACGGGATTTACGTCCTTCTGAAATCAAAGAATTTCTCTCTCCCGCTCAAGAATTGATGAGCGATGAGCTTTTTTGGCGAAATCAGCACAAGGGATTTGCCCTATTCCTGTCTCCGGATACGTTTCGCACCTATAAATCTCCAGAACCTTTTCCCGAATTGGTAGTTCTTTCGGAGCGGTTTCACCTAAAACCGCTTATAGAGATCATGTCGCGTGACGTGACCTTTTTAATCCTCGCAGTCAGCTTGCGAAAAATTCGGCTTTTCGAATGTAATCGTTGGAACAAGAAGGAGATATCCCTTCCAGGTGTCCCCCAAAGTCTGCCCGAGGCACTCGATATCGATGACTTCGAAAAGAAACTTCAACTTCACACGGGGGCGGAGGATACCAAACTCTTGGCATCTCGTTTTTTCCAACAGGTGGATCGGGGGCTCCAGGAGTTTCTGCGGGACAAGCATGACCCCCTTATTTTCGCCGGGGTAGAATATCTGTTTCCGATTTATCGCGAAGCCAATACGTACCCTCATCTTTTACCGACACCCATCACCGGGAACCCCGATTCAATCGGTATCGACGAGCTGCACGACCTGGCCCTACCGATCGTTGACGGTCTCATAAAAGAAAAGCAAGAGGAAGCCCTTTCTCTCTATCGCGAAAGGGAGGGAACGGGACTCGCTTCCCGTGATATTCGAGAGATTGTTCAGGCCGCCCATCACGGAAGGGTGGGGATACTTTTCGTCGCCCAAGGTGTCCAAGAGTGGGGTATTTACGAACGTGACTCCGGGAAAGTCCACCCCGCGGAAAAAGGCCAACCGGCTTCAGAAGACCTGCTGGACCTGGCGGCAATCGCCACCCTGTCTCACGGGGGCACGGTTCACGTCCTTGATCCCGATACAATGCCCGGCGGCGGTAACATAGCGGCCATTTTCCGATACTGATGGTTCAAGAAGGGTAAGGACACTGGACGAGGCCAAAACAAAAACACAACGTTATGCCCCTTTGCAGCCCACGGAAGAGGTGTTAGGGGAAGAGTTTTTGTTGGCGTGGAACCGGGGAGGATGCGGTACGTGAAAAGCTTTGTATCGCCTGAAGCTTCACATAATTTTTAAATTTGAACTAAAAAAGATCGATAATTTTCGCCGCTATGGGAAAAACAAACTTGGAGAGATGAACCATGGACCTGAAAGAGATAATGATCGACGAACTGGATGCAAATACCTTCATAGAAGAAAAGTCCGCGGAAATAGCCGCTATTGTGGGTGACGGAATCGCCGTCAACGCCCTCTCCGGAGGCGTTGATTCGGCGGTGGTCACCATGCTTGGGCACCGGGCCTTGGGAAATCGTCTGAAGTCATACTTCATAGACACGGGTCTCATGAGAAAGGATGAACCTGAACAGATCAGACAATGGTTTGCGGAACTCGGAATTACTGTTGAAATAATCGATGCCGCTGACGCCTTTTTTAGCGCACTAAAGGGGAAAACCGATCCCGAGGAAAAGC
Organism: Syntrophobacterales bacterium; assembly: GCA_018433345.1. Lineage (GTDB taxonomy): Bacteria > Desulfobacterota > Syntrophia > Syntrophales > UBA2210 > MLS-D. The sequence continues at coordinate 16,507 of JAHDRK010000098.1, read as the reverse complement.
GGGAGGCTATAACGGAAACCTTCTACAAAGATATCTTCGGGAGGCTGGTCAGGGAAAGCGGTGCTCGATACCTTCTCCAGGGAACAAATTACACCGATGTTGAAGAAACGGTTGCGGGAATAAAGCGTCAACACAATATTTTAGAACAACTAGGTATAGACCCCCAGGAGCGCTACGGATACCAGGTGCTGGAACCCTTGATCCAGCTAAGAAAACCGGCCATACGGCTCGTCGGAAAGACAGCGGGGCTGAATCAGGACCTTTACCTCCGCCCACCCTTTCCGGGACCGGCCCTCGCGGCGCGGGTTATCGGAGAAGTCACGCCGGAGCGGGTGGCCATGGTCAGGGCCGCTACTGACATTGTTGAACGACACCTTGCCCCAACAGGGGCCTTCCAGTACCTCGCCATATTGCATGATGACAGGGTTACAGGTATCAGGGACGGGAAAAGGGATTATGGATGCCAGATAGAGGTACGTTGCTGGAATAGCAAAGACGCCATAACGGCATCACCCACACACTTGCCTTTTGAAACACTGGAATCGCTCGCTGACGAAATCACCAACGCCGTTCCCGGGGTCGTTAGTGTTACTTATAACATAACCAAGAAACCGCCTTCCACTATCGAGGCAGTGTAAGGCAAAAAACTACGGCCAAGCAAAAATGCCATAGGGACGGCAATTGCTGAAGGCCAGGATCGGGAGCCGATTACGATCCACCATCGGGGAGAAAAAAAATATTTCTACTCCTGACAAAAAACGAATTCCGTGGCTCCAAAGATTGGCTTCGGTTTGATCGAGGACACTATGAATGTCCCGGAAATGGTTCCGGCCCGCGCAACTCAATTACCTTACTTCCGCGAAATACCACTCTATGCGAAAGTCGGCGAAGAACGCTTTACGCTTTACAAGCCGGCGGGAATGACAATCAGCGAGATGCGGATCGGCACCGAACGGCTGCCTTCTCCTTTGTACATCTCTCGGTCTGACAAATTGAAAGGTCTCCAGGAGACACAGGAAGCCTTTAATAAAAACCTTCGAAGTCAAGTTGCATCGGGTGAAACAGAGGCCATAAAAACAACGGTGATCTCCATCGTCGAAGAAACACTCCTCGAGCCCCGAAGCGGGGGTCTCGAAGGCCTTTCTGAAACGGTGGATATCCTGATCGGAGACTATGCCAAAGAATCTAACGTCGTGAAAAACCTCATCGACCTTTCAGGAACAGATTATTCTTCAACAATTCACTCGATCAACGTGATGGCTCTCTCTCTTCGCTATGCCTTTTCAACATCCATGTCCGCGAAAGAAACAAAAACGCTTGGGTTGAGTGCCTTGCTTCATGACACAGGAAAAAGCAAATTACCTCCTTCGATCCTCCAGGCGCCGCGAAGGCTTACCGACGAGGAATTCCGACTCATGCAGACACACTGCACCGAAGGCTATGATATTATAACAAACTGCAGTTTCAACGACCACCGTATCGCGCTCGTAGCCCTGGAGCACCACGAAAAGCGGGACGGCACAGGGTATCCCGTAGGCAAAAAGAACTGTGACACCCTTTCGGAAATAGTGGCCATTATCGACTGTTACGAGGCAATTACGACAGACGAACGTCCCTATCGCAATGCCATGATTCCCCTGGAGGCTCTCTATCTTCTCAAAAAAGAAGTGGAAAACGGGAAATACCGGAGAAAATTTTTCGAAGCCTTCGCCTACAGCCTCACCAGGGACCTTTGACAAGAAGTGAGTCGTATTGATAACTTGTCAGTTCAAAAATACTTGAAAGGACCCCCATGAAATGTTGAATGCGGAATCGACCCTGCTTGTGGTTATCGATGTGCAGGAAAAATTGGCAGGCGTTATGCTGGACAGTGAATTTATCATCGAGAATCTCCAAAAAATGATCAAGGGCGCAAGGCTGCTAGGCATCCCCTTGCTGGTGACGGAGCAGGTAAACCTTGGTCCGACCATTGCAAAGATTGCCGATACCACCGAAGGCGTTACTCCCATAGTAAAAAGCAGCTTCAGCTGCTGCGGCGAAGAATCGTTCATGAATGCCCTGGAGAAGTCCGCACGCAAGCAGATTATCCTCGGTGGCATCGAATGCCATATCTGTATCTACCAAACAGCCGTGGACCTCGCGGCATTGGGCTACGAAACACAGGTATTGGCCGACTGCGTTTCGTCAAGAACTTTCTTGAACCGAAAAATCGGTCTTGATCGCATGAAAAGCGAGGGTGTTCGGTTGACCAGCACCGAGATGGCGCTTTTCGAGTTGCTGAAAGTGGCCGAAGGTGAAAAAATTCGATCTCTCAGCAAACTGGTAAAATAGGCGGAGCACAGATTTCCCCGAAAGGGATGTAGAAAAAGGAGTGGAACCATTTTTCGCTGATGCGATTATATTTGGGACATCGACTTTTTGGATGCCACCGGCGGTCTATGGGCCAAAAACACCTTCGTGGGCGCAAAGTGGGCGGCGTTTTTACCAGTTCAGGGACTCAACACGGAAGCCGGGGATCGACCATACTCGGCTTTCACGTCAACCTGTTTCACCATGGAATGATCGTGGTAGGCCTTCCCTACACCTTCAAGGTACGGACTATTTTACAGCGCTTTCACGATCGCCGAATCCGCGAGAAGTAGGATGCCAAGCGAAAACGAACTCCGGGGGCGGCTTGTTTTCTAGGTGCCCACGTAGCCTCTATTGCGGCCAGACTCTCACGGCGGGGAGATGAGTTGAAGGAGGATTAAAAAACTGCAGGCCCCGCTGTCGGCGGGGCCTGCAGTTTCATTTCTTATTGATGGTTTCCCGGCCCGTTGGGTTTTCGTTATCAGGAAAGGTACTTTTCTGCCACGTAATCGTTGTCCTTTCCTATATCGCAGGTAACCCACTTAACCTTGGGCGGAGACTCCGTCATCTTTACGAAACCGGTTGAAATCGTGAATTTTCCCAGCGTCTCGTCTGTAACTTCCATGAAGGACTTCCGAATCTCCCATTGTTTCTGATTCCGCGCCATTTCAGGGGTCATAACCCGCATGACTATAGGCACACCTCCACCACGCCACTTCGATTGCGCAGCCTTCACTGCATATTTGAGCGCCTTCATCGTAAGCTCGTCCGCGCCCTTTTTCATGGTCTTCTTCTCGATGGCACGGTGCAGGGCCATGGCCTGGTCTATGATATCGGAAATCCTATCGGCAGTAAACTTGTAATCGTCCTCCAGGTCCCACCTGCCAACAATTTTGAGCAAGGCGCGGAAATCCTGGTCCCTGGAAGCAACGATGGCCACCATGCCGTCCTTGCACTTCCAATGTCCGTAAGGATAGAGGATGAAATCGAGAACACCGATGCGGGGTCGCGGCTTGTCCCAGGTATAACCAATGGAAACAGGGATACCGGTCAAGCAAGCATAGGCATCCATACCGGCGACATCGATCATCTGGCCTTCCCCTTCCTTTTGCCGATACATGAGGGCAGCCGCGCCGCCGAGGGCCGCACCCAACCCCGTGATGTACCATCCCATCCACATGCCGGCCCTGAGAGGCCAGTTGTAGGGTTCGGGCTCGGTGGGCAAATCGCCGATCTGTGCCGCAAGACCGGAACCGGTCTGGGTGGTTATGTCTGAATCGGGAAATGTTCGGAATTCCTCGGCCTTCTTGGTATACTGGCCATAAGGTGTAATGGCGATATAGATCAAACCGGGATTCGTCTCGGAGAGTTGCCGATAGCCTATACCCCAGGAATCCATGTCCCCCGCCGGGAATGTTTCGATTACAACAGCCGCTTTCTTGGCCAGCTTTGCAAAGGTCTCCCTGTCCTCGGGTTTATTCTGAAGATCCAGCGTCATGTAACGCTTGTTCCTGCCTTCGAAAATAAAAGGAATGCCCACCCCTTTTACATTTCTACCGTAGGGAGTCATCTTGCGGCAGGGATCACCCTCCGGCGGCTCTATCTTGATAACTTCCGCCCCGAACTCGGCAAACAGGCTGGCCGCCACGATCCCTGAAAAATTCGCATAACTGGCGTCAATCACAAGGATATCGTCGAGGACGTCGGGACGGCCTTCCGGCGTGGATAACTTTTCCACCACCCCTCTCCAGGCATGTACGTCGGCCATACCCGAATACCTGGTATAGACTTTTTCTTTTTCCTTTTTCCTGAACAGACTCATTTCGCGACCTCCCTGCCGTAATTGTAAAGGGGATCCTTTTCAAGATCGTAGTACAGAGGCGGCTTCAACCCGGGCTTGTCATCAAAGGTACCAATGACCTTTTTCCTTTGTAGTTCATCCAGTTCCTCCTCCGAAAGCCCGAGGAACTTCTTCAACACATACCTGTTATGATACCCCACCGGTCGGGCCAGCCATTTTGTTCTCGCCGGCGTTTTGCTCAGTTGTGACGTCGGGCCGGCAATAGCCAGTTCTCCGTACATTTCGTCATTAAACAAGATAACGCTTCCCCTCTCCCTCCTCCATGGATCTTCGCACAACATCTTGTCGTCCATAACTTCCGCAGCGGCAAATCCCTTCTCGTTGGCAAGACGGACAATATCGTCACAGTCCGTCACTTTCACCCACTCTCCAACAATCGTCCGGAGTTCTTCGGCGTTCTTCTCTTGGAGGGCATGGAAGTAGTCGCTGAAACGCCTGTCTTGCAGGAGTTCCTTCTTATTCATGGCATCGCATAGACCTTCGAACTGCTTTTCTGTCCCACAGGCGATACCGATAAATCGTCCGTCACGAGTTTTGAAAATGGACGCCGCCACCATTGCGGGGTCTGCGTGGCCGGTCCTTCCGAGAGCTTCACCAGTTATGCTGTGATAGGTGAAGTGATAAAGTATTCTCATCATGGATTCCGTCTGGGAAAGATCTACGTACTGACCCTTGCCCGTTTTATTCCTATAATAAAGCGCCAAAAGCAGAACCATAGCCCCCAGATTGCCGGGGAAGAAATCGCCCAAGTAATCTGGAAGCTTGTAGTAGCGGTCGGTTCCGGGGAAACCGTTTAAGGACAGCACACCGCTCGCCGCCTGTGCAAGCAGGTCCCACCCTGGAAAATACCTCATCGGTCCGTACTGCCCGTAGGTGGAACAGCTGAGGTAAATTATGTTGGGATTTATCTTGCTTATGCTTGTGTATCCCACACCCCAGGCTTCAGCGGTGCCGGGCGCGAAATTTTCGAGAACGATGTCGGCGTCTTTAGCCATCCTGTAGACCAAGTCTTTCGCCTCGGGCAACTTCAGATCTATCGACACGAAATACTTGTTTTGCGTTATAAAATGCCATATGGGATTCGAATGTTTCCAGTAACGTCCCCAATAAGTTGCAGGCCGCCAGAGATCCCCGTAAAAGGGAAGCTCGAGTTTTATCACTTCCGCCCCGTAGTTCCCCAAAATGCGTGAGGCTGTGGGCCCGAAAATGACATGAGTGAAATCAATCACTCGCAAGCCCTTGAGGATTTCCGGTTTATCTTTAATTCGGGAAGGATCAAACAAATCCGAGGTATACGAAAAAAAATCTTTCATGACTTATCCTCCCAAGTATGCCTTTTTCACTATATCGCTCTGCATGAGTTCTTCCGATTTTCCCTCAAGGACAATTCTGCCGTCCTGCATAACGTACCCGCGATCAGCCAGTTGTAATGCCCTGAGAGCGTTCTGCTCCGGCAGAAGGATGGTGATTCCCTGATCTCTCAGCTTTGCCAAAGCCTCGAAAAGGCCTTCCACGATGACAGGGGCAAGCCCAACAGACGGCTCATCCACCATGATGAATTTCGGGTTGGTCATGAGCCCCCTCGCGATGGTCAACATCTGCTGCTCACCGCCGCTTAGAAGCCTCGCTTCCTGGTTCTGGCGCTCCTTGAGCTTAGGGAAGATGGTCATAACCCATTCCATGTGGTCCTTCCTGTTTTTCCAGGAATTACCCGGATAGGCACCGATAAGCAGGTTTTCTTTCACTGTAAGATAGGGAAACACCCTGTGACCCTCGGGGATGTGAATGACACCCGCCTCCACGGTTTTATGGGGCGGCCACCCCGTAATGTCCTTGCCCTGAAAAAGAATCTTACCAGATGTGGGTTTCAAAATACCCTGTATCGTTTTCAAAGCGGTGCTTTTCCCGGCCCCGTTAGACCCCAGAAGGGTCACGATCTCGTCCGGTTTCACGTGGAAACTGACATTGTGCAGTACGGCTATGAGTCCGTAGGATGCGCAGAGATTTTGTACCTCAAGCATATTTCTTCCACCCCTTCCCTAAATAAGCCTCTATGACCGCATCGTTATTGACAACCTCTTCGGGGGTTCCCTCGGCGAGCTTCTGGCCGTAATGAATCGCTATGATCCGGTCCGCCGCCTCGATCAGTACCGCCATGACATGTTCAATCCAGAAAACGGTCAAATTGAATTGCTCCTTCGCCCTGACCACCAGATCGACAGCTCGAGTAGCCTCGCCCGGGTTGAGCCCCGCCATAACTTCGTCCAGAAACAACAACTTAGGCGTTGTCGCCAAGGCCCTGGCCATTTCCAACATGCGAAGTTCGTAGAAGGTCAGGTCTTTCGCCAGAATGTTCCGTTTACCAAATAGACCGACGAATTCAAGATAGTGCGTGGCCTCGCCGCCCGCGTCTTCAAAGCTCTGGTTTTTCCTGTCCTTACCGGCTACGACGGCCGCCATCACACTGTTCAATGCGGAAAGCTCCGGAAAGGGTCTTGGTATCTGGTAAGTTCTCGCGATACCCATTCGCGCGCGTTCGTGTGCTTTTTTCTTCGTAATATCCACTCCGTCAAAAATTATCTGGCCGCTGTCCGGCATGAGATACCCGCTCAGGAGATTCACCACGGTTGACTTTCCTGCACCGTTTGGACCGATGAACCCTAGAGTTTCGCCCTTGTAGATGGAAAAACTCAGATTATCGACGGCGACCAATCCGCCGAAACGCTTGGTAAGATTTTTAACAATCATTATCTCGGACATATGTCTTTACCTCCTCACGTGAACCTGCGCCATGTATTCCCGGTAACGCCGTTTACGATACAGACCGAAGAGACCCTCGCCCCGCGGCAGCGTGAAGAGGAGAATCAGCAAGATAACCGGAAAGAGTACCGCCGAAATTTCGCCCGTGGTCCTGATAAGGATCATTTCCAGAAAGGAAACAAAGTAACCACCGGCCACGCATCCGAACACCTGGGCACGCCCGCCGATCAAGAAGACCAAGAGCACCTTCAGCATAAAGGTGAGAGGCAGATAGGTAATGCCGGCAAAGGTCCCGAAATAATGGGCTATGAACCAGCCCGTCACTCCTATAGCGGTGGCGGATCCCACAAAGGTTATAATTTTGACCTTGTCTATGTTGACTCCGATGCTTCGGGCCACGTCCTCATCATCGTTGATCGTGGACATGATAAGGCCGTAGCGGGACTTAAGCACCTTGTTTGCGATCGTCAGCAAAATAAGCATGATCACCGAGGAAAAATAGGCTGCGGCCAAAAAGTTGATGCTTGAACTCTCGAATCTGAATAGTTGTTCGATTCCAAAGAGTCCCACGTCCCCCTTGAATATATTCGAATAAATCATGCTGAGCTCGAGGAGCACCAAGGGAAGGAGTAAAGAAAGCAGTACGTAGTAAAGGCCGCGGGCCATGACAACGAGTGGACTGAAAACTATGGCTGCAAAAGCCGTCATTAGGAGCGCGCACGGCAGCGTCAATGCGGGATGCATGCCCAAATGAATGCTGAGCAAGGCGGCTGTGTAGGCTCCGACTCCGAGGTAAAAGTTGGGACCGAAGTTGATTCTCCCGGTGCCAACCGTCATCACGGCCAGTGGAATGGCGATGCAGGTGTAGATATTGGCCGTTATGAGAGTATTGATAAGGGTCGGATAGAAAAAATAAGAAAACAGCGGAAACAGCATGAGCGCCGTCGTCCACAGGATACTGTTCCGCCAATAGCGGGGTTCAATCATCCAGTCCCATTTTTTGTTCTTGTAGCGAATGCAGATGCGATCTCTTTTGAGTTCAATGTCTACCATATCGACTCACTCCTCATGATACCTTGGGGTCGCACAATCAGGACGGCCATGACGACAATCATGGCGGACACGTTCATAAAACGGGGTTCGCCCAATATAAAGCACATTATGGCGTGTGTTACACCGATAATGAAACTCGCTATGATCGTACCCCTGATATTACCTAGACCGCCGAGGACGGCTATAAGAATGGCCGTGGTCATGTACTGCCATCCGCACTGAGGGTCGACGGTCCACACCGGCGCGACTAGAAGCATGGCCACTATCACCGGCAAGAGGACGATGAGCATCACGAAGGTGTAGAGTCTTTCAACATTCAAGCCTACGACCTGGGAACTCAGAATGTCCTGGGACAACGCCCGTATAGCCAGTCCCGTTCGCGTCTTGACGAAGAATAGGGCAAAAAGGCCGGTCATGACAAGACCCACGAAGGCCGCGATGACAAGCTGTTTGGGAATGACCGCAATTCCTATGGACCAGACGCCTTCCATAATCGTGGTGTCCAGATACACGGCCTCCTGGATGGGGTACCGCCAAGACGCGAGTTCGCTGACAATCAGCGCGACCAGGAGCAATCCGCCGAGCATCGTCATCTCATCGTCAAGGGTCGTTTTGATCATGATCTTGTAGATCAACAGGGCTACGGCGAATTGCAGGAGGACCATCCCGATTATGGCGGGAACCAGGCCTAATCCGAATTCCCTCATGAAAAGCCAGGTTCCGTACACGGTAAGGGGAAAGAGATAGGCATATCCCATGTGGAATATCCTCAAGACACCGCAGATCAGGGAAAACCCCAGGGCGATAAGCAGGTATATCGCCCCCATGATAAAACCAAAAATAACAATCATTAAAAGATCTTCCAACATTAAGCCTCAACTCCTTTCTACCGGAGATAGTACCGATGAGGAAAATATCGCCTCAGGATATAGTATTGGTGAAAAGCGTTCCTGATCCTTCATACATGAGCCCCTTCTCACATTAAGGGTCAACCGAACAGAACTTCCCCTCCAGCCCAATTGAACAGCCAAGGTATTTATTCCAATCTCCCGCGGCGCATAGACTTGAAACTCTTAGCGGGATGTTCGAAAATTGAGATGAGTAATATTCAACTCCAAACGATAACGCTGATGCTCTATAAAGGACTTGTATTACGGTGTCAAGCAAAAAAGAAGAAAATTTTTTACTTTACAAATTGATCGTAAGCTTTTCTATCGGAGAAAACCCTATTTGAATCATCAAAATGCCTTGACGGTTACAAGGAATCGGCTGATTTCCCATTGATTATCATCTAATCCGGCGACTGTTTCGTGATTGGGAGTCCACGGCTAAATCCCACCAACCACCGCTATTTTTCCAGAGAAGTGAGCCCCTCTCGGATAGCGTACTTGACAAGTTCCGATATGCTGTGAATGTTCAGTTTTTCCATTATATTTCTCCTATGGGTTTCTACGGTCTTTACGCTCAAATTCAGATGGTAGGCGATTTCCTTTGTGGACATACCTTCCGAAAGCACCTGCAGAACCTCCCTCTCCCGTTGGGTCAGATTTGTAAAAACAGAGCCCTCCGACCGGTTCTCTTTGCCTATATATCGATTGACAACAATCCCCGCTATACTGGGGCTCAAGTATGTCTGATCGGACACAACCGAACGTATGGCCCGCACCAATTCCTCGAAGGCACAATCCTTCAAAAGGTATCCCGAGGCGCCCGCTTCCAACATTCCCGAGACGAATCGCCGATCCGAATACATTGACAGGGCTATCACCTTTGCGCGTCTGTTCAAGCGTAGTATCTGGCGCGTGGCGTCTATACCGTTCATGTCAGGCATCGAAATATCCATTATCACCACGTCAGGCGACAATTTCTCCGCCAGGCGAACAGCGCTCCGGCCGTCTTCGGCCTCCGCTATGACCTCCATCCCCTCCTCACTGTCGATAAGTGTCCGTAAACCGTCCCGAACTATCTTGTGGTCATCGACGATAAGTATACGAACGTTCTCCACTTAATATGTCCCTTTCAACACTTAATTCTCAAAACGGCCTTTGACTTGAAATCCTCAAGCCATTCACGAAAAGCCGGTCCGTTTTAATCCATTCCCTGAGGGGAAGCTTACCCCCTCACAAGACAAATAGCAAGCCTTCCACCGGGCGACAAAAAAAAGATGCCCTACGATCTATCCGCCTATCCGCCGGCTCCTATATCAATTGAAAACGATTAAGGCAACAATACTATTCGTCATGAGATTCCAATTCTAAAAACACAAGCGATGGAAATCATCCACGGTTCGATGGTTATTATTTTCTATATCATCGAGAAAATACCCTTCCTTTCACGGAAAACGGACATTTTTTTATTGTTGAATGTGTTTGAATCTTCCTCGATAATAATATTTTAGGTTGAATTTGCGTGTCGTCCTGATCTCATAAGTCGCCTTTATTTCGGCGGTTTGGCTTCCGGCTCCATCGCGGCCGATTCTCTGCAACACTTTTTCTTACCCTTGTCTCCCTGAAAACATTAAGGGGATTTGCGAAATCTATGGTAAAAGAATAAGGATAGATGAGTTGAACGCCTCGACCATTCAAAAAAAGGAGGATTTTTGAGGTGGGGAAGTCTCCAAAGCATTACGTCGTCAAGAAGGGACGAAAACCGGGCATGTATGAGAACTGGTACGGACCGGGCGGCGCCGAAGAGCAGGTACGGGGCTACCCCGGGGCCTGGTACAAGAGCTTCACCACCCGCAAAAAAGCGGAGGCTTGGCTGCTCGATGCCGGCACGAGGGAAAAATGTGAATCTTCAAAAAAGAGCTCCGTCGAAACCCCGGAATCCGAACATGGCACGGAAGATTCCCCTAATCGCAGGGTTATTATATATACCGATGGAAGCAGCCGGGGGAATCCCGGCCCCGGGGGCTACGGGGTGGTGATTCTTGATGGAGGAAAAAGAAAAGAATTGGCCCGAGGGTATCGTCTCACCACGAATAACCGCATGGAACTCATGGCCTGTATCGCCGCGTTGGAATCGGTTAAAAAACCGTCGACCGTCGTGCTTTACACGGACTCGAGTTACGTCGCCAACGGCATTAACCTCGGATGGGCAAAAAAGTGGCGTGCCCACGGTTGGATGCGGACTCACGGCGAACCGGCCATGAATGCCGATCTATGGGACCGACTGCTGACACTGTGCGAAAACCACAGTGTCCGTTTCGTATGGGTGCGGGGGCATGCCGGAAATACGGATAACGAGCGCTGTGACAAGCTCGCTCTTGCCGCCTCTTCAACAGGAGAACAGGCTATCGACGAAGGATACGAAAGGCATAATATTAAAGGCAGACGTATGACATTGACCGAAAATCCCCATCCCACCCTACAAAATGAATGAACAACAGGAGGCAGGCCTAATGGAAACAAAACAATTGTCCCTTTCGAGAGGCACGTTTAACTTGCGTGATCGGGGAAACGCAGGCGGATTACCACTGGTCATGATTCATGGATGGCCGGAAAGTTCGTATTGCTGGGAAGCGATAACGCCTTTTCTGGACGAGCGACTCAGGGTTATCGCCCCGGACCTGCGTGGCTTGGGAGACAGTGAACGAACTATGAATCCGGACAGTTACCGCAAACAGGAGCTGGCGAAAGACGTAATAGAGATTATCCATCACCTTGGGTTGGACCGTTTTTTTCTTGCAGGTCACGACTGGGGCGGCGCAGTGGCTCAAGAAGTGGCAATAGCCATTCCCGATAGAGTCTCGCGCCTGGTAATTATGAATATCCCCATCATAACCAATCTCCGCGGCAACACTGAGGCCCTCAAGGTGATGCGGTCACGGGGTTCGGTACCCTTCTGGTATCAATATTTTCAGCAACAGCCCGAACTAGCTGAGGCTATGATTCCTGGCAATGAAGAGGTATGGATCCGCCATTTCTTCGGCAAGGAAGGACGAGAAGGGAGAATCCCGGCGGAAGCTATCACCGAATACGTGCGATGCTACAGAATCGAGAACACCCCCGCCACCGGCGCCTTTTACTATCGAACCATGCGACAAGACCAAAAAAGATGGGTTGAGCTGGCGGGCCGGAGGTTCACCGTGCCGAGTCTATACATTTACGGCAACAGGGACATTGTGATAATCCCCGAGTATCTCAATTACCTGGAGGAATGTTTCGAAAATATCAAGCTGGTCGAGATGAACGCCGGGCACTTTGTCCAGGAAGAACAACCGGAAACAGTTGCGGCGGCCATGAACGAGTTTCTGGTATCTTCGTGATTCCCTGCTGATTTCCAGGAAATGCGTGATCGTTAGAAAGAATTTCCCCTACAGTGAGGGCGGCATGGACAAAATATCAATAACGGCGGTCATCGTTTTAGGACAATACCATGAAAAAAGCGTCTCGTTTTAATTCAATATCCTACGGAGAATAGAGAAACATGTTCCGCACCGAAGGTATCGACGAAACAAGCTTGTTTCTAAGATTCGGCATCGCCTTGGTAATCGGAGTACTGATAGGCATGCAGCGGCAATACGCCTTTGACGTAGAAAACCGTGAACTGGTCTCCGGAGTCCGGGACTTCGCCCTCATGGGCCTCCTTGGCGCAACCGCCGCCTATATCTCTGAACTCACAAGCTCGCCCCTGCCAATTGCGGCGGCTGTCTTCATCATGGGCGGTCTTTTTGCCATCAACCACTATATCGAAACCTCCCAAGGTGAAAAGGGAATCACGACGGAAGTGGCCGCCCTACTCACGATACTTGTGGGCGCACTGGCATTCTGGAACCAGATCACCTTGGCCGTCGCATTGGGTGTGGCCATCGCGGTGGTTCTTTCCGTAAAACCTGAACTTCAAAGATTGACCAAGCGTATCACCAGGGAAGACATATGGGCTACGCTGAAATTTGCCGTTATCACGGCAATAGTGTTGCCCGTGCTTCCAAATGAAAACTACGGCATTCCTCCTCTTGACGTGATAAATCCCTACAAGATATGGCTACTTGTCATTCTCATATCGGGTATCAGTTTCGTCGGATACTTTCTTATCAAGATCGTGGGGACACAGAAGGCGATCGGCCTGACAGGGCTTTTCGGGGGCCTTGCGTCCAGCACCGCCGCCTCCGTCAGCTTCAGCCAACGTAGTCATGATGCGGAAAACCTTGCCAAGCCTCTCGCGGTGGCAATCATAGTCGCCTGGATGATCATGTACGGCCGGGTCGTGGTCGAGGTGGCCGTCCTCAATATCGAGCTTGCACGAATGATAATGTTTCCCTTACTTATACCCGTGGCAGGGGGTTTTGGGGCCTGCTGGCTCTTGTACCGCTCTGGATTGACGAAGGAGAGGACGGACGTGACTTTCAACAACCCCTTCGAACTGAAACCGGCGCTGACTTTCGGCCTTATATTCGCCGTCATCCTGCTCGTGAGCCGGGCCGCTCAGGTCTATCTGGGCGACATGGGAGTCTATATTTCCAGCACTATCGCGGGACTTGCCGACGTAGACGCCATCGCCCTTTCACTCGCCGAATTGAGCAGCAGTGACCCGGACGGATTGGATCCCCGCACGGCGGCAAAGGCCATCATTCTGGCCTCGGCAGCCAATACGGCGGCAAAGGGCGGCATCGTCATGTTCGCCGGCACGGCGCTACTCCGCCGCGCCATAATCCCTGGATTCATTCTTATGCTCGCTTTAAACCTTCTGGCCGTTCTTCTGATATAGCAATCTGTATGGCCTCGGCCATGTTGCAACCCAAATCGAAGGCATTTCGCAGGAGTGAGTCGTCTTCCCGGGCAGGCCGGGTGCCTGCGTCCGCATGGACTATCTTGCCTTTCATTATCATCCCCAGGCCGGTGCCCGACATACCCTCCAGATATCGAATGGACCTGACATACTGGTTCGGATCGGTCGCCCCCTGCGATATCACCAGGCCGTAAGTTTTGCCGGGAGGAACCATGGAATAGTAACCTCCCCCCGGCTTGTTTGCGTACAACGAATACAGACGATCAACGAAGAGTTTCATCTGGCCCGATATCCGGTACATATAGATCGGACAACCCACGACCATACCGACACATTCCTTGATCTCTTCCAGGTAGGGGCTCAAGTCGTCTTTCTGATTACACACTCCCGGTTTTTTGCGGCAGGACAGGCATCCCATACATCCCTTCAGACTGATATCGTGAAGTCGTATTTCTTTCGTATCCACTCCCCTTGAACGGGCGCCTTCCAATACGGAAGCGATAATGGCGGACGTATTCCCCCTTGATCTGGGGCTCCCGTTGAAAGCCAGGATCCGCATCGATTACAAGCCCTCCTTTTTCACGTTTCATATGACAATCACCCACCCAGCATCACAGAATCGGCAGATACTTCTCAAGTTCATAGGAACTCACGTGAGTACGGTACATATCCCATTCGATCTTCTTGTTGGATATGAACTTTTCGAAAATATGACCACCCAGGGTCTCCTTCAAAAAATCGCTGCCCTCGGCCAACGCGATGGCTTCTCCGAGGCTTCCAGGAAGTGAATCGATGCCCCGATCCTTACGCTCGACATCGGACATCATGAAGATGTCCTCTTCTATAGGATCGCCTAAAACCAACCGTTCCTTGACACCCTTCAGACCCGCCGCAAGCATCACCGCAAAGGCCAGATAAGGATTACATGCAGGATCGGGACAACGAAACTCCATCCGCATGGCCTGAGGCTTGCCGGGCTTGTACATGGGAACACGGATCAGGGCCGAACGGTTCCTGCGGGCCCATGAAATGTAAACCGGAGCTTCGTACCCCGGAACCAATCGCTTGTAGGAATTCACCCACTGGGCGACAACGATGCAAAGCTCACGGGCATACCTCAGCAGACCGGCAATATAACTCTTGCCCATGCCGGATAAATAATACTTGTCCTTCGCATCAAAAAAGGCGTTCTCACCACCCCTGAACAACGACTGGTGAACGTGCATGCCGCTGCCGTTTTCCCCGAACAGCGGCTTGGGCATGAACGTGGCGTATACCCCGTGCTTGAGCGCTATCTGCTTCACCGTCAAACGATAGGTCATGGCCGTGTCCGCCATCGCAAGGGCCTCGGCGTAACGCAAATCAATCTCGTGCTGACTGGGAGCCACCTCATGATGACTGTATTCCACCTGAATCCCCATCTCTTCCAAGGCAAGAATGGTGTCCCTGCGAAGATCACTCGCCACATCCAAAGCCGTCTGATCAAAATACCCGCCCTTGTCGAGAATCTCGGGCAAACCCTCGGAACTTCGAAAATAAAAATACTCCAGCTCGGGACCTACATAAAAGGTGAGACCCATGGCTGAAGCCTCCTGGAGCTGACACTTCAAAATATATCGCGGATCACCTTCATAAGGCTCGCCGTCAGGCGTAAGTATGTCGCAAAACATCCGGGCCACGCTGATCCCGTTCCCGGAACGCCAGGGAAGTATGGCAAAAGTGGACGGATCAGGCCTCGCCACCATGTCACTCTCCTCTATCCGAGCAAAACCCTCTATGGAAGACCCGTCAAATCCCATCCCTTCATCCAGGGCACCTTCCAACTCGGCAGGCGAAATGGAAAAACTCTTCAACATCCCTAGAACGTCCGTAAACCAACAACGAATAAACCGCACGTTCCGCTCCTTGACCTGCCTCATTACGTATTCCTTGTCCTTTACCGCCATGAACGCATCTCCTTGCCGATCACCAACCAATTTCAAGATCCTACATGATCGGCCATAGATATTCTCAGCCCTTACTTGTCCGGAAGGGCGTAAGGAAATTTTTCCCGCGTGAAAAGTAAGTGCGGGACCAACCGCTCCGCCCGCTCTTCCCACAAATTGCCGGAGTTTTGACTAAGTACCACATGACAGGATCAGCGGCAACGGCCAATCTCCTATGGGAATCCATCGTTTTCCCGCTCAAATCGAACACCCCTCTTTCACCGTCGATCAATAACTCCACCCCGGGAAACCGAAGGCCACCACGTTCATAATGATGGGAACGGCATATAAGAAAAGGCGCCTCAAAATTAAGTCCACCGGGATCACAAAAAAGCGATACCTTGCTGGTACAATATGGAAAAGATTTTGGTATAAATCAAGAAATACGTCCGCCGGTCACTGAGAAAAAACAATAAAATTTCCTTTCTTTTTCCGCTATGGACAAGAGCGACGTAAAGGCGGCGGCACAAGAAATGATGATCGGTGGAGATAATCTCGTAAAAAACATGGAAATCCCCAAATCACGATTCCCGCGTCCCTTTCGATACATAAAAAAACCCGGTTCGTCCTGAGTTCTCCCTACGGACGAACCGGGTTTCAACCGGCCGGTTTTCTCCAAGAAACCTTAGAATATCCCGATCACTTCACGTTCCGTTTCTGCCACACTTCGTAGTAGAGTCTTCCCACGGAGAGAAACAATCCAAGCGTGAAGAGCCCCAGCATGAATGTGGGCTGTGTACCGAAGCGTGTGTCGATCCAGTAGCCCAGG
>JAHDRK010000089.1 GCA_018433345.1 Syntrophobacterales bacterium | reverse complement strand
TAAATGCCCATCAGTCCAACTGGTATACAACTCTTCAAATCGCATCCTCCGAACCTCCTGTAGCAGCTCCGTCCGTCTCATAGAACACCTCCAAAACGGCACCCTACAACCCGGACAGTTTACGTGTTACTAACAGCATAACATTTTTTTCTTGAAAAGAAATTTTTTCGGTATTACAAAATAACCATTAAGGAATTGGTGGTTGATGAATGGTCCAGTCTGTTAATCGGGCACTAGACATACTCGAAGCGTTCCTGGATGGGACCGAAAGCATGGGGATTACGGAAATAGCCGATCTGCTGGGGATTTCCAAAGCGGCCACACATGCCTTAGTTAATACGCTTGCTCGCAAGAATTTCCTGCAGCAGGACAATACGTCTCGGCGTTACCAATTGGGATTCAAGCTTCTCCAATTGGGCGTGATGTTTATCAACCAAAGTGAACTGGGGAGGGCCGCTTCACGCTGGGCCGTGAATTTATGCGAGCAATGGGGAGAAGCGGTTAATATCGCAATACTTGCCGGTGACTCGGCGTTGATCATGCATCGGTACGAACCGAAAGAGCCTTTTCTTTTATACCCCCAGCCAGGTTTCACAATGCCTCTCTATTCCACGGCCGCTGGGAAGATCCTTCTTGCTTACTCGCCAGAAGAGATCCGGGAGGGATATTTGCGTCAGGCACCCTTTCCCCAAAGGACACCTCATACAATTTGCAAAAAGCGTGAGTTGGCAAGGGAATTAAAAGTAGTGCGGGAAAAGGGTTATGCAGATGACCGCGAGGAAACCATAATCGGCGTGGCTTGCGTCGGTGCTCCGATTCGCGACAAATCCGGAAGAGTGGTTGCGGCTATTAGCCTTAGTGGTTCTAAATCAAGAATGGAAGAAAGAGGGTGGGAGGAGATTATCCGGCAGGTAAAAACAACGTCCATGCAAATATCTTCCGCCTTGGGATATAGGATGGACATGTAGTAGGGATAATGCGTATCGGTCGGTAATTTTTATTGAAAAAGGAGGGAATAATCATGAAAAGGATTAGGGTATTACGATGGGTTACCATGGCGGCAATGGTATGGTTAGTCGCTCTGGGTTCTCCGGCACTAGCCGATGATAACGTAATCACCATTGGCTATACTGGTCCGCTGAGCGGAGGGGGTGCCGTGTTTGGTAAAAACCTTCAAATGGGGCTTGATCTTGCGGCCGAACAGATAAATGCTTCAGGCGGTGTTACGGTTGCCGGGGGAAAACATACAGTGCGGGTAGTCAGCATGGATGATCAATTTCAGACAGCTCTCACTGTTAGCAATGCAAAGCGTTTGGTTCATAGAGAAGGGGCTAAGATGGTTTTCAACCCCGCAAGTAACGGCATTTTCGGTCTCATGGCCATCAATGAAAAAGAGGAATTTATAATTTGTGCTTACACCACAAATCAGCCTTGTGTGACAAGTGGTAATCGATTGATTTATCGAGGTCCTCCCCCGATGCTAGCCTATGTTCGTGCTTGGGCCGACCGTGCAATGGATGTGCATGGGTGGAAGAGGGTAGCCATGATGCCCGATGCCTACGATTATGGAAAACTATGGAGCGGTCTTTTTGAACAGTATTGGGAAGAGAAGGGCGGAACCATAGCTTGTAACATCCCGGTGGATTTTATGAAAGTGTCTGATTACTACCCGCTTCTCACAAAAGCACTTGCCACGAATCCAGATGCCATTCTAATTGGATCTTCGTCTGAACCGGATGCTATGCAGGTTACTCAAGCGCGCGAATTGGGCTTTAAAGGTGGATTCATAATTATCGAACGAGGGAAACTAGATGAGATGGAACGATTAGTTCCAGACATTAATATGCTTAACGGCTGCATAGGAACATCTCCGTTAACATTTTATCCCCAGAAAAATGCTAAGAAATTTATCAAAAGATTTGCTGAGAGATACGGTGAAGATGTAGTGGTTACCCACGAATCGGCGATTGCTTACGGAAACGTGCTTCAGTATATCGGAGCAATCCAGTTGGCTGGCACAACAACAGATGTATATCAGATTATGGATGCCATGAAGAGTCCGGAACTAGTTAAGCTTCCACTGCTGAAAGAAAACGACGTGTATGAAACCGAGAAAATATTCCCAAATGGCGCAGTAAAAGGTCTAATATTGGGAGTAGAATTTATTGACGGAAAGTATTCCGAACCATTTCTAGTAGAAGCTCCCGACTGGGTATATACGGAAAAATATTAAGTGTGTTTTCCGTATCAAAATAAAACCTTCTTAGCTAAAGAAAGGCCGTATATTTAACAAATATCGTGGAGGGGGCGTTAAAAAGCAGGGAATGCAATTTCTTTATAAATTAATTCCCTTACCTAAAAGCCCCTTCTCTGTCCAATTGGACAGAGAAGGGGCAATGATAAAGTTTTTTAATCATATTTTAGCGGTCGCAGAAACCGGCAGTTAAGCTCTAAAAATTAAATGACCATAAAGTTTCAGCTTATGAGTAAGTCCATGAAAAATATTTACATTTTATCAAATTCTTAAGTATCGCTTTTTTCTCTTGCAAAAAAGGACGAAATTAATGAGTTCGATTTTTATTTCCACTTCTATTTTAGCCTTAAGAGAATGACAATAGATACACATAAATGAATTTCAAGGTCTAATTAAAAGAATGAGTTTTGTAGAAAAGTTAAATGTTTTGAAATCTTATGTTTATCAAGTCAATTGATTGAGACGCTGGTTGTATGAATAGAGGGAGATTATAAATTGGCTATATTAATGCAAACAATTATCAATGGCATCATGCTAGGATCAATTTATGCTATGATCGCTTTGGGTCTCACCTTGATTTATGGTGTCCTTCAGATTCCCAATTTTTCGCATGGTGCACTCTACATGATTGGGGCATACGTGGCTTATTTCTCTATAGTTTCTTTTGGATTTCCTTATTGGGTTGGTTTAATCACGTCTGTGATTACCCTGTTTTGTGTTGGCATGTTTGTGGAACGAGTTGCGTTTCGGCCACTTTACGATAAGCCGCTTATTAATGCCTTTATTGTAGCCGTGGGGCTTATCTTAATTTTCGAAAACGGAGCCCTCGCAATATGGGGACCGGAGTTCAGGAGACTTCCGGCACCAAGCAGCGCTGTTATAGAACTATCAGGAGCGATAATTACAATGCAGCGCATTATCGTTATAGCGGCTGCTTTACTTCTCATTGCGGCTGTTCATTTTTTTGTCAAAAAAACACGTCTAGGTGCAGCAATAGAGGCTACAGCGCAAAATCGGGAGGGTGCACAACTCATGGGTATAAATGTCTATCTCATGGGGGGGATAACTTTTGGAATAGGAACTTCCCTTGCAGCCGTAGCGGGAGTTTTAATAGCCCCCATTTTTCTAATTTATCCAAGCATGGGAGTTCCCGTTATAGGTATGGCTTTTGTTATAATGATAGTAGGAGGTATGGGCAGCTTTTTGGGAGCTGTCGCGGGGGGGTACCTGATTGGTCTTTTGGAGACACTCGTTTCCTCCTATATCACGACCTATTTCACTGAGGTGATATTATTCGGACTTTTAGTGGTAGTACTTGCGATAAAACCTACAGGACTTTTTGGAAAGGGTCATTGATACGATGTATAAAAAAAGCAAGTATAAAAAACTGATTGTCTGCAGTATATTGCTTATTATTGCCATTGTAGCACCGTTTGCCTTTACGAGCGAATACAATCGACACATTATGGTTATGTGCGGTGTATGGATTATTGCTGCATTAGGATTGAATCTAATCTTAGGGTATGTAGGACAACTCAACCTTGCTCATGGGACTTTTTTTGGCGTCGGTGCTTATGCCACTGCTCTTCTTATGCAAAAAGCTGGAATCCCTTTCTGGTGGGCACTGCCATTGGGTTGCCTCGCTACTGCGGCATTAGGATTTGTAACAGGTATTCCCACCTTGAGAACCAGGGGACACTATTTCCCGATTGCAACCATGTGCTTGGGAATAGCAGTTTATTATGCTATCGCAAGGTGGGACGATTTTACTGGGGGGGCTTGCGGACTTTATGGAATACCACGTCCTGGATCAATCTCGCTTCCGCTTGCCAAAACGATAGACTTTGAGAGCACGGTTGCCTGTTATTATCTAGTACTTTTAATCGCCGTACTGACAATCATTTTAATGTTACGACTGGTGAAATCACTTACAGGTCAACGGATTATGGCAGTTCGAGGTAATGAAGATCTGGCACAGTCACTGGGAATCAATACCATGAAAGACAAGATTGTATGCTTTACTCTTAGCACTGTATTTGCTGGGCTTGCCGGAGGAATTTTCGCATCATATGTGGGAGCCATAATGCCCGAGAATGCTCACTTCCTTGTGAGCTTTGAGATGCTTCTCTATGTCATGATAGGTGGAGTAGGAACTATCGCCGGACCAGTCATTGGAGCCATATTAATTCCCGTTCTTTCGGAAATACTCCATTTTATGGGGAGTCTTCGCTTAGTAATTTTTGGATTCATTTTAATCCTAACCATCCAATTTCTGCCATTCGGTATTATAGGAGGAATTCGCGTTGCCTTGCTGCGTTACCCTGGCTTAACCGGAAGGAGTGTGGGAAGTGAATAAGGATCAGATTCTCAGCGTAAAAAACCTTTCTAAAAATTTTGGAGGGCTCCGAGCTATTGATAATCTCAGCTTTTCTGTGAAAAAAGGTGAAATATTTAGTATTATAGGACCAAACGGCGCAGGCAAGTCCACCCTATTCAACCTTATTACGGGGTTTATTGCACCTACGGAGGGGGAAATAATTTTTGAAGGTGAGGATATTGCTGGTCTTAAGCCTTACCAAGTGGCAAGAAAAAAAGTCGGCCGCACTTTTCAGCTGACCACGTTGTTTTTTCAGAATACGGTATTGGAGAATCTAATAATCGGCCAACAGGTTACCCGTGAGGCTGGATACCTGCAATCAATGTTTGGTTGGAAAAAAAGAAAGGAACATTACCAGCAAGCTATTAAACGAGCGCAAGAACTAGCCGAATTTGTTGGATTGAGTAATTACTGTAACACCGCTGCAGCTCTGCTCCCCCATGGAGCGCAGAAACAGCTGTCCATTGGGATGGTTCTAGCTGGGGATCCCGATTTAATCCTACTGGATGAGCCGGTGGGAGGGATGAGCATGGATGAAATTGACGTTGTAATTAATCTTATTAAAAATATAAGAAAAACAAACATTACCGTATGTCTCATAGAACACAAGATGAGCGTTGTGATGAACATTTCTGATCGAATATTGGCACTGAATTATGGTGTCAAAATGGCTGAAGATATACCAGAGGTGGTATGTCGTAATGAGCAAGTTATAAAGTCTTACTTGGGAGATAAATATGTTGTTGCAAGTTAAAAATATAGAGAGTTTTTATGGTTTGTCGAAAGCACTCAGCGATGTTTCGCTAAGTATTGAAGAAGGTGAAATTGTGTGTGTTCTTGGGGCCAATGGAGCTGGAAAGAGCACTTTGTTAAAAACAATTGCTGGTCAGGTTAAGCCTAGAAATGGTCAAGTAGTATTTAGAGGAAAACGCATTGATCAGATTGAGCCCCACAGGATTGTAAGGGAGGGAGTCACTTTATGTCCAGAGGACAAGAAGATATTTCCCCAGATGAGTGTTTTTAAGAATCTCTATTTAGGTGCGTGGATTTATGGAAAGGACAAGGTGAGGATTGAAGCAAACATTGTGGATGTTTACAATCTTTTCCCCGTTCTAAAAGAAAGAAAAAATCAAGATGCGGGAACCCTTAGCGGGGGAGAGCAACAGATGTTGGTTATCGGACGAAGCCTTATGTCGAATCCTTGGTTATTAATGCTTGACGAACCCTCGTTAGGTTTAGCACCCTTAATGGTAGAACGTATTTTTGAGGTAATTAGACAAATCAACGCAAGACGAACCACTATATTGCTTGTAGAACAGAATGCTTCAATTGCTCTTAATGTAGCAAATCGGGGTTATATTATGGAGGCGGGGCGCATTACCATGGAGGGAGCATCATATGAACTGCTCAATAACGAAAAAGTGAAGAAGGCGTATCTGGGGTTTTAGTGCTATGAAAGCAAGCGTTGTACACGTTGTGAAATTTATTAATCACGCGTCCGCTATCGTAAAAAACTGCTTTATTCCGCTTTACGGAAGACTCTGAGCAACGGACTTGACTAATAGTGTAACCGTGGGAAGCTGGCTAAAATAATCCATAGCGTATCAGCCAGTAAACATAAAGCAAAACAAATTGGCTTCGATCTTGTATACCAAAGAATATGAACTGCTTGTACAAAAAACGGCCGTCTAGGTTTGTTGGATGTCCCAATACGTCATGCCGGACCCGATCCGGCCCAAGAACATTTTGAATATGCAATATCGACTTTGTACAAGTCTCCATCATTTTTAGTGACATTTGAGTTGTGACGTGAGACAAGTGATCTCAGACGCCACTTTTCAGAGGAGGGCCGAATGTTCTGGCGAAGCAAAGACATAATCGAAAACAATCCTGTCAAGCGTGCTCTTTTGAAATCCATGGGTTTTACCAACCATGACCTTCAGCGGCCTCTCATCGGAATCGCCAATTCCTGGAATAACCTGGTGCCGGGGCATTTCAACCTTCGTCAAATTGCCGAAGCCGTAAGCGGAGGAATTCGCCAGGCGGGAGGAACGCCCTTGGAGTTCGGGTTTATCGCCGCCTGCGATGGTTTGGCCACGGGCGACTATACCATGCACTACATCCTTCCTACGCGGGACCTCATCGCCCATGATATTGAAATGATGGTCCAGGCTCACTGCCTGGATGCCATAGTTCTTCTTGGATCGTGCGATAAAATCGTACCCGGGATCCTGATGGCCGCGGCGAGGATCGATATCCCCGCCATTATTGTGCCGGGCGGCAACATGGAAGGAGGCGCCGAGTTTGACGGTCGTCCTTCCGATATCACGTCTATCGGCGAAGCTATCGGGATGTTGCTGGCTGGACGGATCAGCCGAGAGGAATTTGATTCATTGGAGGACAAGGTTGCCCCCGGCTGTGGATCTTGTTCGTTTCTGGGAACCGCGAACAGCATGTGCTGCGTCGCGGAAGCCATGGGGATGACCCTTCCCGGCGCCGGAACGGCACCCGCTGTTTCGGCGGAGCGCTTTAGGTTGGCGCAGGAGTCCGGCCGTGCCATAATGGGACTTGTGGAAAAGGGAATTACAGCAAGACAGATCATGAACAAGAGTTCCATGGAAAATGCAATCAAGGTTTCCATGGCGATCGGTGCCTCCACCAACATTCCCCTCCACATGCTTGCCATCGCCTACGAAGCGGAAGTCGATATGACCATCGACGATTTTGAAACGCCGAGTCGTCTTGTCCCTCATATCGCGAAGATCAATCCCGCAGGACCCGCAACCGTCGGTGATTTTCACAAGGCGGGAGGGGTGCAAGCCGTCATGAAGGAATTGGGGACATTACTTGACCTGAATGCGATGACAGTAAACGGAAAACGCCTGGGAGAGAACATTTCTTCAGCGGAAACAATTAATAGCGATATAATAAAATCCTTGAAAGAACCGTTCAATAAAGAGGGAGGCTTGGCAGTGCTGCGGGGAAATCTGGCTCCCGAAACGGGAATCTGTAAACCGGCGGCGATCCATGAATCGATGAGGACCTTTCGAGGGAAGGCGAATGTCTTTAATTCAGAAGAAGAGGTCACGGAGGCCATCGGACAGGGTCGCATAACTGAGGGAGATGTCATCGTAATTCGTTACGAAGGTCCCAAGGGGGGACCGGGTATGCGGGAAATGGCCAAGGTATCCAAGTTTCTGTACGGACTGGGGCTTGCCTTGAAAACCGCTCTCGTTACGGACGGCCGCTTTTCGGGAACAAACAACGGCTGCTTTGTGTGCCATGTCTCACCCGAGGCCGCCGACGGCGGTCCCATTGCCGTGGTTGAAAACGGTGATTTTATAACGATCGATATTCCGAAAAGATCTCTGACTCTGGAGGTACCGGAGGAGGAAATCAAAAACCGCCTCGCTCGGTGGAAGAAGCCAAAACAGAAATATGGCAGCGGATATCTATCGATATACAGTCGAACCGTGGAATCAGCCGGCCTGGGGGCCATTATTAGACACAGGTTTGAATAGCTGAACTTCTCATAGTCGGTTGTCAACCTAGGGGTTTTCTATAAACAGCGGGGTTTAACCATCAGAACGAAAGGAGGTTCTGTCGGTATGGAAGAAAGCGTTGTTAACAGGGGGCAGAGCGGGCTTCGTGCGAAGGTTCTTGACGCGGGTCTTTGCACGGGGTGTGGCGCCTGCATCGATATATGTCCCTATTTCAGGACATACAGGGGAAAGACGTCCGCACTATTTCCCTGTATCGTTGAGGAGGGTCGTTGTTTCGCCTGGTGCCCCAAGGTGGAGGTGAACCTGGACGAGCTGTCGAACCGAATTTTTGGTGGTCCTTACGACGGGTTGCCTTTGGGCTCACTCAAGTCGCTGAAGGCCTCTAAAGCCGGTCCCGAGGCAGGGTCCATTTCCGATGCCCAGGCGGGTGGGACGGTGTCGGCACTCGTGACGTTCGCCCTTAAGCAGGGTTACATCAAAGGTGCGGTACTGACCGATCGAGAGGGGCTTCTCCCCCTTCCTCGTTATGTTGATAGTGTCGATGACATTCTTCGTTGCGCATCTTCTAAATACACGGCGGCGCCCACACTTTCGGCCGTCAACCGAGCCGTGGCCGAGGGTCGCCGCGACATAGGTCTGGTGGGGACGCCATGCCAGGTCCTTGCATCGGCCCTGATGCGTTCGAATCAATTACAGCGTGACGATTTTGTTGATCCCTTCGGATTGGTAGTGGGTCTTTTTTGTACCTGGGCGGTGGACTACCGTCTCTTCGAGCCCTTTATCGCCGCCCGTATTTCCCCCGAACGAGTGAAGAAGATAGACATTCCTCCTCCCCCGGCGGAAATTATGGAGATATTCGGTGAGGACGGAACCCGCATGGAATGTTCGCTTGAAGAAATACGTCCATTGGTTCCCGAGGGATGTGCGTACTGTATCGACATGACCTCGGAATTTTCCGATATCTCTGTGGGTGTCATGGAAGGCCGTCCGGAGATGAACACACTCATCGTGAGAACCGACAGGGGGGAACGTATCGTGGACGAGGCGGTGTCCGCGGGATTTCTCGAGATCTCCGACATGCCCCCCGATAATCTCGAACACCTGACCTGGGCTGCGGGCAACAAGAAGAAGCGTGCCCTTTTACGTGCAAGAGAGAGAGGGATAATCAATTCCGGCGGGGGGAAAGAACCGTCCTATTTGCTTATGAACGCCGAGGTACTTACCCGGCTGACCGAAGAAGAGAGGGGGAGATGAAATGTCCCATGTAACAGTCGATACCAGTGAAGGTTCCACAGTCCTCCTCATGGGAAACGAGGCGATAGTCCGCGGCGCCTTGGAAGCGGGCGTCAACGTGGCCAGCGGCTATCCCGGGACGCCTTCATCGGAGATAGTGGAGACCTTTTCGAAGGTAGCCTCCGAGCGGAGGCTCTATGTTGAGTGGTCCGTCAATGAGAAAGTCGCCCTGGAAGTGGCGGCCGCCGCCTCCTTCGCCCGTTTGCGGTCTCTTTGCGCAATGAAGCAAAACGGGGTGAACGTGGCCTCCGATTTTCTCTTGCACCTGGTAGGTTCCGGAACCCGCGGCGGCATTGTTCTCGTGAGTTGCGACGATCCCGGCGCCCTGTCGAGTGTCAACGAGGGGGAGTCGAGATACTTCGCGAGGCTCATGGAGATGCCTCTGCTGGAGCCCGGTGATTTTCAGGAAGCCAAGGACATGACCAAGTGGGCCTTTGACTTGTCCGAAGAGCTCAAGCAGATCGTGATGCTTCGGAGCGTGACTCGTATGTCCCATGCGAGCGGCAACGTAACCTTCGGGGCCTTGCCCGATCAACCGGCAAAAAAGGCCGAGTTCAAGTTTGACGGCTTCATTCTCGATCCCGACGAGGGTGTGGTTATAAGCGCCCCCGTGGAGTGGAAGCACCAGCAGCAGCAAGAGAAAGTGAAAAAGGCCAGGGAGATGTTCGAGACCAGTCCATTCAATACTTACAGCGGTCCGGAGCGTCCCGAACTTTTGCTCATCACCAGCAGCGCCTGTAACCTCTACAGCAGGGAGGCCTTGAAGCTTCTCGGCGTGGAGGACAGGGTGGGTCTTTTGAAACTGGGGACCACCTGGCCCCTGCCGCCGAAGTTGTTGGGGAAACACCTGGCATCCACGGACAAGGTTCTTATCGTCGAGGAGGTAATTCCCTTTCTCGAGGAGAACGTTAAGATCCTGGCGGCCGAGTTAGCTTCGGAGATAGGTACCAAGACCTTTTACGGCAAGAACGACGGTCTCATTCCCATGACGGGCGAGATGAACCCAGACCTGGTGATCGAGGCGCTAAAATCGATATTGAACCTCGACTACAGGGCCGTTCCTCAAGAGTACGAGCAGACCGCCCAACTGTCGGCCTTTACCGGGGCCCCTCCCAGGGACCAAGTTTTCTGTCCCGGCTGTCCTCACCGTGCGTCCTTTTTTTCCATTCACAACGCCATCGAATTGGACGGTCGCAAGGGTTTTGTCTGCGGGGACATCGGATGCTACTCCATGGCCATTCGTCCCACGGGCTTTGGGGTCCTCAAGACACTTCACGCCATGGGGTCGGGTGCCGGCGTGGCGAGTGGTTTCGGACAGTTGGGTCGCTTCGGTATGGATCAGCCGGTGTTGGCCGTCTGCGGCGATTCGACATTCTATCATGCCGTGATACCCGCCCTGGTGAACGCCGTGCATAACCGGGCGAACATCACCCTGGTGGTGCTCGACAACAGCGGGACGGCCATGACCGGATTCCAGCCCCATCCCGGCTTGGACCACAACGTGCTTGGTGAGGAGGTGCCCGCCGTGGACATTGCGAAGGTCTGCCGGGGCATCGGCGCCAGGGTCGAGATTCGCGATCCCTTCGATGTGGAAGAGACGCGGAGAACGATAAATGAGCTCATGGACGATCCTGAGGGCGTGAAGGTGCTTATCCTGAGACAGGCCTGCGCCTTGAGCCCCCAGCGCAAATACGTGAAGAACTATTCCATGAAAGTGGACGAGGAACTTTGTCTTGGTGAGGAATGCGGCTGCGGAAGGTTTTGCACCCGGATTTTCCGTTGTCCCGGTCTTATATGGAACAAGGATAAGGGGAAGGCCCTCATAGACGAAGTGATATGTGTGGGATGCGGTGTTTGTGCCGATATCTGTCCGCAGAAGGCGATAAGACGTGAGGAGGTGGCCTCATGACGACTCAATTGGTTCAAGATCCTTATAATATAATCATTACCGGTGTCGGTGGTCAGGGGAACGTGATGGCATCACGGGTCCTTTCCAACATGCTGGTATCGAAGGGTTTCTTTGTCACCATCGGTGAGACCTTCGGTGCCTCCCAACGCGGCGGTTCCGTCATGAGCCACATCCGGGTGTCTTCCCAAGGAATCTGGAGTCCCCAGATTCCCAAGGGGCAGGCTCACGTGGTGGTGACCCTGGAGCCCGTGGAGGCTGTGCGGGTCTTGGCCCGTTACGGAAACCCCTCGGTGCGGGTTCTGACCAACACTCGACCCATCTATCCTGCCGATGTCATTGCGGGAGAGGCGAATTACCCAGACCTTTCGGAAATAAAGGAAACCTTGGGGAAGCTCACCGAGAAATCCTGGTTCATTGACGCAACCGATCGGGCCATGTCAATGGGGAATCCCATCCTGGGCAATATTATCATGATAGGCGCCCTTACGGCCGTGGGGGATATCCCGGCGGGCAGGGAGGATTTCGCCGCCGTTATATCCCGGACGCTGCCCGAGGGAAAGATAGACGACAATATGGCCGCTTTTGACCTTGGCGTGGAAATGTTGAAAAAGGCGTCGTAGGCGAGGCAAGGAAAAGAAAGGGGGGTCATTCAATGGGCGCGGTTTCACTTTTCATTCCCTGTACGGTGGATTTCATGATGCCGGAGGTAGGAGAGGCCGTGGTTCGCCTTCTCCGGCGTCTCGGGGTCGAACCTGTGTATCACGAAGAGCAGACGTGTTGCGGGCAGCCGGCGATGAACGCCGGATACCCGGCCGAGGCACGCAAGGCGGCGAAACATTTCATCGAAACGTTCGGCGATGATGAAGTCGTAGTCAGTCCGTCAGGTTCTTGCACGGCCATGGTGAAATACCACTACCCCGAGTTGTTGCGGGACGAACCATCCTGGCACGGTCGGGCCGAAGAGCTGTCTAATCGTATTTACGAACTCTCTCAATACTTAGTGGATGTTCTTGGCGTGGAGGATGTGGGGGCGTCGTTCGACGGGACCGTCACATACCACGAATCCTGCCACATTCTCCGTAGGCTAGGCGTTTCGCGTCAGCCTAAGGTACTTATTAAAAAGGTCAAAGGGACAACATTCATACCCATGGACCAAGCCGATGCGTGTTGCGGTTTCGGCGGGGAGTTTTCCTTTAGGTATGCTTTTATTTCCGAAGAGATGGTGCGGGAGAAAGTTGATCATTACCTGAAAAGCGGGGCCGACCTTCTTATCATTTCCGAACCGGGATGTCTCCTCAATATCAGTGGTTACCTGAGCCGAAACAATCCCGACAAAAAGGCCCTTCACTTGGCGGAATTCTTGGCGGGGGTGCAGGAGGGAGGTGTGAAATGAAGGTCAATACACGAAACTTTGTACAAACCGCAGAAAGGGAAATGCAAAATCAATACGCCCGAGCCTTCCTTGCGCTCATGCCCCCCGTAATAGCCGCGCTGAGGGTGCAGGTCATGGGAAGTTTTCCGGATCCCGAGGCGGCCCAGGAACTCGGTCGCGCCATCAGGGCCGAGGCCGTAGCGCGGATGCCGGACCTCCTGGAAGAGTTCGAGAGAAATGCCGTCGCGGCCGGTGCCCGGGTTTTATGGGCCCGGGATGCCTCCGAGGCCAATGAACTTGTTCTTTCCATAGCCCGTGAAAGGAACGTCACCGAGGTAACAAAGGGCAAGTCAATGATCTCCGAAGAAACGGGTCTCAATGAGGCCTTTAAAAACAACGGCATCGAACCCTTCGAGACGGACCTGGGGGAATTTATCGCCCAGCAGTTGGAAAGGCCGCCGTTTCACATCGTAGGTCCCGCCATCAACGTCCCCGTTGAGGAGATATGCGACCTTTTCATGAAAAAGGCCGGCATGGAAAAGGCCACCACCGATCCGGTGGAACTGGGTTACGCCGCAAGGCTTTTTCTCCGCGACAAGTTCCGGCGGGTACGCATGGGCATAACGGGGGTCAACGTAGCCGTGGCGGAAACGGGGGCGATCGTCAACGTGGAAAACGAAGGAAACATCCGTTTCAACAAGTCGTCGCCCCTTACGCAAGTGTCACTCATGAGCATAGAGAAGGTGGTTCCCACCATGAATGACGCCCTGCACTTGGTTCGGCTCCTGTGCAGGAACTGCACGGGCCAGGGCATTTCCGCCTACGTATCCATCGACAGGGGACCTAAAATGAAGGAAGAATTCGACGGTCCCGAGGAACTTTTCATCATCATCGTGGACAATGGTCGTTCACGGATATACGAGGATGTGAAGATGCGGCAAGTCTTGCGATGCATCCGATGCGGCGCCTGCCTCAACCTCTGTCCCATCTATTCGAAAATAGGCGGCTACCCTTACGGATGGGCCTATTCCGGGCCGATGGGTCAGGTGCTCAATCCTGCACTGTTGGGGGTTGATGATACGAGTGACCTGTTTAACGCCTGCACGCTCTGTGGAACCTGTCGCGAGATCTGTCCCGCCGGCGTGGATCACCCCGAACTCTTCCTTTACTACAGGGAGCTGGAAGCGGAAGGCAAGAAAATGTCCTCCGGGCGTTGGGAAGCGCGCTTCTTCAAACTCTGGGGCACGGCGGCCGCTCACACGGGGCTCTGGAGGTTCTTTTACAGGCTGGTAAGGCCGGTGGTGGCGAGATACGGCAAAGAAGGGAAAATCAAAGCGATGCCCGGTCCTTTCGAGGGATGGTTCAAGACGAGGGATCTGCCTGTGCCCGCCCGAAGGACATTCCGGGATCGATGGCGAAAGTCGATGTCAGAAAAAAATCTTTCTCGGGGAGGGATGGAGTGATGGAGGAATCTGCGCGAGAAGAAATATTGGCACGGTTACGCAAGGTACCGAAGGAAGAAACTCCGGTGCGGCCTGTTCTACCGCCGGCGCGGGAATTGAGCCTCGACAAAGAAGGATTGGTTTCCCTGTTTACGGAAAAATTGAGCCGCGAGACAGGCGTGGTTTACCGTGCGGCTGACCGGGACGAGGCGCTTGACCACCTGACGGAAATAGCCCGCACCGAGAATCTGAAAAGGGTCATGACCTCCACGGACGACACGATCCTTTCCCTTGATTTACCCGCCTGGGGAGATCGGAACGGTGTAGCGGTAAGTACGGCGGCCGACTATGTGGATCGCGAGGAGTACAAAAGGGCTGTTTTCGATGAGGCCGATGCCGGCATCACCGGCGCGGATTTCGCCGTTGCCGAGACGGGAACGCTGGTTACAGCCCACAGCGAACGGCAACCTCGTCTACTATCGTTGGCGCCGATCCTCCATATTGCGGTGGTAGGTATTGACCGACTTGTCCCTGTCTACGAGGAGGCTCTCAACGCCTTTTACGGTGATGGTGGAAGGATTCCCGCCCACGTAACCCTCATAACCGGTCCAAGCATGACCGCGGACATTCGGGCGACTTCATTCAAGGGCATGCACGGGCCGCGGCGGGTCATGGTAATCCTCCTGGGATGAAGCCCCGCTGGGGAAGGGAGAAAGGATACTCACATGAAAAGCGTTTTTGTTCCTTCCAGGCTTTGGTACGAAAACCGTGAACGGGAACTTGTTTTTCCCGATCGTTGGGAGGTGGATAATCTCAATTCTCCAGGTCTTGAGAAGCCCGGTCTCTCAGCAGAGGAAATAAGGGAGGCCGTCTTCAATCCCATCGAGGGCCCGGGGATTCACGAACTGGCACGCGGAAAGAAGCAAGCGGTCATAGTCTTTGACGACATGACCCGTCCCACGCCGGTAAAAGCAGTGGCTCCTTTCGTCCTCGAAGCCTTGCACGAGGCGGGCATGGAGAAGGACCAGGTCCGGTTCATTTGGGCCCTGGGGAGTCACGGCGCCTATGACATGATCAATGCCAGGAAAAAACTGGGCGACCATGTAGTAGAAAATTACGCCGTTTTCAACCACGACCCCTTTCAGAACACCGTCCGGGTAGGAAGGACACCCACGGGCGTGGAACTCTGGTTCAACAGGGAGTTCATGAACTGCGACCTCAAGATAGGCATCGGCTGCATCACCGCCCACGTTCACGTGGGATTCGGCGGCGGGGCAAAGCTCGTGCTTCCGGGCGTAGCGGGGATCGAGTCGATCGTCCAGTTTCACAACCAGCTCTACCGCGATCCGACCAAGGCCGGCCTGGGTAATTTCGATGAAAATCTAATGCGCGCCGAGTGTGACGCCGCCGGGGACCTGGCAGGGCTGGACTTCAAGATCGACTGCCTCGTTAACCGACGCGGAGAAATCACCGATCTTTATTCAGGTACATTCAGGGCCACCCATGCCGCCGGCGCCGAGGAGGGAAAGGAGCACTATGGTATTCCTTACGCCACCGGTTACGACATCGCCGTTTGTAACGCCTATGGCAAGGCAAACGAATCGGCCATTTCCCTTCTTATGTCGCTCATGGCCCTGAAACCCGACCGGACTGGGACAGCGGTGCTTATTTCCGACGCGCCGGAGGGCCAGGTGCCCCATTACGTCATGCGCGCCTGGGGGACCGATTACGGTGGACGTCATTACACCGTGAAAGAAAAGGGTCAAAACCCCGTGCTAGCCCTCATGAAGCGATTGGTCGTCTTCGCTCCTTCGCCCGACCGGACCATGTTGGACCTCGTGTGTCACGCCGACGATGCTACGGTGGTCAAGACCTGGGCGGAGGTGCTCGACATCCTGGAAGGGGACTATCCGGGGGCTGCCCGTGTGGCGGTCATTCAGGACGGGACCATGCAGTACATGAAACCGCCGGAGGGATGAGGGGAAACATGGCAGACCCCATTCTCGTGATTCACGAAAAGGACAACGTGGCCGTGGCGCTGCGGGATATCGAGGCCGGGGAGGAGATCCGGTTTGGGAACGGCCCATCGATAACGGCGTTCGAGTCGATCCCTGCGAGCCACAAGATCGCCCTTCGCGACTTGGCTCAAGGGGAAAAGGTGATAAAATACGGAGAAATCGTGGGAACAACCACCATGCCCGTAAAGAAGGGGTCCTGGGTGCACGGCCATAACATGGGGGCGGCTGATGGTTGATACACCTGCCATAAACGGATACAGGCGTTACGATGGTCGCTTCGGGATTAGGAACCACCTGCTTGTCATTCCCACCGTTTCCTGCGTCAACGGAGTGGTGAACCGCATCGGAAGGGCCGTTCCCGAAGCGGTCTGTGTTCCGCACGCTCACGGGTGTGGACGGGGAGGATCGAGGGACCTCACCATCCTTTTCAGGGTGCTTTCGGGCCTGGTCCGCCATCCCAACGTAGGCGCCGCTGTGCTCGTCGGCCTGGGATGTGAGGTGTCGAATACGAAGGCCCTTGCACACCTTCTCGAAGACTTGGGGAAGCCCTTGACCGTGCTGAACGTTCAGGAAGAAGGTGGTTCTTTGAAGACCGCCGAAAAGGCCGTCGCTGCCGCCCGGGAGCACCTGGCCGATCTTGCTCGGATGGAGCGGGTGCCCATGGGCTGGGAAGATCTTTTTTTGTCCATCGAGTGCGGCGGATCGGACGCCATGTCGGGGGTGACGGCGAACGTCGCCATTGGAGCCGTGGCGGATTGGCTTGTGGGACATGGGGCCACGGTGATGTTCGGGGAAAACACGGAAATGATCGGAACAGCCCATGTGCTGGCGCGCCGGGCGGTGAACGAAGAGGTCGCCCGACGCATCACGGAAATGGTGGACAGGGCGGAGTCGTTGACCCGTGAAATCATGGGAGACCTGGCGAGCTTCGTCATTTCACCGGGCAACATGGACGGCGGAATGACAACCATAGCCGAGAAATCCATGGGTTGCATCGTCAAGGGAGGGACCGGACCCATTGTCGAGGTGGTGGATTACGGCGAGACCCCGACGAAGAAAGGGCTGATTCTCCAAGACGGTCCCGGTTATGATGCCGATTCCATGGCCGGGTTTGCGGCCTCGGGATCACAGTTGATGTTTTTCAGTACCGGGCGTGGAACACCGGCCGGCTTTCCCACAGTTCCCGTCATCAAGGTGGCGAGCAACAGTCGACTGTACCGTGCCATGGAGGACGACATGGATATAAACGCCGGGGTCCTGGTGGAGGGGGTTTCGTTGGAGACGCTGCGCGACGATATGATCGAATTTATGGTCAGGACCATAAACGGCCGGGCCACGAAACCCGAGGCGAACGACATGGGCCTGTTCACCTTCATGACCGTGCATCCCCCTTTCTAAAATGACCAAGGGCGGCGTTCATGGCCGTGGCGCTGACCGCCGGGGAAATGGTTTCATGTCGTTCCCCCGGCGTTTTTGTCTTGACAGGCTATTTCCGTCGCCGTTAAACTTCTTCGATGCGAAAGACCTTCGCTTTGAACTCATACTGCCATTACGGGAAAGGGCGGCCGTGGAAAAAATACGGATAGCTATCATTGGTTACGGCAACATCGGACGCGCCGTCGAAGAAGAGATCTCTTTTGCGCCGGACATGGATCTTTGCGGCGTATTCACGCGCAGGAACCCCGCCTCCGTCAGGAGAGGGGGTGGCAAAGTGAATGTCCTGCCCATCGACGAGGCGGAAAAGAGTGTCGAGGAGATCGACGTGGCATTGCTATGCGGAGGTTCTGCCACGGACCTTCCGGAACAGGGACCCTACTTCGCCGAGCTGTTCAATACTGTAGACAGTTACGATACCCATGCGCGTATTCCCGAGTATTTCTCCGCCATGGACGCCGCCGCGCGAAAGAGTGGGAAAACGGCGGTCATATCCACGGGATGGGACCCCGGGCTCTTTTCCCTAATGCGGGTCCTGGGCGAGTCGGTGTTGCCCCGGGGACAAAATTACACCTTTTGGGGGCCCGGTGTGAGCCAGGGTCATTCCGACGCACTCCGACGTGTTGAGGGAGTCGTCGACGCCAGGCAGTACACGATACCGGTGGAAT
>JAHDRK010000015.1 GCA_018433345.1 Syntrophobacterales bacterium | reverse complement strand
TGGTTATGGATCTAAGGGAAAAAAATTTTCCCGAAACGTTCATCAACACCATCACCAAGCTCAAAAAACAACATTACAACATCGAAGTTCTCTTTCTCGATGCAGGTGACGAATGTCTTCTAAATCGTTTCAGTGAAACCCGGCGGTCGCATCCCCTCTCAGCGGGAAAGACCGTTCTTGAAAGTATCAGGGCCGAACGTGAGCAACTTGCGTCGGTAAGGGACATTGCCGATAATGTCATCGATACTTCGCTATACAACGTTCACCAGCTGAAGGATTTGATCCAGAGAATCTATATCAGCCCCGGGGATGGCGTGAAGTTGGTGGTTAACCTCATGTCCTTCGGATATCGCTATGGGTTGCCTCCGGACGCGGACCTTGTGTTTGACGTACGATTCTTGCCCAATCCCTTTTTTGTGAACTCCTTGAAGAACATGACAGGGATCCACAAGGATGTTGAAGATTATGTCATGAAATGGGATGAAACGAAGGCGTTCCTGGATAAGCTGTGTGACATGCTTTCTTTTCTTATGCCCCTCTTTGTCAAGGAGGGCAAGGCCTACCTGAACATCGCGTCGGGATGCACGGGGGGGAAACACCGGTCGGTTGTGGTTACGGAGCATTTATCCGATTTCATCAAGCGACAGGGTTACTCTGTGCACGTAACCCACCGCGACATCGACCGTGGTTGAGGGAACATTGTTGTTCGGGGCCCGACGGCTCAGGGCAGGGAAGCCTTGCTCAGGATGTTGTCCTCTATCCACCCCTGGTCCCACCATTCCACCGGGTTTACAAACTGCCTGGCCAAGTAGATTCCGAAATGAAGATGATCTCCGCCGGCAAGCCCCGTCGCGCCCGTCCTTCCGATGGGCTCGTCCTTCATTACCGACGCTCCCTCGGCAACATCTATGGATGAAAGGTGGGCGTACTGACTGAACAGTCCGAGGCCGTGGTCGATGATAACCATGTTGCCGTAGATTCCCAGATACCCGGTGTAAACAACCTTACCGTTATTGGCGGCTTTTACGACGGCGTTGACAGTTGATGCTATGTCCACTCCTTCGTGAAGGCTCGTTGCGACAGGTTCTCCGTTGTAGATATAGGTTCTGAAATCACCGAAGCCCGCCATGGGAGAACCACTCATGCGTAAGAATCTTCCGTCCCAGAGTTTTCGAGGTTCGCTTTTCGAACAAATCTCCTTTATTTTATTGTCGTTTTCGTTGCGGATGACATCGTTGATGTATATAAAGGCGTCGATCGGCTTTTGGTCACGCAGTCGAGGAATGGCGCTTTGAAACTCCGGCACGACGTTCTCGAGAAAATTGTCGTCCAGGACAAGTGTTCTTTCGCGAAATCTCGACGATCGTATGTGATGTGGAAAGGTGTTGTAGGTTTCGTTGCCCGCCTTGTCGCGGGCGGTGATTCCCAGCCTCCTGTCGTCCTTGGAGGCGTTGAGGGGTATCCCGAAAAGAACGGCGTATCGAGGTTGGTTTTCCTCTACATTGTAAGGGTAACCGGGATAAAAGACGTCATTCACAAGGACCCCCGTTTTGTCGACAGGTTCGGATAGTTGGTAAACGACGAGACACGAACCTCCCGGGTTGATGTAATGCGCTGATGTGAGTGTAGATATGCGGGGCGGCGTGCGGTCGATTTCGACATCGATTACAAGTGTGGTCTCGTTTTTTCTCAATGAATGGTCGAGCGCGGAAAACACGAGCCGCGCCGGGCCTTCTTTAAGGACCGATTGGGCCTGATCGAAATCCAGGTTGAGAGTTCTCCGCCTTTCTCCGGGTGTGGGAAAGTTCATTCCTCCCAGAAACTGTCGTTCATCGTTCTGCTCTACAAAGGCAACGACCTGCTTGAGACCGCGGCCCTCGTCGCTGAAGGTAACGGACAGTGTGGTTTTGGACCCCACGTACCGCACGTCGTCTTGGAGAATTATTGCGGGTTTTTTCCCCTCGAAATAAATCATGCCCTGCCAAGTCGCCAAGGCCACCAGCACAATAACAGCAAGTCCAATGCCGTATCTTGCTATGTTTTTCATCGAATCACTATCCTTTTCGTTATCCTTTTCTTGGTTTATTAGGGCAGTATAGTGAAGGAGTATCAAAAAGCAAGGGTAATCACAAAAGCAGCCTACAGCTATCCCGATGGAGTTTGTTTATGTTGACGGTGTTCATCATCCCTGCTAGTGTTTCGTGCGATTGCGTGACGGAGACCGGACATGGAGGAAACATCGGTTATGCTCGCACTTGGAGGGATATTTCTTTCATCCTTCGTCGTAGCCTTTTCCGGCGCAGCGGCACCCGGTCCGGTGCTTTCCCTCACGGTCGCAGAAACAATGAGACGGGGATTCTGGGCAGGTCCTGTCATTATTCTGGGCCATGGGATACTCGAGGCCGGCCTCCTCGTCTTTTTTTTTCTCGGTCTAAGCAAGTTCCTTTCCAATCCTCTCATACCTGCGATACTCGGAATGGGCGGTGGCCTATTTCTCGTATCAATGGCACTGGCAATGCTGCGAAATTCATTTAGAATCCCCGAAAACAGCGGACCCCTCCGAGAGGGGGTGCAATTTTATCATCCAGGTGACGCCTCTTCATCCGGGCGCCTGGTCGCTCTGGGTATTTTGACAAGTATTTCCAACCCTTACTGGTTTATATGGTGGGTGACCGTGGGGCTGGCCTATGTCCATATATCCATGGGTTTCGGTGCCCCGGGAGTCATATTGTTTTTTGTCGGTCACATCCTGGCAGATCTGACCTGGTACGGAGGTATTTCGTTCTTCATATCCCATGAGGCGCACCGAATCAGGGGTCGGGTATACAAGGGTATCCTGGTGGCATGTTCTTTACTTCTGTTGATATTCGGAGTATGTTTTATTAATTGGAGCATCGGGCAGCTTTGTTCCGGTGGTCTTGTCTGAAGGGGGCCCGGCATGCTGGGAGGCAAACACATTCTTCTGGGAGTAACCGGAGGTATCGCAGCTTACAAGACGGCCGAATTGGTCCGCGCCTTTGTAAAGGCCGGTTCCAGGGTCAAGGTGATCATGACCCGAAATGGAAGCCGATTCGTGACACCCCTGGTGCTGGAGACGTTATCGGGAGAAAAGGTGTGCGGGGATACCTTTGATCTTACCTATGAAAGAGACATCACCCACGTAACACTGGCCGAATGGGCCGATATCACCATAATCGCTCCGGCCACGGCCAACATAATGGCAAAAATCGCCTGGGGGATCGCCGACGATCTGCTCAGCACCACGGTTATCGCCCTGAAATCACCCCTCCTTATCTGTCCCTCGATGAACACGGATATGTATAAAAACCCGGTTGTCCGGCGCAATATGGACCAACTGAAAGGATTAGGATATCACCTACTCGAGGCGAAAGAGGGTGAGCTCGCCTGCAAGACCCATGGCTCGGGCCGACTGCCGCCGCTTGAAGATATCGTTGAAGCGGCCGAGACGGTCCTTACAAAGAAAGATCTCGAGGGAGTGAACATACTTGTGACGGCGGGGCCGACCCAGGAACCGCTGGATCCCGTGCGGTACATAACAAATCACTCGTCGGGGAAAATGGGATACGCCTTGGCATTGATGGCCAAGCGGAGAGGGGCTTGTGTGACACTTATAAGCGGGCCGGTATCGATACCCGTTCCAGCGGGCGTGGAACTCGTGAGCGTAATAACCGCCCGCGAAATGAGAGACGCGGTTCTAAGCCGATTGGAGGGACATCAAGTTATCATCAAGGCGGCGGCTGTTTCCGATTACCGCCCGGCCGGTTTTTCTCAATCAAAAATAAAAAAGGGAGTCAAGGCACTGACATTGGAGCTTGAACCGAATCCCGATATCATAGCGGAAGTAGGTCGCCTGAAAGGACATAGAATCCTGGTGGGTTTTGCAATGGAAACCGAGCATCTTCTTGAAAACGCACGAAAAAAAATGGCCGAGAAAAAGATGGATATCATAGTCGCCAATGATCTGAGCGAACCCGGCGCAGGTTTCCGACACGACACCAACGCTGTCCGGATCCTTGATCCTGAAGGGGGTGTGGAGTCTCTGCCGCTTATGGAAAAAAAAGAAGTGGCCGATCGAATACTCGACAGGGTCGTCGAGCTTCTGAAAAGGCGGAAGCTGGGATGACTATCGATAGCGGCGATAAAGCGGGGTTGGTCGATGAAAAAGAAGAGTTGCTTCTGTTGATTCGTTCAATGAAACGGCGTCTTTTGGAAGTTGTAAAGGAGGGAAGTTCTTCGGGTCCGGCCTTGTCAGTGAAAGGCGCTGAGATGCCTGTTGATCCAGGCTGCTTTATGGAAGAGCGATATTCCCTCGAGGCCGTTCGAGAGAACCTTGGTGATTGTCGGAGATGCGATCTTTACAAGAGTCGGAACAACATCGTCTTCGGCGAGGGAAACCCGCGGGCGGCCCTGGTATTCGTGGGGGAAGCCCCCGGCGGGGATGAGGACAGGCAAGGACGTCCATTCGTGGGCAGGGCCGGGGCATTGTTGACCCGTATAATAGAAGCCATGGGAATGAAACGAGAGGATGTGTATATCTGCAACATCCTCAAGTGCAGGCCTCCGGGAAACCGTAATCCCCTTCCTGCGGAAATCGATGCCTGTGAGCCTTTTTTGCGGGATCAGCTCAGAGCCATAAAGCCGAAAGTCATTTGTGCCCTGGGAGCCTACGCGGCAAGCACGCTTCTTAAAAAAAACGCTCCCATCACTGTAATGAGAGGAACTTTTCATGTTTACGAGGGTATCCCCTTGATGCCCACCTACCATCCGGCATATCTGCTCCGGAACGCCGGCGCGAAGAAGGTGGTATGGGAAGACATGAAGAGGGTAATGGCAAAAATCAAAGGGGAAGATTCGTGGTCGAAGGAATGATATAAGCAGGCCGCAATCGAAGGAAGGGCTGAGAGACTTATGGCGAGACGGCACATAAAAAAATCGGTTTTCGCGGTTTTCGTAGCGGCGTTGTTCCTGTGCGTCCCTGTTTCCGGTGCGGAGGAGACCGGTGGAGCGATATTCGATGTCATCACCGTTGATGCCGCCATAACGCCGGCGGTGGCCGACTACATCGCAAAGAGCATCGAAGAATCGTTTGCGGACGGGTCTGCGGGTCTCGTGATTCGGCTTGATACACCCGGCGGCTTGGATACGGCGATGCGAGACATCGTGAAGGCCATACTCAACGCCCCCCTGCCTGTTATCGTATATGTTTCGCCCCCGGGAGCACGAGCGGCTTCGGCGGGTGTCATGATTACCATGGCTGCTCACGTGGCGGCCATGGCCCCGGGAACCAATATAGGCGCCGCCCATCCGGTGGCCATGGGCCTAGGAGGGCAAATGGACGAGACCATGAAGCAAAAAGTGGTGAGCGATGCCGTAGCCTATACCGTGGGGATCGCCGAAAGGAGGGGGAGGAACAAGGAATGGGCGGAAGCCGCCGTTCGAGAAAGTGTTTCCATAACGGCCGATGAGGCTCTTGAGAAAAACGTGATAGATTTGGTGGCCGAGAACTTGCAGGATCTTTTGCGCAAGATCGATGGCAAGGAAGTGGAGCTTCCTCATGGGACGGTAACCATGGCAACGGCAGGCGCCGTGATCAACGAAAAATCCATGGGGGTGCGCGACAAGATATTGACAATTATCACCAATCCAAATATAGCCTATTTACTTCTTCTAATCGGATTGGCCGGTCTGTATTTTGAGTTTTCAAATCCCGGCGCGATTCTGCCGGGCGTGGTGGGAGCCATTTCACTTCTGTTGGCCTTTTTCGCCATGCAGACCTTGCCGGTGAACTACGCGGGGATTCTGTTGATAATATTCGCGGTAATACTCTTTGTGGCCGAGATTCTGGTTGTAAGTTACGGCATGCTGTCTGTGGCAGGCATTGTTTCTCTCGCACTGGGATCGCTGCTGCTCTTTGATTCACCCGATCCGGCGCTGAAGGTTTCACTTAAGGTCATGATTCCCGCAGTGGTTCTTATAAGCGCTTTCTTTCTCGCCGTCATTGCCCTTGCAGTGAGGGCCCACGGCAGGAAACCCGCTACGGGAACTGAAGGCCTTGTAGGGGCCACGGGCCGCGCCGTCACGCCCGTCAATCCGAAGGGCGGCAGGGTGTTTGCCCTCAGTACCTATTGGAATGCCGTGAGTTCAAGTGATATAGAGGAGGGGGCGCCGGTGCGCGTGGTCGGTGTCAATGGCCTGACGCTGGAGGTGGAACCGCTGGACTCGTAAAAGAGAGGTTTTGCGTTATGTCCAAGCGGTCATGGTACTTAACAAGCGCAATGTTTTTTCGGGGAAAGGAATATCGAAAGGAGTGCGAATTATGTTGTATACCGTGGCAACCATAGTAATACTTATTTTGCTTTTTCTGGCGGCAGCCATCAG
The DNA here is from genome assembly GCA_018433345.1 of Syntrophobacterales bacterium. Taxonomy (GTDB): domain Bacteria; phylum Desulfobacterota; class Syntrophia; order Syntrophales; family UBA2210; genus MLS-D. The sequence continues at coordinate 56,619 of JAHDRK010000015.1, read as the reverse complement.
GGTGCTCAACGAATACGAACGGGGGGTCGTATTCAGGCTCGGTCGCGTAATAGCCACTAAAGGCCCCGGCCTGATAATCCTCATTCCCATAATCGATCGGCTTGTCAAGGTCGATATGAGGACCATCACCATGGACGTGCCGCCCCAGGACGTAATAACCAGGGACAATGTGTCCATAAGTGTCAATGCCGTTGTCTATTTCCGGGTTTTGAACGCCAACGACGCGGTGATCGAAGTCGAAAATTATCTTTATGCCACCTCCCAGCTCGCACAAACTACGTTGAGGAGCGTGTGCGGCGAAGCTGAGTTGGATGAGCTGCTCTCGGAACGAGAAAAAATAAACGAGCAGCTTCAACAGATACTTGACAGGAGTACCGACGCCTGGGGCATTAAGGTCAGCAACGTGGAGGTCAAGCACATCGACTTGCCGGAAATGATGAAGCGGGCTATGGCAAAGCAGGCCGAGGCGGAGCGTGAGCGTCGGGCAAAGGTCATATCGGCGGAGGGGGAATACCAGGCCGCCAAGAAGTTGAGCGAGGCGGGCATGGTTATCGCGAAGGAACCCATCGCATTGCAGCTTCGCTATTTGCAAACGCTTACGGCGGTGGCGGCTGAAAATAATTCCACCACTCTATTTCCAATACCGATTGACTTGTTTCAACCGTTTCTGAAGGGAAGCGAGGGTAAATAATAATTCCGGTCTGTCCGGGGGTTCGTGCAATCCATGTAAATTTAAGGAGAGACTGTTTGGCATCGCGGGAAGGGAAGGGTAAGTTTGTGGGTGGTCTTGTGCTGATCACCCTGGGAGTTCTAATCATACTTGACACTGTCGGCAGGTACGAGTTTTCCAGGAGTTGGCCCCTGTTGCTCATCGTAATGTCTGTTGCCATTCTTGTCCACAGGGTGCGGGATTGGAGCGGCTGGTTTATCGGGGCGGCAGGCCTCGTTTTTTTCGCCGTCCGAAATTACGGCGAGCAGTTTCAGCAAGCAGCCTCTTATATAATACCGGCTCTTTTCATTATAGGGGGGATATATCTTCTCGTGGGATACATTAAGAACCGCCGAAGGAATTTTTCAAAGTGATGGAAGTTATATCGAAATGGGACGACGAAAAGACGCTCGTGGTTTGTGATTTTGATGGAACACTCAGTCCCCGTGACATGGGATATAGTATTTTAGAACGTTTTTCGATGCGAAATGAATGGGAACGTATAGACAACGATTATAAAAAGGGTTTTATCGGTTCCCGCGAAGCATACCAAAAAGTGGCCCCCACTCTCCGGGCGACACGTCGGGAAATTATAGAATACGTTCTATGCTATGGAGGAATCGATCCCCATTTTGAATCTTTTTATCGACGTTCCTTCAATAGCGGTCATGATTTAATCATCTTGTCCGATGGTCTCGATGTTTACATAGAGGCGATGCTTTCGCGGTGCGATCTTGTCGGTATAAGGTATTATGCCAACAAAGTGGTATTCGGTGATGATGGATCTCTCTCCATTGAATTTCCATACAGCAGTAAAAACTGCGGCAAATGTGGTAACTGTAAACTTTCAACTCTTAAGAAGCACAGGAGGTCGTACGCCCGGATTGTTTATGTGGGCGACGGCCATTCGGATTTTTGTCCGGCTGGAGAGGCAGACGTGATTTTCGGCAAAGGCCTTTTGTACGAGAGGTTTTCCGGTACAGAAAAGGAATGCTATTACTACGATGATTTTTCTGACGTGGAAAATATTTTATATAATGGAGACCATCAGGATTAAGGATGTTCAGTTCCGCTTGGCGTTGACGCCATTCGGTTGCATACCCCATTTGGTGTAAGATAACAATGTAACAACCAACATTAGGAGCGCAGCCCCTGATTTAAAACGGAGTTTACCGCCAAGGAGAGCCTTGATGAGAAAATACGTTATTTCTTTTGTTCTGTTATTGTCGATTGTCGTGACCACAATGCTTCGGGCGGAGGAACCCGCCGAGATCAAGAAACTGGGGGTGCTGCCCTTTACGATTCACAGTTCGGAAAACCTCGACTACATAAGAAACGGCGTATGGGACATGCTCATTTCGCGCTTATCGTCAGCCGGAGGGGTTACCGTCGCCGACAAGGCCGCTATCGAAGCCGTACTCCAAGGGCGTGGAAAGGAAGAGATGACGGCTGCAGATGTTTACGAAGTTGGACGCCGTCTCGATCTCGATTATGTTGTTTGGGGAAGTATCACCAAGATCGGGAGCAGTGTAAGTCTTGACGGAAGGCTGTTCGATATCTCCGCTTCTCAAACGCCTATAAGTGTCTACGAACAGACGCGTGGTATGGATGACGTCATCCCGAAAATAAACGATTTCGCCAGGAAGGTTAGCGCATACGTCAAGGGCGAGGAAGCGGCCGTTGCTTCCACAACGCCTCGGCCGGCGACGCCTCCCGTTACCTCTCCCCGGCCGGTGGAACAGCGGGAACCGGAGGAAGAAAAGGCCAGGATAGGCGAACCAACTGAAGTGCTGCGCTCTGAAAGGGGGACGCTAACCTCTGTAATCAATCCCTCTTTTATAATGACGCCCGACATACTCGACAGGGAGGGTTTTTTCATGAGCCCCAGGTACCCCCGGAAATTTGTGGGAATGGACGTGGGGGATGTAAACGGGGATGGCGGCAACGAGGTAGTGGTTATAGATAAAAATAATATCTATATATATCGGGTAGAAGACAACAAGGGTTTTGTCCTGAAAAAAACCATCTCGGGACGTTCCTACGACACCCATATTACGGTCGACGTGGCCGATATAAACAGGAACGGAACGCCGGAAATCATTGTGACCAACATGAGGCTCGACAGAGTCAATTCCTTCATTATGGAATATCGTGACGGAGAATACAATGTCATAGCAGAGGATCTCAGGTGGCTTCTGAGGGTGATTGAAACATCCGACGGTCCCTGCCTCCTTGGGCAGCGGCTGGGGATGACCAAGCCTTTTGAGAATCCCATTTACGAGATAGTGGGGGAAGGAGACGAGTACAGAGAAAGTCGCCGCATGCCGATACCCCAGGGTCTTGCGGTATTCAGCGTGACCCTCGCAAGTCTCGACGGCGGGCTGACGGAGCGTGTCATCGCCCTCGATGAATATGACCATCTTAATGTTTACCAGAAAACATCGAAGCCGCTTCATCAGATTCATGTGCTCGGCAGAGGAGGAACCGAGCTTCTTTGGCGGAGCAACGAATCCTATGGAGGAAGTGATAATCTCATTCCCTTCGTACCGGTGGGGTCGGGCGGCGACGATACCCGTGATGCCACAATGGACAATGTTTACGCAAACGTGAGGATTCTTACGCATGATTTGATTGGTAACGGTAAAGAGGAAGTCATCCTGGTCAATAATTTGTCTCCCGTGGGACGGTTACTCCGAAACGTGAAGGTATTCAACCGCGCCGAGCTGTATGGTTTCGAATGGGATGGAATGGGCCTCATGGAGAAATGGAAAACACGAACCATACAGGGCTACGTTACAGACTATCATTTCAAGGATATGAACAATGACGGTCGGAAACAAATCGTGATGGCGCTGGTACTTTCCACGGCCCAGAGCGTAATAGTGGCCTATGATTTGAACATTTAACGAGCTTGACAGGGACTGGATTATGATGTAATCAATCGAAGTTCGAAAGAGAGGCGGTGTAGCTCAGCTGGTTAGAGCATACGGCTCATATCCGTAGTGTCCGGGGTTCAAGTCCCTGCACCGCCACCAAGTGATATTTTTAAAAGGCCTGCTTCCCCGCAGGTCTTTTTTGCATTGTGTATCATATTTTAGTTCTCAGGCGACAATAATTGTAAAAACCGGAAGGGACCTCCCTCTCCCCTGGACTTGACCTTCAGTAAATGATAGTACGCCGAAAATAGGAACGGGTAATCACCCGCATCTATTTTTTGAATCTTCGAACGAGAAGGGAGGAAATAAACCCTAGTGGATAGCTACGGCACGTATCAAAGGGAAGTCCTCGAAGCAAGTCTTTGGTTGTGGAAACATGGTTATTTCGGTTCCACGAGAGGGACGGGGGGCAATGTGTCTGTTAGGATCCATGGTAAAAACCTCATGGCCGTTACGCCCTCGTCGGTGAAATACAATGAGATCGGCTCGGAAGATATCTGTATTGTGGACCTGTCGGGAAAATTGATCGAAGGAAGCCGTGTTCCGTCGATGGAATCGGGGATGCATGCGGCCGTCTACCGGGAGCGCTCCGATGTCAATGCCGTGGTGCACACCCATCAGGCTTACGGCAGTGTTTTTGCCCTGCTGAACATCCCCATCCCTCCTCTCTTTGACGAGATCGCACTGGTTCTCGGGGAGTCGGTGGAGGTCGTGCCCTACGCTATGTCCGGCAGCGCCGAACTGGCCGACAACGTGGCAAACAGGCTTGCCAACAATGCAAATGCCTACATAATACAGAACCATGGGATCATAGCGCTCGGCAAGAGCATGGACAAGGCCCTGCTGGCCGCCGAGCTCCTGGAGAAGGCGGCGCAGACATACTGCCTGGCACTTTCCACCGGAAAGCCGGTGGGAGAGCTGCCTGGGCCGATTTGTCGACTTGTGCGGACCCTGAGGGACAAGGAGGTGAAAGAGGCGGAAAAAGGTTAATAGCCCCCGCTTGTTTAGATCGGCTCGATTTTAAATGGCACTATCAATTGACCGCCGCAAAAGCGTGTAGTACGTTATCGACGACATCGTTTATCGTTTAAGAGCGCGTTTGGAGAGGAGGGAGCAATGTTCAGGAGGGTGCTTGTACCGGTTGATTTCTCTGAAAAGTGCAAAAGGTCCGTGATCGTGGCAACAGATATAGCCGGCCACTACGATGGAGAAATACACCTCCTTCACGTTATCGAGACCCTGGTGGACACGGATTTTTCCGAGTTGAAGGATTTTTATGAAAAGCTTGAGCGCAAGGCCGAAAAGGAGATGAAAAAACTTTTGGCGTCATGTGTCTCCACCCAGGCGGCAATATACGAAAAAATCATATTCGGAAACAGGAGCAGAGAGATTCTTGACTACGCGGAGCAACGGGAGGTGGGTCTTATCATCATGACCTCCCACGTGGTGGACCCGGCACAGCCCTTGAGCAGTTGGGGGACCATCAGCTACAAGGTGGCGCTTTTGTCAAAGTGTCCGGTGATGCTTGTAAAGTGATGGAGGATTTAAAGATGAGGATTCATCAGTGATCCTCCGGAAGCTTGTGTTGCGCATGAAGGCACGTATATACGGCTTTCTCGACAATCGGGACTGGCTTCGAGGCGAATTCATTCACAGGCTGCTTGGCGATAGAATATTTAAGCATGAAATCTGGCACATAAGCGAACGTTCGCTGTCGGGGGGACTGGCCGTCGGGCTATTCGTCGCTTTCACTCCAACTATTTCCATTCAAATGCTGATTTGTGCCCTCTTGGCCATCTGGTTCAGGGTAAACTTGCCGATGGCCCTTGCTGCTTGCTGGGTGACTAACCCCGTGACGGCCGTTCCCATCTATACCTTTGCTTTCAAGCTGGGCCGGTGGCTTGTGGGTTGCCTTCCCGACTATCTCAAGATTCACGGCTTCGGAGGACAAATGGCCATTTATTTCACGAACAGTTTTTATCTCGTCGTAGGCGGCGTTACGATGGGATTTGCGGCCGCCTTTGGCGGGTACCTCCTTGTGAAACTGGCGTGGAGACTTGTGGGGATGGTTCCGGACAGGGAGGGCGAGACTAAGTGATATTGCCGATTACTTGATGTGATTCGGCCGGCCGTTTCAGACCATGCCTTCTATTTCAGCAAGTTTCTCTTTCAGGCGCTTAGAAGAAATGGGAAAGGCGGTCTTAAGCTCCGGTGCAAAGACGGACAACCGGAATTCCTCTATCATCAATGCGAATTCGTCCAGGGCGTAGCGCTTTTCCATTGACGAAAAGGCGGGTAATGTGGCGCGCAGCCTCTCAAGTGCCTCGGTGAATGGAAGAACTTTTCCCGCCTTGGAACGGTCTTTGTCCAGGTGGTGTAGCCCACGCTCGCACCGAATTAAAATACCCCTGAGGTACACTGCAATTCTTGCGAGACGCTCCTCATCGAAAAGGATGGGAAAGTCCGGGGGGACCAGCTGTTCCAGGTGATCAGACAGGGAGTCTATGAAGGACGCCATGCCCCTGTTGGCTCCAACGTCGCCTTTCAGATCGGCGAAAGTTCGACGTGCTTCCATGTAAAGCCTGAGAACGGGTTCGACGAATCCCATGACTTCACGTGCCGTTTCGTAAATGCGTGGCCGCGCCTCGGATGCGCAGCGCAGGAAAGCTTTCCTGCTTCGAATCGCCCCGCCAATGAGCCGTTCCTCGGCAAGTTTCCCCAAAAGGGATTCAAACTTTTGGGATCCTCCGCTCCAGGGCACCCTGCGGCGCAGGTCTTCGGGGAGGGCCAGGCACTGTAGCAGATATTTTCTATCTTTTGAAAATTGCACTTCCCAGAGGCGCCGCACGCCCCGGGCGTGCAATGCCGAGGCCTCCTCCCCGTTCCTGAAGACGCGGAGAAAGACCTCTTCTCCTTCCTCCACCAAGGCGGGATGAACTCTTAGGGTACCCTTACGGGATTCGTGGAAGTCAATCCATTCCGGCAGTTCTTCCATGTCCCAGTGCGTCAGAGGCCCTCGCTCGAGTCCTTTGCGGGCCTCCGCGAGATCCCTGTCGATTTCGCCGGCGGCATCTTCCCACAACAGGTCGTCGATTTTGCGGGATGCCTTCAACTCCCTTTTCTTTTTGCCCACCAGAGCGTAGCGTACGGAGAGATGATCGGGTATGCGTTCCACCGGCCACGCCATGGCGGGCACGCATACCCCGAATCGTTTCTGCAACACGGAGGACAGGGTCTTGAGGATAGAGGCATCATTCTTGTCCTTCCTTTCGCCTAGTTCCTCCACGGCAATATCCACCGCCCGGCCTATGGGGATCAGTCGCCTGCGATATTCTTTGGGTAGGGCCTTGATGAGGGCCTGGACTTTTTCCCGAAGCAGTCCGGGGATTTTCCAGTCCGGAGATTCGGCCGCGGCCGCCTTGAGGAGGTGAGGAGGAATATTCAGGGTTATGCCGTCATCGTTTGATCCGGGGTTAAACCGGTAGGTGAGGGAAAATCGGGCGCCGCCGAGGCTTACTTCATCGGGATAGTCAAGGAGATCTTCCTCGGGGAACCACCTGCGTATATCTTTTTCTTTCATGCGCAGCGATTCGTCGAAGTTTTTATCCCGCAGCATAGACCTAAGGGTCCGGCTGTCGTAGACCGTTCCCAGGCGTTCCCGGTAAAAAAGCACAAGGTCTTCTTCGTCTACGAGTATGGTCCGTTTCCTTATCTTGTTTTCCATCGTTAATATGCGATCGATAAGTTCATGGTTGTGTTTTAGAAACGGCGGGGCCGGGAAGAGCTTTTCCCCTAGTATGGCCTCCCTGATGAAGATTTCCGCGGCCTCATCGGGTTTCACGTGACCGTAAGAAATCGTTCTTCCCTGCACGATGACAAGACCGAAGAGAGAGACCTGTTCCGTGGCAACCACCTCGCCGCGGTCAGTATCCCATCGCGGCTCGCACCAGGATCTTACGCACGAGGATCCTCCCACCTCTTCCAGCCAATCGCTTTTGATCTTTCCGTTCATCCGCGCAAAGACACGGGATGTTTCGATCATTTCCGCAGAGACAATCCATGAGGCGTCTCCGTTGAAAAGGCCGGAACCGGGAAACACCATGGCTTCTCCACCTTTGGCGAAACGATACAGGTTTTTGTCTTTTTTGACGGCGATTTGAGATATGTATCCGGCAAGGATGCACTTGTGAACGGCCTCATAGAGGGCTTCGCCGCGCAAGGGTTCACCGTACGTGTCATTTGGCATGAGACCCGAATCTTGAAGAATTCCTTCCAATTCGTCATGAACACTCTTCCATTCTCTTATGCGTCTGAGCGAGAGGAAATGTTCGCGGCAAAAGGCGCGCCTTACGCTTTCCGAAGAGCCGCGGTACGAGCGGTGAAAGGCGTCCCATATATTGATAAGGGTTATGAAGTCGGAGGAAGGGTTGACGAAGGTCTTGTGTGCCCGGTCAGCCTCCCTTTCCTTCTCGGAAGGCCGCTCGCGGGGATCCTGAATCGATAGGGCGGCGGCAATGACCAATATTTCCCTGAGACAGCGATTTTTTCGAGCTTCCAACAAAATCCGGGCGATGCGGGGATCAAGGGGAAGGGAGGCCATTCTTCGGCCCTGTTCCGTTAACCGGTAGCCTGTTTTTCCCGGTCTTACGGCTCCAAGTTCAAGAAGAATGTCGTATCCGTCGCGGATACTCTTTGGACGAGGTTTGTCGATAAAGGGGAAGGAAGCGATGTCGCCTATATTCAGATGGAGCATCCTGAGAATGACTTCGGCGAGATTTGTTCGCAGTATTTCGGGCGGCGTGAAGTCCGGTCGTCCTTCGTAATCTTCCCCTGAATACAACCTGATGCAGAGGCCTTTTTCGAGTCTTCCCGCACGGCCCGCCCTCTGTGCCGCGCTGCTTTTCGCTATAGCCTTTACGGGCAGTCCCGTGGTGCGAGTCTGGGGACGGTATTCTGAAATCCTCGCAAGACCGGAGTCGATTACAAAACGTATGCCCGGTACGGTGATAGATGTTTCGGCCACATTGGTGGCCACTATAATTTTGTCCATCCGCAAAGGTTGAAATATTTTCTTTTGGCCGGCCTCCGACAGTCTGGCGTACAGAGGCAGAATGACGGTGTTTGAAAAGTTGCACCCTTTGAGTATTTCACAGGTGTCGCGGATATCCTGTTCCGTCGGCATGAATATCAGCGTGTGTCCCCCGTGCCAGTCTTTTTTCAACTCCTTCACGGCGGCCACCGCAGCCTCTATGTGATTCGGGAAATTATCGTCGTCAATTGCGGTTTCGGAGGGTCGGTAATGAATCTCCACGGGCCATGTCCGTCCCGATACTTTGATGACAGGGGCGTTGTCGAAGACACGTGAGAATTTTTCAGAATCGATCGTGGCCGAGGTTATGATGACCTTTAAATCCCTCCGCCAGGCCATCAACCTTTTAAGATATCCCAGGATGAAATCGATGTTGATGCTTCTTTCGTGAGCCTCGTCGACAATAAGCGTGTCATAGCTTCTGAGTGAGGGATCGGACTGTGCTTCCATGAGCAGTATCCCGTCGGTCATGAATTTGATATATCCCCGGCGGCTCGTCCTGTCTTCGAAACGGATCTTGTACCCCACGGAATGTCCCGCCTCTTCCCCCAGTTCTTCCGCCACCCGGTTCGCTATGGAAATCGCAGCGATTCTTCTAGGTTGTGTGCAGCCTATGACCCCATTGATGCCCCGTCCCGCTTCAAGGCACATTTTGGGAAGCTGCGTGGTTTTGCCGGAACCTGTCTCCCCCGTAACCACCAACACCTGGTTACGACGCAGCCCCTCTATTATCGCCTCTTTTCTCTCAAGTATGGGCAGATCGCCGGGATAGGTGACGCGGGGACGTTCGTTGATACGCCTTTTCTTCCTTTCTTCTGCACGGAGGAAGCGCTTTTCCAGGACCGCTGATCGGTCGTTAATTTGACGCGGATCGGCGCCTTTTTTATTTTCCATCCCAAGGTTGATCAAGCTTTTCTGAAGTTTTATCCGATCCTCGGGAAGAAGCTCCTCCAGGCGGCGCCTGAAGTCTTTCATCTTTTTGTTCATGGTGACGCCTTTTGTGGATCAATTCCGTCGAAAAAGGTCTTTCTTTGAATTCCGGGGCGTTTAGTCCCTAATGAAAATTTCTCGTTTACTTCTAGAACCTGCGCGGAGCGAAGAGTATCCGCTTTTCAAGGTCCTTTGATTTCTCTCGCTGTCAAAAGCCCAAGTCCATTTTTTGACCTCCCGCAACAAGGTTGATGAAGAGGACCATTCCCGACTTTGTGAAGATGTTGTAAGAAAATTTGCTTTTAATGGTTTCATGATATAGGCTCCGATATATACACTACATTTTACCTTTGGTGTTTTTTTCTATTTTTTATAGCCATGACGAAAGGAGACGTTCATGCCCGAGGAAAAACCGTTGCACAAGTGTACCGTCAAGGAATTGCGGGAGATCGCACAAGGGATCGAGGGGCTCCAGGGTATCACGGCAATGAAAAAGGAAGAGCTTCTGAATGCCATTAGGGTCGCCCGTGGCATCACTGCTGTTAAACCTAAAGATAAAGTAATTGAAACCATCGGCGAAATCAAGAGGCAAATCCAGAGTCTCAAAGAAGAGAGGGAATCATTTAGAGGCAAGAAAGACTTGGCCGCCGTGAAAAGACTCCGCAGGAAAATTAGTCGCCTTAAAAAGAAGTCGAGGAGGATAGCCAAACAATCCGAATGAGGGTTTGCAATACCGGGGGCTGGTCCGGGGGCGACTTATATCTGAGGCGTTTCTTGTGAAGAGGAAACTTCTGTAAAAAACGCTTGATTTTACGGCCCCCATAGTATAGTAAACCGCACTTCAGGAAGCGGGACTCCTTCCCCTGGCCCGTGAGTCAGGGGTTTTAGAGCCGAGAGGAGGTTGAGCATTGAGAAGATATGAAGTTGTATATGTCGCGTTCGACGACATGTCCGCCGAGGAACTTGAAAATCAACTCGAACGTTATCTATCAATCATTAACGAATACAAGGGAACCGTTGTCAAGGTCGAAAGGTGGGGAAAGCGCAAGCTTGCCTATCTCATTCAGAAGCGTCGCGAAGGTTACTATTTCCTGATCGATTTTGCTGGTGACAGCGCGATAGTTCCTGAAATGGAGCGGCGGATGAGGATCGATGACAAGATCCTGCGCTATCTGTCGGTCAAGACTGACGATAGCCCCGATCTCGCAAAGCTGGAAGAGGAAATATCAGCAATAAGGAAGGCCGAGGCGCAGAAGCAGGCTGCAGCTGAAGCCGCTGATAGAGAGAGTTCCGAGACGGAAGTATCTCCAAAAGAAGAAGACAAGCCCCGAGATGTACCGCCCCCGGATGACGCGATGCAGGTATCTCCTGAAGAAGCCGAGGAAGGATACATTGAGAAGGAGAGTGAGCAATGAGTAATTCTGAACCGAGGCGACAGGGGGGATCATCTTCCCGCGGGGGAAGAAGAAAATTCTATCACAAGCGGAAAACATGCCGTTTTTGTGGCGATTCGACAATCAAGATCGATTACAAGGTCCCCGAACATCTTAAAAGCTATATTACCGAACGCGGCAAAATATTGCCGAGACGGATATCGGGTACCTGCGCGAAACACCAGAGGGAATTGACCATCGCAATTAAAAGGGCAAGGAATCTGGCCCTCTTGCCGTTTGTCGTCAAGGAAGGATAAAGAAAATCCAGGCAGTGGACATGGCTTGATAATCGCAGTCACCGCCGGAAGAATAAAGGGCTGTGACTGTCATGATGTTTTTGCGCCCGCTCCCATTCTTTGTGGTTTATGTGACTCCATTATCAAAAGCCCTTGATTCTAAAATCACTGTGGGATAGTTTGTTTGACAAAAGGTTTGTCTTCCCTTCACAGGCGGCAGGAGATTCATACAATGATAACGCTAAGTTTCCCTTGGTCAGCCAGATCCGCGAAAAAGATTGTTTATCACTGCCGCCGACCATGGGATGATGGAAGAAGCGGTGAAGTGGTATTCATGATGTACTGAAACGGTCATACTTGCTTTAATAAAAAGCATGGGAGATTAAATATGAAAGTTATTCTTATGGAGGATGTGGCATCTCTAGGAAAGGCGGGAGACGTGGTAACCGTGTCGGCCGGATATGCCCGTAACTACTTGATTCCCAAGAATATCGCCCTAGAGGCGAATAAGGGCAATCTTAAGATACTGGAACAGAAAAAAGGCATGTTGGAAAATCGATCGGCCAAGGAAAAGGCAAGGGCGGAGGCCGAAGCGGAACGTGTTGGAGCAATGAGCGTTGATATTGCTCGTAAGGTAGGAGATCAAAACAAACTTTTTGGTTCGGTGACAGCTCGTGATATCGAGGAAGCCCTGGCGGATCAGGGTATAAAGGTGGACAAAAAGAACATTCTCCTTGAAGACCCTTTGAGAGAACTGGGGGAATACAAGATAAAGGTAAAGTTTCTCCGGGATGTTTTTGGGGTATTGACTGTGAGGGTGATTGCAGAAGAATAGCCACACAAGGGCATGATGTTTTTGTTTTATGATGAACCGCTTATGAGAAGTTCATCAAGGTTCGGCACCACTGCGGAAGGTGCAATGAGTTTGAATAATGAAGCTATGAAAAGAGATATCGACTATTCACTCCACAAAATTCCTCCCCAGAATCTCGATGCAGAACAATCTATTTTGGGCGGTATTCTTCTTGAAAACAACGCCCTGAATGGGGTGATCGAGGTTCTCGGCCCCGATGATTTTTACAGCGAAGCGCACCGCAAGATATTCTCCGCAATCCTCGATCTCTCGGAACGAAACGAACCCTTTGACCTGGTAACACTGAGCAACATTCTCCATGACAAAAAGGAACTAGACGCCATCGGCGGCGAGGTCTACTTAGCCGCGCTTGTTGACAGAGTCCCGTCAGCGGCCAATATTATCTATTATGCCAAGATAGTAAAGGAAAAGGCGATTCTCAGAAGGCTTATAGGGGCGGCGACGGAAATCCTTGACAGGAGTTACGATCCGGGTGCGGAGGTGGAAAACGTTCTTGATCAGGCCGAGCATGCCGTATTCGAAATCTCTGAACACAAGGTCAAACCCAGCTTCTACCCGATGAAAGAGATAATCAAGGACAGCTTCAAGACCCTCGAATCTCTCTTTGAAAGGAAGGCGCTCATTACGGGCGTTTCAACGGGATACGGAAAGCTGGATGAACTGACCTCGGGTTTTCAGAAATCGGACCTTATAATCATAGCGGCTCGACCCAGCATGGGGAAGACGGCATTCGCCCTCAACATAGCCCAGTACGCGGCAATAGAACAAAAGATCCCGGTTGCCGTGTTTTCGCTTGAAATGTCCAAGGAACAACTTGCCTTTCGTATGCTTGCCTCTGAATCCAGAGTGGATGCCCAGCGCCTCAGGAAGGGTTTTTTGGGCGAAATGGATTGGCCTAAATTGACCATGGCGGCCGGCAGACTTTCCGAGGCGCCTCTCTACATCGATGATACACCGTCCATATCGGTTCTAGAGATGAAGGCAAAGGCCCGGAGACTCAAGGCCGAAAACGACCTGGGCATGATCGTTCTCGACTATCTCCAGCTTATGCGGGGCCGCGACAGCACCCTGCCGCGGGAACAGGAAATATCCGAGATAAGCCGATCGCTCAAAGCCCTCGCCAAGGAACTCGACGTTCCCGTCGTAGCTCTTTCGCAGCTTAACCGCCAGGTGGAGCTTCGATCCGACCGGCGCCCCCATCTCGCGGATCTTCGTGAGTCAGGTGCGATAGAACAAGATGCCGACGTGATAATATTCATCTACCGGGACGAAGTGTACAACAAGTCGGAGGACAACCCGGAACGGGGATTCGCGGAAATAGATGTGGGCAAACAAAGAAACGGCCCGACGGGAAAGATAAAACTGACCTTTCTCAAGGAATACACTCGCTTCGAAAATCCTGCCTGGGTGTACGACGAGGTGTGATTTCTTTCGCCGTCAGAATAGTGGAAGAGTATATAGCCGGTTTTCCATCGGTTTTTTATTCAAGACTGAAGGGCTAATTCGCCGGATGCCGAAGGAGAATCCTCATCGAAATAGGGAAGCGCGAGCCTGACTTTCTTCAGGGCTTCTTTTTCTATTTGGCGGGCCCGTTCGCGGGTTATATTGAAGGTGTCGCCGATCTCCTGAAGGGTCTTCGGTTCGTCGGTCATTATGCGATTGCGAATGATGTAGCTTTCCCTTTCGTTGAGTTTCGCAAGGGCACCTGCGATATTTCTTCTTACCAAGGCCCGCTGCTCAGCCTTGATAAGCTGTTCCTCTTGGTTCATACCTTCGTCCACGAGCTGGTCTATGAAAAGTGATACTCCGTCATCGTTTAGGGTGGCGTCCAAAGAAAGGTCGCGGTTGGAGATACGCTGTTCCATTTCCAAGACTTCCGATTCCTTGACATTCAAAAGTTCTGCGGCTTCGCGAAACTCGGGATGGTCCAGGGAAAGCTGTTCCAGGTTCCTCTTTACTTGATTGAGCTTAAAGAAAAGTTTTCGTTGAGTTTGGGTGGTACCGATCTTGACCAGGCTCCAACTCCTAATGATGTAATTTTGCATGTACGCACGTATCCACCACACGGCATACGAAATAAGCCGGTACCCTTTGTAGGGATCGAATTTCTTCACCGCGTGCATAAGCCCGATATTGCCCTCCTGAATAAGATCGAGAAGTCGCACCCTGTAATTTTTATATTCATGGGCGATTTTTACGACAAATCGGAGGTTGGAAGTGACAAGGCGTTCGGCCGCTTCCATGTCGCCGTATTTTTTGAACCGGACGGCAAGCTTGAACTCCTCTTCCGGGTCGAGGATGTCGAACTTTTGAATTTCGGCCATGTAAAGATCTAAGGTTTCGGTAACAGTCGGTAAATTCATTATATAATCCTTTCAAAGCGAAAATTATATTACATTGAATGATATAGTTCAAGAAAAATACCAGAAAAATACCGGTGATGAAAAAAGGTGGAATCCCATGGAAGATAAACAACATACAGCCGTATGCAACCGCCGATCACCGCTTCCACGGCATTCATAAGCGGCGTTGACCGATCCATGGCATAATCATCCTTTTCCTAAGGGTTTCTTGACATTACGTTGTCAGGTGTTTATCTTGATTTTTGAATAACAACCGACCCTTACGAGCCTTGGGAGAATACGAGGTTTTTCGTGGAATCGTTGAACGAACAGTTAAATGAACAGATGATAGATTTTGCGGCAAGACTGGAAGAGCGCATCGATGCAAAGGCGGTTCTTGTAAACAGCGACCTTTTACCCGAAGGGACGCTCTCTTCGTCGTCCATCGATTTTCCCTCCCGGATGGTACTCATTCGTCGTCGCCGGTCTGAATCTGAGCTCGATGACGACCGGGCAGGTTGCGATGGCACAATAACAATACCCGATGTAAATGTCACCCGTGTAAGTCAAATGAAAATAGCCATCATCAAGGGAATGGCGGAAGGCAAATTCGGCAAGGGCGACAAACTGATATGTCTGACTGGAATGCAGCGGTTGGGATATATCGACAGTGTTTTTGTCATCGACGTCGACCGTGAGTTTGAAATTCTGGCCGCCGACGATATCGCCGACTTTTTTCAGGCGGTGAAGCCGGAAGTGTTCGACACCGTGCTGAATATTGCGCTCGAGTTGGCTGCCCAAGGAAGAGAAGGGCGGCCCGTGGGAACCATCTTCGTTATAGGAGATCATGAAAGGGTTCTTCAGTTATCCAGGCAGATGATAATAAATCCCTTCAAGGGATATCCCGAAGAAGAAAGAAATGTGATGGACGAAGAACTGAGAGAAACCATAAAGGAATTTTCCGCCCTTGACGGTGCCTTTGTGATTAGGGACGACGGCGTTATTATAACCGCCGGCAGGCATCTCAATGTGGCGTTGGAAAGCGGAAAGGAGTTTCCCAAGGGACTGGGCAGCAGACATATCGTTGCGGCGGGTATCACCAACGTTACCGACGCCATTGCCATTGTCGTTTCGGAATCAACGGGAACGGTTCGTATTTTCAGAAAAGGGAAGATTTTCATGGATATCGAAAAGGCCCTTACATGAGTCATAGAGACACTCTACATAATAACTTTTTATTAGGAGCAACAACAAATGAGATTTGACAGATTTACTCTTAAACTTCAGGAAGCCTTTCAACAGGCGGACAACCTGGCGGCCTCGGAAGGTCACCAGGGGATCGACGTGGAACATGTTCTTTCGGCGCTTGTGAATCAAGCCGATGGGATCGTTCCTGACATACTTAAAAAAATAGGTGCAGATCTAAATCGACTGGACAGCGATCTTAGACAGGCGCTGGAAAAGATGCCTTCCGTGTCTGGAGCCGCGGGGCAGCGGTACATTACGCCCAGGCTCAATACGGTGATGGACAAGGCCTTTGACGAGGCGGCACGCCTGCAGGATGAATACGTGAGCGTAGAACATGTGCTTATCGCCATTGTGGATTCCGATAAGGGGGAAGCGGCGAAGATACTGAAAAGCCATGGAGTCACAAAAGACGGTCTTATGAAGATCCTCGTGGATATTCGAGGAGGCCAGCGTGTAACCGACCAGAACCCGGAAGACAAATACCAAGCCTTGAAAAGGTACGCAAAGGATTTCAATGAATTGGCGAGAAAGGGTAAGTTCGATCCCGTCATAGGTCGTGATGACGAAATTCGCCGGGTCATCCAGGTTCTCTCCAGGAGAACGAAGAACAATCCCGTCCTTATCGGGGAACCCGGTGTGGGCAAGACGGCGATAGTGGAGGGCCTGGCTCAGCGTATCGTTAACGGCGACGTTCCAGAGGGTCTTAAAAATAAACGTATCGTGGGGTTGGACATGGGGGCGCTTATTGCGGGAGCCAAGTACCGAGGCGAGTTCGAGGATCGTTTGAAGGCGGTGCTCAAGGAGGTGACCGACTCCAACGGAGAGATTATTCTTTTTATAGATGAACTTCATACCGTTGTCGGTGCAGGTGCGGCTGAAGGTGCGGTAGACGCATCGAACATGTTGAAACCGGCGTTGGCGCGGGGAGAGCTACGATGCATCGGTGCGACTACGCTTAACGAATACAGAAAATACATAGAAAAGGATGCCGCCTTGGAGCGGCGGTTTCAGCCGATACTCGTTCAGGAACCGAGCGTGGAAGATACCATTGCCATCTTGCGGGGTCTCAAGGAACGCTACGAGGTGCATCACGGTGTACGTATCAAGGATTCGGCCATCATAGCGGCCGCCACGCTATCCCATAGGTACATCACCGACCGGTTTCTTCCCGACAAGGCGGTTGACTTGATCGACGAAGCGGCCTCGCGGCTTCGTATCGAGCTTGACAGTCTTCCTGCGGAGATCGACGATCTGGAGAGGAAAATCATGCAGCTTGAAATAGAGCGCGAATCCCTCAAAAAAGAAACGGACAAGACATCCGCCGAACGGCTCGCAAAGATAGACAAGGAACTGGAAGAGCTGAAGAAATCTCGGGACGAGCTGAAGGCGGCATGGACCCGGGAGAAAGAGACGATCAAAAGCATCCAGAGCATAAAGGAGAAGATCGAAGAACTCAAGACTCAGGAACAGGAGGCCCAGCGCAAAGGCGACCTGGCGCGGGCCGCGGAAATTCGCTACGGAACATTGATTCAGCTCAACAAGGAACTCGAGCAGAAGCTCAAAGAACTGGAGGAGATTCAGTCCGGCGGCAGAACATTGAAGGAAGAGGTGGATGCCGAAGACATCGCGGAAGTGGTGGCAAAGTGGACGGGTATCCCCGTCGCACGGATGATGGAAAGCGATGTTCAGAAGTTGTTGCGGATGGAGGATCGCTTGAAACAGCGTGTGGTGGGACAGGACGAGGCCATAAAGGCGGTGTCCAATGCCCTGAGGCGTGCTCGATCTGGGCTGCAGGATCCGAACCGACCCATAGGTTCGTTCATCTTTTTGGGTCCGACAGGTGTGGGCAAAACGGAGCTTTCAAAGGCGTTGGCCGAGTTCATGTTCGACGACGAACAGGCCATGATCCGTATCGACATGTCCGAGTACATGGAAAAGCATTCCGTCGCCAGGCTCATCGGTGCGCCTCCCGGCTACGTGGGATACGAAGAGGGCGGATACCTTACCGAGGCTGTTCGAAGGAGGCCATACTCCGTACTGCTTTTTGACGAAATAGAGAAGGCCCATCCCGATGTGTTCAACATCCTCTTGCAGATTTTAGACGACGGCAGACTGACCGATGGACATGGACGGACTGTGGATTTCAAGAACACCATATTGATAATGACGTCGAATATCGGAGGGCAATGGTTGCAGGATACGTCGCTTGACAGGGAGCGGCAGGAACAGTTGACCATGGATGCCCTGAGGGCTACCTTCAAGCCCGAATTTCTCAACAGGGTGGATGATATCATAATATTCAGGGCGCTCACCATGGACGATATGGGAAAGATCATCGAAATCCAGGCGGAACGGCTGAGGCGTCGTCTTGAAAATCGGCAGATGGATCTTGTCATGACGGATCGGGCGAAGCGATACATCGCGGAAGCTGGGTTTGATCCCGCCTATGGTGCCAGACCCCTGAAGAGAGCGCTTCAGAAATTGATAGAGGATCCGCTTGCCACGAAAATCTTAGAAGGTGAATTCTCGGAGGGAGACAGGATCGTGGTGGACGTAGATGAAAACAACAGGGTGATCTTCAAAAAAGATCAGTCTGAATAATAGAGGAGAAACCCCGGCGGGTCGTTTCTCGTCGGGGAACTTGTTTCGGCGTGGAGGATATGATTTGTAAGTTGTTTATATAAAAGGAGGAGGATCATGGTTCTGCCTGGGCTGGATTCGGTTTAGCGTAGGCTCTGTGAGCAAACTATGTATCACATGGAGGCGATGCCATGGCGGATGAGATTGAAGGAAAGGGATTTGTCATAAAGGATCGCAGGCGTTTGGAAAGAGAGGGCGAGAAGGAGGAAGCAAAAGGGGAAAAAGAGAAAGAGAGGTTCGGGGAATACAAGTCACGAAAAGATGGGCAGCCGGGGGAAGAAAGAACGGCGGAAGGTGAGGAAGGGACAAAAAAGGGGGAAGCCGGTGCGGACTTGAAATCCGAGGATCGGCGGGAACAACGGCCGGTCAAGATTGATTTCGAAGGTTTCATATTTTCGCTTTATACCTCGGCCATGCTTCATTTTGGAGACATGCCGGATCCCATAACCGGCAAAAGGGAAAAGAACTTGAATGCAGCCAAGCAGATGATTGACATAATGGGCATGCTAGAGGAAAAGACCAGGGGAAATCTTACGAAAGAAGAAGAAAATACCCTTGAAGCGCTCCTTTACGAACTAAGGATGCGTTTCGTAAAAGAATCGTAAATCGTGAATGATAAATTCATAAAAAGAAAATCGCCGGCCAAGGTCAATCTCGTATTGAAGGTATTGGGGAAACGGCCGGACGGCTTTCATGAAATAGCGAGCCTCATACAGAGGATAAGCCTTTGCGACGAGATGTTTTTCGCCGTGGAAGGGAAAGGGATAAGACTTTCATGCCCGGGCGGAAATATTCCCGAGAACGAAGGCAACATAGTCTGGCGTGCGGTTAAGCTTTTCATGGAAAAAACGGGAAAACCCGAAGGAGTAACAATCGGAATCAAGAAAAAAATTCCTGTGGCCGCGGGCCTGGGAGGAGGCAGCTCAAACGCAGCAACCGCCCTGGTCACGCTTAACGAATTGACGGGAAATGAACTGGGCAGGGAAGACCTTGTGGAGATGGGGGCATTCATTGGTTCGGATGTCCCCTTTTTTATTTATGGAGGTTCCGCCTGGGCCTTTGGTCGCGGCGAGCGTCTTGAAAATGTCCAGGGGATTCCAAAGCTTTGGTTTGTAATCTGTAATCCGGGAGTTGCCCTTTCGACGGCGGATGTGTATGGCGGACTCAGAATTGGATTGACAAATCGCCCCGTACAATATACTATCCCGCGACTTGAGACACTGAGCCAGGTTGTAGATAAGCTTGAAAACGATCTAGAGGCGGTGTCGGAGCGATTATGCCGGCCCATTGCGGAATTAAAGAAGCGGTTGATGCAGGTGGGATCTTTGGGAACCCTGATGTCCGGAAGCGGACCTACTGTTTTTGGAATATTCGAGGGCCGCGAAGAGGCAAGAAGGGCGGCCGACCTGTTGAGTCGCGAACGATGCGTACCCTTCGTGGCCTATGCCTGCTCTATCTAGATTTTTCGATCCGGTAGCCGGCGGCCGCCGTTTTTCCCGTAAATCGGCGGATTCCCGGCGCATCTTGATATATTGAGAAAGGTGTCGAGTCCGCATCCGAGCAGCAATACATGAAACAACTACGGTGGGGCGTCGTCAAGCGGTAAGACACAGGATTTTGGTTCCTGCATTCGGAGGTTCGAATCCTCCCGCCCCAGCCAATATATAGGCCAATAAACGGAGAGAAGGTGCCATGCTGGAACGAATGAGAGTTTTTCCCGGAAACTCGAACATCGAGCTTACCAGGCTGATATGCGAAAGGCTCGGTATCGGCGTGGGCAAGGCCAACGTTACTACATTCAGTGACGGAGAAACTCGGGTTGAAATCGACGAAAACGTGAGAGGAATGGACGTGTTCGTCGTACAGTCCACATGCAATCCGGTCAACATATATCTCATGGAACTTTTGGTCATGATAGACGCCCTGAAGCGGGCCTCCGCCGATCGTATCACGGTGGTAAACCCCTATTACGGATATTCGAGACAGGATCGTAAAGCGGCGCCGCGGGCACCCATCACCGCCAAGCTTGTGGCGGATCTTCTCACAACCGCGGGAACCAGCAGGTTGTTATCCGTGGATCTCCACGCGGGACAGATCCAAGGTTTCTTCAACATACCGGTGGACAACCTCTATGCCATGAATATATTGCTCGATTATCTGAATACCTCTTATGGAAACGGCAAAAATGTTGTTGTATCACCGGATACGGGCGGTGTGGTCAGGGCACGGGCCCTTGCCCGCAGATTCAGCGATGCGACCCTTGCAATCGTGGACAAGAGGAGGGACAGTCCCAACGAATCGGAAGTCATGAACATAATCGGGGACGTCAAGGGGAAACGTGCCATCATAGTAGATGACATGATAGACACGGCCGGAACGGTGGTTCAGGCGGCTGATGCGCTCCTCAATGAAGGGGCCTCTGAAGTTATCGCCTGTTGCACTCATCCGGTTCTTTCCGGTCCCGCGATTGAGCGAATAGAGAAATCCCAAATAGGAGAGATCATTGTGACGGACAGCATACCGTTGCACGAGAAGGCACGGGGCTGCGGCCGTATAAAAGTGCTTACCATATCCGGACTGTTAAGCGAGGCCATAAAACGGATTTACTATAACGAGTCCGTAAGTTCTTTGTTTACTTAGGAGATTAAAATGAAGACCATAGAAGTAGAGGCATATCCACGAACGACGCTAGGAACCTCTGCGTCCCGCAGACTGAGAAGGCAAGGGTATATGCCGGCTGTTTTTTACGGACCGGGTGTTGAGCCGGTTTCTCTGTCAGTCAAGAGGGACGAATTTTTGAAACAGTTGGCAGGCGAGAGACCCGAAGGTACCTTCGTGAGACTCAAGATAGAAGGTGGATCAGGCGGGGTTTCGGAAAAACTTTCAGTAATAAAGCAAGTCCAGGTGGATACCTTGAAACGTAGTCTCGTTCACGCGGACTTCTACGAGATCAAGATGGACAGGGAGCTGACGGTGGACCTCCAAATCCATTTCACCGGTACGCCTAAAGGTGTGGAAGAAGGTGGAGAGGTTCAGCTTTTGAAGAGGGAGGTCAGGGTGTCGGGACTCCCGGGCTCTCTTCCCGAATTCGTGGAACTCGATATATCAGGGCTCGATATCGGGGATACCTTGATGGTGGGAGACCTTTCCATTGAAGAAAATGTGAGAGTCCTCGATGGTGAGGACGTGGCGCTCGTTGCGGTGGCCGCCATGAGAATGACCAAGGAAGAAATGATAGGGGAAGAAGTCGCGGAAGGAGAAGGCGAGGCGGAAGAGGAAGCCGGCGGAGAGCAAGGGGAAGAACGGGAAGAGTAAATGTTCATTGAAGGCTCTTCTCTTTATGAGGTGGAACGGTGAAACTGGTTGTGGGACTGGGGAATCCGGGACCGGAATATGCCCTGACGCGTCACAACCTGGGAGCCATTGTTCTGGATGTACTTTCCAATGCGATATCGGCACCGCTGGTAAAGAAAGGGCACGGAGCACGATACGGGACGGGTAGAATAGCGGGCGAGAACGTCCTTCTGGTTTGCCCTGAGACGTTCATGAATCTAAGTGGCCTTGCCGTGGCAAGGCTGGTACGTTATTACGATGTGGCAATGTCCGATCTCATCGTTATTCATGACGACCTGGATATTCCATTCGGCGACATAAGGGTCAAGGAAGGAGGCGGTGACGGAGGGCACAAGGGGCTGATGTCCATTATAGAACAACTTGGAGATCCGGATTTCATAAGGGTTCGGGTCGGTATCGGCAGGCCGGCACGGAAGAAGATGGTCGAGTCTTATGTACTTGGAAGGTTGACGGAAATGGAAATGCGTGAGATTTCCAAAATCGCGGAAAGAAGCATGGAAGCGATCCGGACGATCATTTCCTCCGGCGCGGCCAGGGCGATGAGCGAGTTCAACATCAGAAGATTCAAAAATTCAGGCAAGGAGGTATGAGCGAAGATTATGGAATTTATCGTTGATTATGCATGGCTGTGGGCCCTTGTTGGCTTGGCGCTGGCGTTCGGCATTTATAAGTACGTCCTGTCGTTTTCGCCCGGAAACGACACTATGGTGGAAATCATGGAACGGATTCATGCCGGGGCCATGGTTTTTCTGAAACGGGAGTACAAGATCATCGCGATCTTTATCGTCGTCGTCTTTGTCATCCTTATCCTTGCGTTTCCAGGAATTTGGACGGCGGTTGCATTCTTCGTAGGGGCCATCGGTTCTCTCTTGGCCGGCCTTTTCGGCATGCAGGCGGCCACACTGGCGAACGCCCGCACGGCCGAGGCGGCGAGAACCTTTGGGCAGGCCAAGGCACTGACAGTTGCCTTCTTCGGAGGATCCGTCATGGGTCTTTCGGTGGCATCCCTCGGCCTTCTCGGTCTTGGAGTGTTGTTCCTCTTTTTTGCCGAAACAGACTACACGGTCATCACGGGTTTTGCCATGGGCGCCTCGTCGATCGCGCTCTTTGCCCGTGTGGGCGGTGGTATCTTCACTAAAACAGCGGACGTAGGATCCGATCTCGTAGGTAAAGTAGAAGCGGGCATTCCCGAAGATGATCCTCGCAACCCAGGTGTAACAGCGGACAACGTGGGCGACAACGTGGGCGACATCGCCGGTATGGGTGCCGATCTATACGAATCTTACTGCGGGTCGGTTATAGCGGCCATCGCTATCGGCGCTACCATGGGCGCAGCGTCACTACAATGGATGATGCTGCCGATGCTTTTCATTATCGCTGGTCTTCTTGCGTCTATTGTAGGTATCGGCCTTTTCAATTTCCTGAAGAACATGAGCCCCCAATCGGCGTTAAGCAATTCTCTCTATATCGCAGGGGTTGTCTTCATAATTCTTTCGTTTTTCGTTGTAAGGGCGACTACGAGCGGTATGGATCCCGAATACCTGGCCGAACTGGGTATGATAAGTAAATATGGTCCATTCTACGCAGCGCTTTTGGGCATAGTGGCCGGTATGGTAATCGGCGGAATCACCGAGTACTACACAGCGCGAAAGCCCATCAGGCATATAGCGGAATCATCCCAGACCGGTCCGGCCACGAACATTATCAGCGGCTTCGCGACAGGTCTTGAAAGTGTGGCGGCACCGGTGTTCTTCATCGCTATCGCTATATGGCTGGCTTTTACGGTGGCGGGCCTCTACGGTATCGCTCTCGCCGGTGTAGGTATGCTGGGTACCGTGGGTATGACAATGTCCGTCGACAGTTATGGCCCCATCGCGGACAATGCGGGAGGTATCTCCGAGCAGGCGCACCTGCCTCCGGAAGTCAGGGAGATCACGGATGGGCTCGACGCGGTCGGCAACACCACGGCGGCCATCGGAAAGGGTTTCGCCATAGGTTCCGCGGCACTGACGGCCTTGGCCATGTTTGCCGCATACACGGCTACAATTGCCATGATGCCTGACTTCGAAGGTTTCGCCCTGGATATCACGGAAGCACGTGTCATCACCGGGTTATTCCTGGGTGGCCTCATCCCCTGTCTCATGGCCGCCCTTACCATAAACGCCGTGGGTGACGCCGCTTACGACATGATCAACGAGATCAGGAGGCAATTCCGGGAGATCCCGGGCATCATGGAAGGAACGACTCCTCCCGATACGAACCGCTGCGTCGACATCGCCACCACGGCGGCGCTCAAACGCATGATCGCCCCAGGCGTGGGCGCGGTTCTCGCCCCGATCGTCATAGGTGTACTTATCGGTCCCCATGCACTGGGCGGGTTCCTGGCCGGCGCCACCCTGGTCGGGGTTATTCTGGGTCTGCTCATGGCCAACTCGGGCGGAGCCTGGGATAACGCCAAGAAGTATATAGAGGCCGGAAACTTCGGTGGCAAGGGATCCGAAGCTCACAAGGCCGGTGTCATCGGCGACACCGTCGGCGATCCCTTCAAAGATACCGCCGGACCCTCGATGAACATTCTTATCAAGCTTATGTCAGTTGTTTCTCTGGTCATGGCTCCGGTGATAGTTCAGTTGTACATGATCATTCATTAAAATCCTTGGAAACAAATAAAAAAAGAGGGCGCCCATCGAGGCGCCCTCTTTTTGTCATGATGTGGAGACAAACAGCAACCACACAGGGTGAAGTGCCTCAAGAACAACAAAAAGGCGGTATCATCACATTGATGATACCGCCTTTTTGATATATGAGCTGAGGGGTACCGCACCCTTCAGATTCAGGGGGGGGTGCCGGTGGGAGGAAAGGAGGGAACCGAAAACCACCCACCGGCAGGTGTAAGCCTTTAGTTGCAAGGTAATAGAAAATCTACATGTTCGAGAACCACAGTTCTTGTTTCATTTTGTTGGATACTTAATAGCGAAGAATAATAAAGGATTCAATGGGAGTGTATCTGATTTGTTCGGGATAAAACCCTTATATTATATCAGGAATTGGATGGCATATTGTGTGTTGATACATGCGTCTTATCGACAGGCATCGATGATTTTAGAGGGGCGGATGAAAGATTACATGAGTGTCTGTCGGTCGGCCTTGCGACGATGGCTAGGATTGTTTGTCATAACGTAGAAATTGCATGGAGAAGGTAGCCCTTCCCTGTGTGAGGGATCTCAAATCGGTTGAATAGCCGAAGAGATGTTTTAGAGGCACCTTGGCGCGTATCTCCGCTATAGGCCCTTTCTGGGAAACATCGACGACTTCCCCTTCCTTCGAATTGATACTGCCTATAACATCACCCATGAAATCGGTGGGAGTCAGGATATTTACCATCATTATGGGCTCCAGCAGGAGCGGCGTGGCTTGCATTAAGCCATTTTGAAAGGCCGTTGATGCCGCGACCTGGTACCCTAGTTCGGAGGACTCGCCTTCCCGGTATGAACCTCCTACGAGGGAGATGACCACGTCCACCACGGGATAGCCCGATAAAGGACCGCTCATGGTGGCGTTGCGGATGCTTTCTTCGATAATATCGTGATATTGAGGAGGAACTGTCTCGGGGTCCAGCTTGTTTTCTATGATGATGCCGCCGCCACGTGGAGCCGGTTTTAGGCGAATGACCACATGTCCGAAGTGTTTTTTGTCGCCGAGCTTTTTGTCGAATATCTCCTCGATCTCCACTTCCTTTTCAATTGTTTCACGGTACATGACGCGGGGTTTGCCCACATTGACGTTCGTATTGAATTCCCTTACCAGCCTGTCAACTACTATTTCCAAGTGCAGCTCACCCATGCCTGAAATAACGGTCTGGCCGGTTTCCTCGTCGTACTTGACACTGAGAGTGGGATCTTCGGCGCTCAACTTTTCAAGGGCCAGTGTGAGTTTGGGCTGGTCGTCGGATGTCTTGGGTTCAATGGCCCTGGAAATAACCGGTTCGTAAAAATCAATCGCTTCGAGCAGTATGGGATGTTTTTCATCGCAAAGGGTGTCTCCCGTAGAGGTCTCCTTCAATCCCGCGGCGACGACGATGTCACCCGCAACGGCGCTGTCCACCCGCTCCCGCTTGTTGGCGTGCATTTTCATGAGTCTCGCCACCCGCTCCTTTTTGCCACGCGTGGCATTGTACACCTCATCGCCCGCCGAAAGTCTGCCGGAGTACAGCCTTATGTAAGTGATACGCCTTCCTTCGTCGCTCATTACCTTGAAGGCCAGGGCCGATAACGGCGCCCTCGGGCTGTTTTCACGCTTTTCCACTTTTCCACCAAGGGGATTTATGCCTGAAACCGCCGGTGCTTCTTCCGGAGAGGGAAGAAAATCAACGATGGCGTCGAGAAGGGACTGGACGCCTTTGTTTCTCAGTGCCGATCCACAGAGGACAGGAACAACCTTCAGGCTGAGCGTGGCTTCCCTAAGCGCCTTCATTATTTCTGTTTCGGAGATGTCGTTTCCTTCAAGATATTTTTCCGCCAGGTCGTCGTTTACTTCGGCGAGCCTTTCGATCATTTCCTCGCGGTACTTGTCGCTTTCTTCCCTCTGTTCCGGTCTTATGTCGAGATATCTGAAAGTGGTACCGAAGGCCTCATCGTCCCATATGATGCACTTTTGACGTATGAGATCAATAATTCCT
The DNA here is from genome assembly GCA_018433345.1 of Syntrophobacterales bacterium. Taxonomy (GTDB): domain Bacteria; phylum Desulfobacterota; class Syntrophia; order Syntrophales; family UBA2210; genus MLS-D. Next base: position 30,150 of record JAHDRK010000015.1, on the reverse strand, counting down.
CGAAATACGTCGTCTTCATACAGGGGGATCTGTATGGGAACAGGGATAGAAGGGAACCTCTTCTTCATTGTTTCGATGGTTCCGAAATAGTCGGCGCCGGCGCGATCCATCTTGTTGATGAATGCAATCTTGGGGACACCATACCTGTCCGCCTGGTGCCATACCGTTTCGGATTGGGGCTCTACGCCCCCCACGGCACAAAAGACCACGACGGCACCGTCAAGAACCCTGAGAGAACGCTCTACCTCGATGGTAAAGTCCACGTGACCCGGCGTGTCTATCAAGTGCAATTCGTGGTTTTTCCAGGGGCAGGTGGTTACAGTGGACGTAATAGTGATACCCCTTTCCTGCTCTTGGGGCATCCAGTCCATGACCGCTTCGCCGTCGTGTACTTCTCCTATCTTGTGGGTTTTGCCCGTATAAAAAAGGATTCGCTCGGTAACGGTGGTTTTCCCTGCGTCGATATGGGCGATAATACCTATATTACGTACTTTTGACAGTTTTGCGGCAGTCACTTGCCTATACCTTTCCTGATGGGGGATATAAACTGTTTCGGTTGCTTTGTTCAGCTTCCTTCTCTGATAATGAGTTCTTCGTTCAAGGTAAAAGGCGACTCTGTGTCGATGTGACCTTTCAGTGTCTTGGGATTTTTTCCTTCCACCCAGATTGTCACTCCCTTTATTGAGGGGATGTTTTTGATGATCGTGTTGGTTATGGAGTAGATCGTCATCATTTCGCTGGCACTGCCGCCAGGGTGGAAATCGATTAAATTTCTATCGAAATTGACAACGGCCGTCGTCTTGTCCTTGATCGAAATCCCCAGCAATTTCGCTTCCGCAGGAATGGTTCTTACCGAGCCCATGGACGGGCCGCCTATCAGGGCACGGATCAATTCTTCCGCCTGGGATGCCGTGTCCGTCTTTTGTGCTATGTAACGTAACTCGGGAACCAGAAAACGCTCGTTGGTATCGGCGAAAAAGAGCGTCATCTTGACCTTTTGCTCCGTTTCGATCCGGGTTGTCCTATTATTCGTAGGGGGAAAAAGTGAATCGAAAAGGGTAATGAAAAAGAAAATCAGGAATCCGATACATACGGCGGAAATTACTCCGACAATACCGATTCTTCTCTGCTGTTTCTTTTTCCTGGCCCTAATTTGACGGGCCTTCCGTTCTTTTTTTGTAGACATAATTGAATTACTCCGTCTTGCCAATACAGTTATCAGAACCGAGGAGAATCTCGTTGTCTTCCAATCTGCAATCTATAGTTCGGGGGTACCCGAAAAGCGAATGTTACTGTTCCGGGAGGGTGGCCAGCATCTCGCGTGCGCGCTCGGCAAAACCCGATTCAGGAGCAAGCTCGATCACCTTCCTGAATTCATCGATCGCCTCGGTACTTCGACCCTCTTTGAGCAATGCAGCTCCCAGGGAATAATGAAAATCGGCCACGTGAGGGGCGTACTTCGTGGCCTCACGTAAATGTAATATCGCTTCATCGGTTCGACCTAGAGATAAAAGCAGGGTTCCCATGTTGTTGTGAATCAGCGGTAGAATACGATTCGGACGAATCTGCAGGGCTTTTTCAAAACTTTCAAGGGCCTGCAAGTCCTCACCCTTTTGTCGGTACGCTCTTCCCATGTTGAAAAGAGCGAATTCGGGCGTATCGTAGAGTACGTTGTTCAGGGCTCTTTTGAAATAGGCGATGGCTTCATCGTAACGCCCCGCTTCGAAGCATATCAGGCCCATGTAGTTATAGGCTTCCGAGTAGTCAGGCCTGAGTTCCACCGCTTGGGAGAAAGCTTCGAAGGATTCATTCTTCAGCCCCCGTCCCCAATAAGCGACGCCAAGATAAAAATGAATTTCCGGGTCATTGGGATTTAACTTTTTTGCCTCAAACAGTTCGCGCAAGGCGGCGGTGAATTGTCCCAGCTCTATGTTGACTATGGCGCTTTTCAGGTGCACATCGGCTACTTGACGGGAACGTTGATTGGTGGCACAGCCTGACTCGCTGAAAATGATCAGCACCATCAATGAGATTAGAAAAAAGTATCTATTGCTAATTCGGTGTATCATGGAGTACCCGCTTGTGATCACCGCTCTGCGTTGACCCACCAGTCATCTTTATCCTTGAACCACCATTCCGATGAGTCTGTTTCAAGGATTGTTTCCGCCATTTTTTTCCCTGATTCGGTGTGCAATCTCTTCACGGCAAAGCCGATCCAGTCCTCGGTATACTTGTTTCCCAGGTCGCCGTATTCTTTCAATTGCAAAATAAGTGCGAGTTGGTCGGCGTCATGGGCGATCAAGGACTCCCTCGTTTTTTTTTCGTTATATTCAGTCAGCGCTTCTGTTATCTCGTTTCCAAAAAATAGAGTTTCCGCCAAATCACGAGCCGCTTTTTCTTCGTTCACGGAAACATACTTTTTGTTTACGTAGTTCATGTCGCCCGTTCTTGCCTCCGGCAGGTCATGTACAAGGCATAGACGCAGTATCTTGAGTTCATCGGCGTCGGGATCGAGCTTGGCCAGCGTATAACCTATGAATATCGTTCTCAGGATATGTTCCGCCACCGACTCGCACCCTGAACCCAGAAACTGGAATCCCGTGCGGGGGGTTTTTTTAAGCATTCCGACTTCAAAGAGAAAATTGGCGAGATTCTTCATCGTTCTTTCTTTAGAATACTGATCCTGTTTTCCATCATGGAAGAAATCTTTTTGATTTCCAGCTGAAGTGAGGCGATCCCCTCCGGCTTCTTTGAAACGACCCTGTCAAGCAGTCCTTTCCAATACCTGATGGTTTCGATTTCAAGTTCCTTCATTTTTTTGTCTATTCTGGCCTGTAATTCCTTGACAATGGCCCTGTCCGGTCCTTCCACCGGCTGCCCTCCCGCGATTCCGACTAAAAATATCGGGTGCGACTTGTGTGTCGATCGGATACGAACTGTATATCAGATGAACCGTCTTTGCAACACCAATTGAAAGAGATCGATTCCATGGTTTGTGAAGATCGGCAGTATTGCATTCACCCTCACACCATCTCCTGAAATAACTTGACTGGGAACGAAGCATAATATTAACTAATACGTATTTTTTGCTTGCTTTGATTCTGTTTCCCATTGTTGGGGTAGACATGCATCTTATACACGAACTGTCGGAGGTAAATCGACGGCAGGACAGGGGGTGAGACATTTGATCCCGAGATATGCCCGGTCGGAAATGGTGGACCTGTGGAGTCCGGAAAATCGATACAGGAAATGGCTTGAAGTTGAACTTGCCGCCTGCGAGGCGCTGGAACGGCAAGGGAAAATTCCTCCGGAATCACTTTCACATATCCGCGAGAAAGCGGATTTCGATGTGGGGCGAATCGAAGAAATAGAAGCAACCGTAAAGCACGATATCATAGCCTTTCTCACATCCGTCGCGGAACACGTGGGCGAAGATTCCAGGTTCATCCACATGGGACTGACATCGTCCGATGTGCTCGACACGTCGCTGGCAATGTTGCTCCGTGACGCGGCCGACCACATTATAGAAGGAGTGGATGGCTTGCTCGTTGTGTTGAGGAGGCGGGCCCTTGAACACAAGGACACAATCATGATAGGACGGTCTCATGGGGTGCATGCGGAGCCTATAACCTTCGGGCTTAAGATGGCGCTCTGGTTTCAGGAAATGAAGCTTAACCGTGAACGCTTGGTGAGGGCCCGCGAAACCATAAGCTACGGAAAAATTTCCGGTGCAGTTGGAACCTATGCTTTCGTCAATCCCGAGGTAGAGGCCCATGTCTGCAAAAAACTGGGATTGAAACCGGTTCTCATATCAAACCAAATAATCCAAAGAGACCGCCACGCCGAGTACTTTGCGGCGCTTGCAATATGTGCTTCGTCGATCGAAAAATTCGCCACTGAAATAAGACACTTGCAGAGAACGGAAGTAAGGGAGGCAGAGGAATATTTTTCTCCCGGTCAGAAGGGATCATCAGCAATGCCGCACAAGCGCAACCCTATACTTTCGGAAAATCTGACAGGACTGGCAAGGCTCATGCGTTCTTATTCCCTTGCAGCGATGGAGAATGTTTCTTTATGGCATGAACGGGACATCAGCCACTCCTCCGTTGAGCGTGTAATCGGTCCGGATGCCACAATTCTTCTGGATTTTATGCTGTCACGGTTCACGGACATGATGGAGAGGCTTCTTGTGTATCCCGAAAGAATGATGAAAAATCTCCGTCTGACCCGAGGTCTTGTCTTTTCGCAGATGGTTTTACTGAAACTGGTGGAGAAGGGGATGATTAGGGAAAAGGCGTACGAGGTCGTGCAGCGAAGGGCCATGCAATGTTGGGAGGAAAAAAGGGATTTCAAAGAGTTGCTTCGGGAAGACGATGATGTGAGAAGCAGCCTTTCAGACAAGGAGCTGGACGATTTGTTTTGCGTGGAGAACTTTTTGAGGTATAAGGACTTCGTATTTGAGCGGATCTTCGGAGGAGGCGATGAGACTGAGAATTGATTTTTTTAAACGATTCATCGGATGTATTGCATTTATTGGTCTGGCAGGGGGATGCGCCCAGTTGCATGATTACGTGGAGATGGCACGTCCCCGCACTCTTTCGATTGAATACAGGGAAGCCCTGGATGGATGGACGAGGGAACGGACGGTCTATTCCGAGTTTTCCACCCGTGCGAAGATTGTGGCGACCTTCAAGAGCCCCGAATTTATGGAGGCATGGCTCGCGGAGTACAGACGGGTTTATCTTGTTGAATCAGATGAGAAAGGGAAAACTCATCCCGCCCTGGAGTCTGCAAAAGATATGGCCGAATTTCTGCTTTATGTGTATGTGCCGGACAGGGAGGCTATCGACCTGGACAAGCCCGATTCGGCCTGGAATGTGATACTTGTCGACGCAAAGGGTGATCGTTACCAGCCCTTGGAAATACGGGAATTGAGAGACGTCGGTCCCATGATCACGGAGTTTTATCCCTACGCCAACCCTTACTATGGCAAGATTTACCTGCTGAAATTTGATGGAGCCGCCCTGGGAGGCGAGCCTACGAAGTTACCCGTTAAACTGGTTGTAACAGGCGTCGTGGCACAGGTGGAACTGACATGGTGACCCCGAGACACCTTCGGGCTGCGCCACGCCGCGTGCCGGGAAGATTTGCCATGCACCGGGACGGCGATCGGTATGCCCTTATCGAAGGCCGCCTTTATTATCTATGAATGACTGTTAAGGTTTTCTTTGAGCTTTCGGGCACACTTGAAAGTCACCACGCGTCGGGCGTCAAGGATAAGCTCTTCGCCCGTTTGGGGGTCCCTGCCTCGACGAGGGCTTTTTTTCTTCACAGACCACTTGCCGAATCCTGAAATCAACACAGGGGATCCTTCGGCCAATTCGTCTTTCATCAGTTCGAAGACGCTTTCCACTAATTCGGCGCATCTTTCCCTGGGAAAGTTCGAGTCGGCATGGAGATTCTTTATAATTTCCGCTTTTGTGAGGGCCATAACGTTCCTTTCTCCTTCCAGCAAATGTTTCCGCCATTGTCGTCGAGACTGTTTCGCCGCCTGATTCAAAATCGCTCTTCGGTTATTACGATCAGATCTCAGGTCTGCAAGTGCCGTCCGATGGCAAGGATTTCAGCTTCCTTTGTCCCTTCATAGATTTCAAGGATCTTTGCATCCCGGTATAGCTTCTGGACCTTGTATTCGTCTATGTATCCGTAACCACCATGGATTTCTACTGCGGCATTGGCACAGAATACTGCAGTACGTCCCCCGTGGTATTTTGCCATTGCCCCCAACATGTAGTCGGGTTTTTCACTGTCTGCGGACCATGCGGCCTTATACACGAGGTTCCTGAGCGTTTCAACATGAATCGCCATTTCCGTCAATTTTTGCATGGTCAGCTGGAAGTTGCCGATGGGCTGACCGAAGGCGCTTCGTTCCCCCGCGTACTTGATTGACTCGTCGAGGCAGGCCTGGGAAAGCCCGAGCGCCTGGGCCGACACCATTATCCTGGTAATATCGAAAAATGTCATGAGCTGGTAAAATCCTTTGGTTTCTTCGCCCACCAAGTTATCGGCCGGTACACGTACCTCTTCGAAAGCCACGTCGGCCGTATCACTTGCCCGTATGCCCATTTTGCCTCTTATTTTTGTTCGCGTGATGCCGGGTGAATCGGCGGGAACTATAAATTGACTGAACTTTCTATACCTTTTTTCGTCGGGATGGGTGATGCACTGGCAAAGGAAGTAGTCGCACACGGTGCCGTTCGTGATGAACATTTTTTGTCCGTTTATAACGTAATCGTTGCCGTCTTTGACGGCCCGCGTTCGGTAACCGGCGACGTCAGTACCTGCGTTGGGTTCTGTGTAGGCCCCGGCCCAAACGGTTTCCCCCCTGCAAAAAGCGGGCAGATATGTTTGTTTCTGATCCTCGGTGCCGAACATGTAAAGCGATTCCAGGCCGAAGCCGGAGGCATAAACGTTGAGCCCTATTCCGATGTCCACCCTGGATATCTGTTCCACGATCAGGGTATTGCCCAGGAAACCCACGCCCGCGCCGCCGTATTCTTCCGGTACCCATGCTCCGATAAGCCCGTTTTCAGCCGCCTTTTTCCGGATCTCCGGGGTATAGGATTCGTCTTCGTCGCATCGGTGGGAATGAGGCTCAATTTCGGCTCGAGCGAATTTATACGCCATGTCCTGCAACATCTTCATTTCTTCGGGTAATGTGAAATCCATGATGCTCCCTCCCAGTTCGGTTTCGAATCGGCTGCCTTTGTTCGGCAACAGCGGATTCCGGTGGAATATCCGAACTGTTATTGGTGTAAGTCGGGTTTTCGTTTATTTATGCTGATTCTTCCAGTGCCCCCGTTTATGGAACGGTCACCCTTTCGGCATTTTTGCCTCTTTGCGGATGAGAAAGACAATGCCGTTAGGCCGGGGAAAGGATGGGGGGAGGGTGCCTTCCCGCCCCCCGCTTTTTACCGCCTCTGCTTGTAAGACCTTACTTTTTTTCGTAGTCGTATACGCCCCGCCCCGTTTTCTTCCCGTAGCGGCCTGCGCGTACAAGCTTTCTCAAGAGAGGAGCCGGCCGATACTTGTCTCCCAGTTCCCGTTGGAGACCTTCCATTATGTTCAGGAGCGTGTCGAGGCCTACCGCATCGGAGAGGGCAAGGGGACCGATGGGATGATTGCATCCCAGTCTCATGCCCTTGTCGATGTCTTCGGCTCCGGCTACGCCTTCGGCCAGGGCGTAGAACGCTTCGTTAAGCATGACGCACAGCAGGCGGTTCACGGCAAATGCCGGAGCTTCGTTGACGATGATTATTTCCTTGCCTATTTTTTCGCCCCATGTCTTCGCGATCTCGAGAGTTTCATCGGAGGTTTCGTAACCTTTGATGATTTCGAGAAGTTTCATAACTGGAACAGGGCTGAAAAAATGGGTGCCTATGAAGCGGTCGGGACGATTCGTCGCGGCCGCCATTTCAGTGATGCTAAGGCCCGACGTGTTTGTGAAGAAAAGACAGTGATCGAGCACTATGTTTTCCAGCTCTTTGAATATTTGTTTCTTGAGTTCCATTACTTCGAGGACCGCCTCCACAACCACGTCCGCATCGGCGGCGGCCTCTTTCATGTCCAGGACAGGTTTTATCCGTGCAAGCGTGGCCTCCATTGTTTCCTTCGTTATTTTGCCTTTTTCCAGGGCCCGTGCCAGATTTTTTTTGATGTTGTTCATGCCGTTGTCGATAAAGCGTTGTTCGACGTCGCGCATTGTTACCTCGTAACCGGCTTCTGCGCATATCTGGGCTATGCCGCTTCCCATCTGTCCCGCTCCGAGTACACAGATTTTTTTGATCTCCATGGATTGTCCTCCTTCAATGGTGTATTTTTGGTTTGCTCGTGATCTCACCGAGTGTCTATTTTTTCGATAGGGGTTTCGGTAGTTCACCATGGCGTTTCATTGACCTATCACAGAGAAATTATTCCGGCAACATGAACCTTCATGTCGAATTTGATTTTTGTGTTTCTTTGACTTTGACCGATGCCTGGTGTAGTTTGCTCTTGAATTTGGGTCGGCTTTTCCTTCGGCCTCGCGCTGAGAGACCTGGTGAATCGCCGCCAGGCACGTTTTTACGATGTGATATCTTAGAGATATCTATGGATTTTTAGAGGCGAAAGTCATCGGCTATTGGGCGTGGTGAAAAAAATAAGGGCCTTCGGACTGGTTTCGGGAGGCTTGGACAGTATACTTGCCTTATTGGTTCTGCAGGAACAGGGGATAAAAGTCACGGGCCTGGCCTTTGAAACCCCCTTCTTTAGCGCTGACAGGGCCCAAAAGGCGATGGCGGAGATTTCCGCACCCCTGCGCGTGATGGACATAACCGACGATCATCTCGCCATGTTGAAAGAGCCTCGGTACGGGTACGGCAGGAATATGAATCCTTGTATCGATTGCCATGCACTTATGCTGAAACAGGCTGGGATCATCATGGAAGAGGAGGGTTACGACTTTCTTTTCACCGGTGAGGTGTTGGGACAACGCCCCATGTCACAGACGGGATCGTCATTGCGTCTCGTTTCAAAACTTTCCGGTTACGATGGATACGTGCTTCGTCCCCTCAGCGCACGTCTGCTTCCGGCCACCATACCCGAAGAAGAAGGCAAGGTTGACAGGGAGCGGCTTTTGGATATTCAGGGGCGAAACCGGAAACGGCAAATGGCGATGGCTGAAAAGTACATGATAAGTTCTTACTCCACTCCGGCCGGAGGCTGTCTTTTGACGGATCCCGGTTTTTCGGAACGTCTTCGAGACCTTTTCGATGCCCCTCGCTGGTGGGAGGTCAGGGATATCGAATTGCTCAAGGTAGGTCGACATTTGAGATTGTCACCCGATGTGAAGATCGTTGTGGGGAGAAACAAACGTGAAAACGAAATTATCAGGGAACTGGCACGACCGGAAGACGTTCTTGTAAACATAAAAAATATTCCCGGTCCCCTGGTATTGGTGCCCGGAGGAGGCGACCATGAGTCGCTGAAAATGGCGTCCCTCGTATGCGCTTCTTACAGTGACGCACCGGTGGAGGAGGATGTGGAGGTATCTCTTATGACGGAGGAACGCACCTCGATCATCGTTACGAGGAGCATGGAAAGGGAGCGACTTAAATCCCTGATGATAGGAGGTCGGTCCCGACCTAAAAAGAACAGACACCGTTGAATATCGATTCCTTAAACCCCGTCACGACGATTCACATCGGAAACGAGGCCACGGAGTCGTCCCGATTCGGGGATTCTTGTGTTGCGGAGGTCAAGGCGTTTACGGTGTATGCTCTTTTCTCAGCAGATCTTCCACTGTTTTGACCGGCGTGAAGGTGAAGACAGGCACCTCGACGAAAACCGTGTTCCACCGGGCCATGGATCCGTTCCATAGACCGGGAAGTTCCAGAGCCTTGATGGGCTTACCCCGAAATGATTTCTCCGTTATAATGAATGTCTCGGGATCGAGGTACCGGTTCAGCTTGAATTGCCTTCCCCGGTAATCGCGAAGGCCGCAAACGAGGTCCACCGGGTTGAAGTGAGTGGAGGATTCCCAGGCTGCCCGCTGATCCTCCGATGTTTTGTCCACCTGGTTGCCTTCCACGATCTGAAGAGATTCGCCGCCGTCTCCTTCGTCGACCCAGAAAGGTCCGCCACCGGGTTCTCCCTCATTTCTAACCATGCCGCAGACGCGAATGGGGCGGTTAAGTACCTTGAAAAGCCGTTCGGCGCGCTCTTCCGCGGTCGGCGACGTATGGGAGCGGGGAGGCCGGAAATTGAGAGATTCCCGACAGAAGGCTTCGATCTCGTCTTGGCTCTTTTCATCACATCCTTTTTCCAGCAGTCGCAGGTATTCGAAAATCTTGTCCTGCAAGTCGAGAAGGTATCCCCCCAGAAGTTTTTTGTAAAACACAATGTCCCCTTTCAGGCGGTCGGGCGCGATGTTATCGATGTTTTTGATAAATACAATGTCTCCTCCCAGGTCATCGAGATTTTTTAAGAGTGCTCCGTGACCCCCCGGTCGGAAGAGCAGGTTGCCTGATTCATCACGGAACGGCTTGTTTTTCAAATCCACTGCCAGAGTATCTGTGAGGGAATGCTGGGGCGAGAGTTTAATTTTGAATCGCACACCGAGCCGCTTTTCCAAGCCGGGACGAACTTTTTCGATGAATCCTTCCACGGCGTCCATGTGTTCCGGCGAAACAGTGAAATGTATACGACAGATACCGTTTTTGTCCGCGATATAAAGCGCCGCTTCGATAAGATGTTCTTCGATGGGCGTTCGCGTGTCCTCATCGCTGTATCGGTGAAAGGGAATAAGTGCCTTGGGGAGCGCCCCCAGGTTCAATCCATTTTCGCCCAAGATACAATCGATGATCTCTTTTACAGCACTCGGTTCATCTGTGGCGGAGGGATCAATTCCGCGACTTTTCAACATTTCAATCAGTGAATTGTAAAAGGGATATCGGGGCAGCCCGCGTAGAAATTTTTTTACTTCTTCGCTGTCCGGTGATTCGTTGAGACGGAACCACTTTTCAAACATTCTACTTGCGGCCCCCGAGGCCGGGATAAAATTCATGACTCTCCCTGCCGATCGCGCTTCATCGAACCGTTTAAGGAGGTCGGCGGTCGACATGTCATCGAGCAGTTTAATGCCGTCCCCTAATACACAGGGCCTTTTAAGAGCGATCGGGGTGGGACCTTTTATAAATAGATCGATCTGATCGAGCACCTCCTGTTCGGTTTCCCCTTTTTTTGCCATAATTTCGCGATCTTCTTCCGTGAATACGATACTCATCACCCATCCTATCTTGAAAATATACTTGTTTCAGGCGCCGTCCTCGACCATGTTTACATATTTTTCTTGTGAACTTGGCTTCTTAGCGCTTGACAACCTTTCGTCCGGTTTCTATAGTTCGACGTTGATCGAACCGCGCCGACCTTTAACTTCCAGGATCTTAATCCGATTCAAGTATAGATCAACGATTCCTACATGTCAAAAGGACGCCGATAGAGGTGAATGGAGAATCGAGGAGAATGTGAATGGCACAGATAGACGCTTTTTTTAGACTCATGCATGAACAGGGGGCATCAGATCTGCACTTGGTATCGGGGCAACAACCGGTCATTCGAGTGAGAGGGGAAATGATCAGGATCAAGTACAATGAGCTCGACAATGATGGGCTTAAGGCCATGCTTTACGAGATTACCCCTGAACACAAGATCAAGGAGTTCGAGGAGACCGGGGATGTGGACTTTGCTTATGAAATCCCGGGCTTGGCACGGTACCGGGCGAATTATTTTCTCCAGAAGGCGGGTATCGCAGCGGTGTTCAGGGAAATTCCCAACAAAATTCAAACCGTGGAGGAACTGGGACTGCCTCCGGTAGTCAAGAAATTAGCCACGCTGCCGCGGGGATTGGTGCTCGTCACGGGACCCACGGGAAGCGGAAAATCGACAACCCTTGCGGCTATTGTGGACGAGATAAACAGAACGAGAAAGGATCACATTATCACCATCGAGGATCCAATAGAGTTCGTTCACGAAAGCAAGAACTGCATAGTGAATCACCGGGAGGTGGGTGTTCACACGAAGTCCTTCGCCGCAGCTCTCAGGGGCGCTCTCCGTGAAGATCCCGACGTCATCCTCGTGGGAGAAATGAGGGATCTGGAAACGATATCTCTTGCGGTGGAAGCCTCTTCCACGGGCCATCTCGTTTTTGGTACCTTGCACACCTCCAGCGCGGCAAAGACCCTTGACCGTGTCATCGAGGTTTTTCCGGCAAACCAGCAGGAACAGATCCGGTCAACCCTCGCCGATGGCATCCGTGCCGTCATAGCCCAGGTGCTTTTCAAAAGAATCGATACCGATGGCCGTTGCGTAGCCACGGAAATACTCATAGCCACGCCGGCTGTGCGAAATCTTATCAGGGAGGCAAAAACCCACCAGATACCGTCCATGATTCAGACAGGGCGCAAATACGGGATGCAACTTCTGGACGATTCCATCGCGGAACTGTTGCAAAAGGGTTGGATAGGCGCCGACGATGCTTACACGAAGGCCTTTGACAAGGCAAGGTTCAGGGCTTACCTGAGCAAGCCTCCCGAGGATTTTACAGAAGTATAGTGTGGTTACGCAGCCCCCGCTTGCTCAAGCGTGGCGTTTTGGACGAATGTGAAAAGAGGAAAGGCCTCATGAGACAGCAGGAGATCGATTACATCCTTGGCAGAATGCTTGACACCCAGGAGAACGTTTCCGACCTCAACATCACCGTGGGCAAGCCCCTGCAGGTGGAAAGCCTGGGCCGGTTGACGACCGCCGATATAGAACCTCGTATAGACAGCCTGACACCCTTTCAAACTGAAATAATGGCCCTGAACTTGATTGGACGAGACAGGAGACTTTTGGAAGTGCTACTGAAAGAAGGCTCCTGTGATTCGTCTTACGAGCTGCCGGGGAAGGCCCGTTTCAGGGTCAATGTTTTTTCCCAGAGGGGGAACTACTCCATCGTCCTGAGAAAGCTCGAGACACGCATTCCCACCAGGCAGGAACTGGGCCTGCCGGAAGTATTCGTCAAAATGGCCAGGGAGAAAAACGGTATTATCTTGGTCACGGGTGCGACGGGGACAGGAAAGACAACCTCTCTAGCGGCGATCTTGGACGACATCAACGAGCATCAGCCCGTTCACGTCATCACCCTGGAGGATCCTGTGGAGTATCAGCACACCCATAAAAAGGCGACGTTCAACCAGCGGGAGTTGGGTCTGGATTTCATGAGTTTTGCGGGTGGACTCCGGGCGGCGCTCCGCCAGGCGCCAAAAGTTATTCTAATCGGAGAAATGCGCGACCGTGACACCGTGGAGATAGCGCTCACGGCGGCCGAAACAGGACACCTCGTTTTGAGTACGCTCCACACCGTCGATGCGGGACAGACGATCAACCGCATCCTGGGCATGTTTCCCAGGGAAGACGAAAACCAGATACGGGTCCGCCTTGCCGATATGATCAGGTGGATCGTGTGCCAGCGTTTGCTTCCCCGGGAAGGTGGTGGAAGAGTGGCTGCCTTTGAAATAATGGGAACCAACATGCGTGTGAAGGATACGATTCTTCACGGGGAGGCGGAGGGTAAAACCTTTAGGGATATTATCGAAGCCGGACGGCCCTTCGGCATGATTACCTTCGACGAATGTATTGTGGGTCTTTATGAGCGGGGAGAAATATCTGAAGAGACCGCGCTTGCCTTTGCCACGACACGAAGTGTGGTAGGACGCGGCATTGATTCTATAAAGGCGAAACGGGGCGATGCGACAAGTGGAATAAAAGGACTGAAGATCGACAGGGATTACGGAAAGAACAGGCAAGACTGGTAGAATTTATGACCGCGCAGGCCGATAGGGGAAACTGAAAACATGGACGAAGATAAAAAAGTTATAAGTAGTATTACATCTGAAACCTACGATGCCTCGGAACAGCCGTTCGATTTCGTCTCCGAAGGCCAGGAAACAGCGCTGGTCTGCGAGTCGGACAAATCTCTGCAGTTAAGGACGGCGGACTTGTTGAAAGAAGCCGGCTATCTCGTCTCCCCTGCTGATACGGGCCAGGAGGCGCTGAGAAAGATGCGCTACCACGATTACGACTTGGTGGTGGTCAACGAATTGTTCGATTGTCTCGATTCTTCGAGCAATCTCGTTCTCGCCTATCTCGAAGGCCTGAACATGAAGATGCGGAGATGGATCTATGTCGTCCTTGTGGGATCGGGCTTCAGGACCATGGATAGAATGACCGCTTTCAATCGAAGTGTTAATCTTACCGTCAATATCGACAACATAGATGAGATAGGAGCCATTCTGAATCGAGGAATCGCGGAGTACAGGTCGTTCTACAGCCTTTTTGAGGAAATACTTGCCGGGGTGGAAGGGCGACGATAGGAAAGGAAACACCGTCGTGTTCTTGTTTTCCCCGAAGACTTGTTACTCTTCATGCCTTTACATTACACATTCAGGTGATCTGTGACGGTTGGGATTAAGTCATGAAGGCGATCTTCGTTTATGGCGGACATGGTCTGAAATGATGTTTTATGGGGGGCTTGACGGTTCCTTCGCCTCTTTCAAGGTCATGACAATCCGCCATAGGTTGTCGAACTGGGATTTTGTCCTTTCAATGTCGCCGTCGTTATCAATAACATAGTCGACGAGACCCTTTTTGTCGTCGATTTTCATCTGAGCGTCCAGGCGGGCCTGCGCCTCGCGCCGAGTCAGGTTATTTCTTTTCATGATCCGCTCGATCTGTCGTTCGGGTGACGCCCACACAAGAATGGTGATATCGAAAAGGTGCTGTAATTTTCCTTCCACGAGAAGAGGTACGTCCGAAACTACAACAGCCCCGGGGTCTTTCCGGGCTATTTCATTCCTTCGCTTTTCCCATTCATCGAAAAGGACGGGGTGGACAATTTCATTCAAACGTTGAAGCGAAAACGAGTCGGAAAAGACCAAGGATCCCAATTTCGCCCTGTCTATTCGGCCTTTCGTATCCAGCACGCATGTCCCAAAGGTATCGACGATATTTCGCCATACGGGTGTGCCCGGTTTCTGTGCTTCATGAGCAAGACGGTCGAAATCGATCACCCACGCTCCCCGTTCTCTGAACAATCCCGCAACCGTGGATTTCCCGCTTCCGATGCCTCCTGTCAAACCGATGTCGAACATGGGCCATGTCTATCACAGGAGGCGCCATGCGGCAATTGTAAAGTATTTCAGTCGAGCTTCTTGACAGGGTCTGCAAAAGCTATTATGAATGGTGCCACATAACGTTTTGGACAAGGGAACCGAAGGTGATTGAAGTCACAAACCTGAAGAAGGTCTTCGGACCGATAAGGGCCGTGGACGGCGTATCATTTACAGTAAATCAAGGGGATGTACTGGGTTTTATAGGTCCCAACGGGGCGGGCAAGACCACTACAATGCGCATGATCGCATGCCTGACAAGGCCTAACGAGGGAACGGCCCGCATCAACGGCCACGATATATTGAAAGATTCTCTCGGGGTCCGTAAATCTATCGGGTATCTTCCGGAGAATACCCCTCTTTACGGTGAGATGACCACCATTTCATTTCTTGGGTTTGTATGCGAAATAAGGGGTCTTGTAGGTGCGGAAAAGGTACGGGAGATCGAACGCGTCGTGCAGGTGTGCTCCCTTTCGGAAGTCCTCTACCAGACGATTGAAACACTTTCGAAGGGATACCGGAAGAGGGTGGGTCTCGCCTTGACCCTCATAGGAGATCCGCCGGTTCTCATCTTGGACGACCCCACGGCCGGACTCGATCCCAACCAGAAGCGGGACGTGCGCCGTCTTATAAATAACATGGCGAGCTACAAGGCCATCATTGTTTCCACGCATATTCTCGAGGAATTGGATGCCATATGTAATCGATCGATCGTGATACACAGGGGGAGGATAGTGGCCGACGGCACCCCGGCGGAATTCAGGGAACAGGGAGGCGGAAGGATCGACGATTTCTTCGAGGCTGTTACCAGAGGAAGGGAATGATGAATACGGCTCTTGTTGTTATGAAGCGGGAACTGCGAGGCTACTTTACCACGCCCCTTGCCTATGTATTTCTATTTGTCTTTCTTTTTTTCGCAAACTTCATGACCTTCAGAAGTCCTTTTTTCGAGGCCCGCCAGGCGGACCTGAGGGTGTTTTTTGATCTTCTCCCCGTACTGTTTCTTTTCCTGGTGCCGGCGATCGGCATGAAACTTTGGGCGGAGGAACGCAAGTCGGGAACCATCGAGGTGCTTTTTTCCCTGCCCGTAACCGTAGGCCGGGCGGTCATGGGAAAGTTTATCGCCGCCTGGCTCTTTATCGCTGTCGCATTGTTGCTTACCTTCCCAATGGTCATCACGGTCAACTACCTGGGGTCACCCGACAACTGGGTTATTGCCGCCGGATACATCGGAGGACTTCTGCTGGCAGGCTGCTATCTCGCTGTGAGCATGTTCTGTTCGTCAATTACCGCCAACCCGGTGGTGAGCTTCATACTGTCCGTTGTAATATGTTCCTTGTTTGTTTTCGCAGATTATCCCTCTGTGTTGCTGGTATTGGAGTCCTTTTTGTCCGCGGCGATGCTCGAGGCGGTGGAAAACCTGAGTTTCGTGCTCCATTTTGAGTCACTTAGGCGTGGGGTGATCGAATTCAGGGACATGGCGTTTTACGTGCTGTTCATAACGGGCTGGGTGCTGGCCACCGCCGTTTGGATCAACGGAAGGAGGGAGGCCGGATGACCGAAAGATGGCGCACCATTACGGCGCTTTTCCTCCTGGCGGTTATATTTTTCTGTGCCATAACCATAACGAACCACCTGGGCCGATTTCTGCGCATCGACCTGACGGAAAACAAACTCTACACTTTGTCAGAGGGAACCCGCCAGGTAATAGAGGAAATCCGTCAGCCCCTGGAGCTGAAACTGTATTATTCCCGGGCGGCTGCCATGAAAGGTCCCGAAGGGATACGCGTCTATAACAATTATTACATCTATGTGCGAGATCTTCTTCGGGAATATGAGGCCCTTTCCAACGGGAGGCTGCGGCTCACCGTTATAGATCCCAGGCCTTACACCGACGATGAATTGGATGCCATTAGGTACGGTCTCGACAGATATTCGGCAGGCGACGAGCCTTTCTTTTTCGGACTGGCGGTGGCTTCCGAATTGGGCCGGGTGGCGGTGGTGCCTTTTTTCGCGCCAAATCGCCAGCCGTTGGTCGAGTACGAGATATCGAAGTCCATCTACGACGCCGCCACGGCAATCAAGAAGCCCGTGGGGATTATTACGTCGCTGCCTCTTTTTGGTCCGGGCCTGTCGCCCTACATGGCTGAAATGATGAGGATGCAGGGAAGGGAGGTACCGGAGGAATGGTTGATTATAAAACAACTGAAGCAGTTCTTCGACGTGGTGAGGATCGATGATGACGCATCGAAAATCGACGACGTGGAATTGCTTATCCTTATTCATCCGAAGGACCTGCCGGAGGACCTCCTTTTTGCCGTTGATCAGCATGTCATGAAGGGGGGCAAACTCCTCGTGATCGTGGATCCTTACTGCGTGGCCGATCCTGTTAAAGAGCACCATCTGAGGTCCTCGGACATGAATGAGCTCCTTGAAGCATGGGGCTGTATATTGAAACCGAACACCTTCGCCGCCGACCGGTCGCTTGGAATACAAGTCCAGATGGGTCCAAATCAACCGAGTCGACGACTCCCCACGTATATGGATCTCACCGGGCGGTCTTTCAACAGCGAAGATGTCATTACGGCTCAACTCCAAACAGTCAGGGTGCTTTTCGGCGGAGCGATAGAATCGACCGATGTTCCAAACGTAACCTTTGAGCCCATTATGACCACCAGTGAAAGAGGAAACAGTATCTCCGCGTCACCGGCGGATGTGTACAGGTTTTCCAATCCCGACATGGTGGAAAGGGAATTGCGGGATGGTTCGCAACCGGTGGTTTTGGGTGCACGGCTTACCGGTCGTTTCCAGAGCAATTTTTCAGAAGGACCGCCGGCGGTAGCCGAAGATGAAAAGGAGAAGCGGGTGCAAGAGGTCTTGGGAGAGTCCCTTCAAGATACCACGATAGTCGTATATTCGGACGTGGACATGATCAACGATTTCGTCGCCTTTCGGGAGACCTTTTTCGGTCCTGCCCCACGGGGCGATAACGTGAACCTCTTCCTGAACACCGTGGAAAACCTGGGAGGCGCCAGGGCCCTTTCCACCGCCCGTGCCAAGGGGCGATTCAACCGACCATTCGAGGTGTTCGATAGGATAGAGGCCGAGGCTGAACAAGCAACGGCGGAGAAAATAGCCGCCGTTGAGGCCGAGATTGAAAAATACCAGAAGGAGTTGCAGTCCATTGTAAGCCGCATCGAGGACGAAGGTGAAGCCCTCATGCGCGGCGAAGTAATAGAGCGCAAGAGAGAACTGGAGGAAAGCCTATTGTTGGCACAGCGGGAGCTGAGGGAATTGAACCGCGACAAACGCGTCCGAATCGAGTCGCTCATCTCAAAAATCAAGTTGTGCAATATCCTCGCTGCCCCGTCGGTTATCCTGCTTATCGCCGTGATTGTTTTCCTTGCCGGGATTTATCGAAAGAAGAAGTACCTGGGAGTGCGCAATGACGAATAGACAGCTTTTTCTGCTTGGCGCCGTCGCGCTGGTAATGGTCGTCTTGACGGCTGTTATAACCATGGAGCGACCCGAGACCGACAAGGGGTTTCTTCGCGGTAGCTATCTTGTCCAGGGAGTCGACCTCGAGAAGGTGGAAACCATATATTTGGAAAGAGAGGGTGAATCGCTCAAACTCGACAGGGTGGAGGGAAGATTCGTCATCCGTGACAAGGGAGGGTATCCCGCTCTCAGCGAGAGGGTGAATCATGTCTTTATGACTGTTGCGGGAATTCGGGTGGACGAGTTGGTGACGGACAATCCTGAAAACCACGCCATTCTTGGCGTAGACGGTGGTGAAAAGAGCACCGTGGTCCGATTCCTCGACGACGCGGGGGAGCCCTTGGTAGGTGTCGTGATCGGGGACAGGAAAAGCGACGAGCAGGGAATTCGAATGTACGTCCGTCTTGAAGATGATGACAAGGTGTATCTTTCTGACCAGATCATCCCTTTTATAAGTACCGATTTCGGCGGTTACATCAGGGAGAATATTTTCGAGGGGGACAAGACGCGCTATGTAAGGCTGAAATTGAGAAATGAGAAGGGATCCGTCGAGATATTGCGTGAAGGTGGCGATTTCACTGTTTTGGGGCTTCAGGGAAGTGACGGCATCGACGAGGAGGAAATAGAAGACCTGTACAATGAGGCGCTGAGCATGCGGATTGTAGACATTTCCCCTGAAACGGGAATCGACGGCGTGACGTACGATGCCTTTCTGACCGTTACAAGGGATGACGAGATATATTTTCAAGTAGCCTTGGGAGCACGAGAGGGGAGATGCTATGTGAAGGCGGAGGCGGATGCCGACTTCGGCGATGGGAAGATCGCCATATACCAGGACGAATCCGATGAGTCTCTCCGGGAAAAGGAAGCCCTTTTACTGGCGGCGGAAGCGGTGGATAGCTTCAACGAACTGCACAAGGGGTGGGTTTACGAAGTGGATGAAAGTTATCTCTCTTTCATAGAAAAGGACCTCTTGGAGTTGCTGCGGCAGTCTTTATAAGGATAAAGGGGATCCCATGACCAACGCTAACCAACCGATGGAAACCATGACCTTTGAAATCGATCGATATCGCGGGATGCCGAAAAGTCCCGAAAGTTATGTCGTATTTGCCGGAGCCCTTGACAAGCATCCCCATGACAGGAGGAAGGTCATTCTTATTCCCGATCCATTCAGCTCGTATGTCACCTTTTTTGAATTTAACCGGGCGGACATAGGCGGCCTGGAAGAACTGCCGAGTCTCGTTTCCAGGGAAGGTGATACGGTTCCCATCTTTAGGGTATGGGTGAAGAAGGGATCCATCGCGGTTCAGTGCCTGCCCTTTATCGTGGAGGACATCAGCGGCAGATGGAATCGCTAGCCCTTACCGGCCATTTATTCTCGCAGGCGAGATCGATGACGCGACGGCTTGGTGGGTCATAATTGTCGAAGGAAGCAGCATGTTGTAATGGATGCAATTCTTGAAGGAATAAGGGTCCTCGATCTGTCACGCCACATATCGGGGCCTTACGGAACGCTTCTTCTAAGCGATTTCGGCGCAGAGGTTATCCGAATAGAGCGTCCCCGGGGTGAAGATGACCGGTACCTGGGTCTCCAAGGGCCTTCCGGCGACGGCTTCATGTACATGAATCAGGCCAGGAACAAGAAGGCGATAACGCTCAACTACACAAACAGCAAGGCCATTCCGCTGTTAATTGAATTGGTGAAGCGATCGGATGTCCTTGTTCACAACTTCAGTCCGGGGGCGGTCAAGGCCCTGGGGATTGGATACGAGGTGTTGAGGGAGCATAATCCCGCTCTTGTCTATGCTGAAATAACCGGCTTCGGGTCAAGGGGGCCCTATGCGGAGAGGGTTGCCTTTGACCAGATCGCCCAGGCCATGTCGGGGGCCATGCATCTCACGGGCTTTCCAGAGACACCCCCCATACGTTCCGAAATTCGATACGTCGATTTTTCCACGGGCATGTTGACAAGCCTCGGCATTATGACGGCCCTCTATCATCGCCGAGCCACAGGGAGGGGACAGAAGGTGGAGACCGATCTCTTGAAAACAGCGGTCGCCTTGAACGGCATGGCACTCAGCGAGTTTGCCGGAACGGGGAAAAAGCGTTCAAGGATAGGCAATCGCTCCTGGTACACCGGACCGTCCGATCTCTATAAGAGCCGTGACGGACGTTGGGTATACGTGTCTCTCGCTACAAACGGATTATTTAAGCGTTTCTGCCGGTTCGTGGGTCGTGAAGACCTAGTGGATCGGCCGGACTTGGCCTCCGATTATGACAGGTTCATGAAACGGGATGAAGTTGATGCCGTTGTCAGGGACTGGATCGCCGCTCGTGACGCCGATGAATGTGAAAAGCAGTTGCTGAAAGCCCGCCTACCCTGTGGAATCGTGAAAGATGTCGATGAAGTACTTGCCGATCCTCACGTTCAAGAGTCGGAAGCCCTTGTTGACACGTTTTGCCCGGCAGGGCGAAGGCAAAAATTGTCGGGAACGCCGATAGGGCTATCGGATACGCCGGCGAAAGTAAAACGGCGACCACCGGCCTTGGGGGAACATAACCGTGAGATCTATTGCGGGTTGCTCGGTATGGGCGAAGAGGAACTTGACAAATTGAAAGAAGAGGGACTTATTTAAAAAGAGTGCAACTTCCGGCGTTCACTTCCTTTCAAGTTCCTTTCTGACCGCAATCCCCAGCATTTCGATAGAGTACGGCTTCTTGATATACGCTCCAACGCCGATTCGAAGAGCTTCCTTGACACGTTCCGTTTCGGAATAGCCGCTCACGATGATCGCCTTCTGGCCGGGATGGAGCTCGATGATCTGTCGATACGTCTCCAGGCCGTCAATCCCCGGTCTCATGACCATGTCGAGCAGGACCAAGTCGACGGAATTGGACTTTAGGTACCTGATCGCCTCCACGCCGCTTTTTGCTTCCACCGTAACGTAACCCAATGATTCGAGCGCTTCCCTCGCTATTTCCCGTTGGCTTTCCATGTCATCCACTATTAGGATTGTCTCGCCCCATCCCCGGTATTGGTCAACGGGAGCCGCCACCTTCTCTTTCATCTGCTCCTCGGTGGCCGGCAAAAATATGGTGATCGTTGTGCCCTCTTTTACGGAACTCTTTACTTCGATGTGTCCGCCGTGATCTTGGACTGTTCCCCAGACAACGGTCATGCCGAGGCCGGTACCGCTTCGTCCAAGGACTTTACGACTGAAGAAGGGTTCGAAGATCTTGTCCAAATCTTTATGAGGGATTCCCCTGCCGGTGTCCCGCACCATCAGCACGACGTACCTCCCCTCGGCGAGGGGGAGGGGGGAGGTATCGCCTTTTTCGATCGTCAGATTTTCAGTTGTTATGGCGACCGTTCCTTCATCTCTCATGGATTCCAGCGCGTTGATAACGAGGTTCATAATGGTTTTTGAGAGGTGCGTGGGTGAGCCCGCCGTGTTCAAAAGGTGCGGATCGAGGTTCGTATCGATCGTCACATGGGGATAAAGGGATTTTATGCTTTGGAATTCCACGGTCTGGAGGTATTCCAGGATCAGACGGTTGATGTTCGTCACCTCTTTGACCGCGACCCCACGCCTGGCCAGTGTCAGTAAGTCCTGTATGATGGCCACCGCTTTTTCGCCCGACTTCTTGATGGCCGACAGTGGCTTCCGCAAAGGATCACCTTCGTCCATGTTCGCCAAAAGCAACTCCGGGTAACTGACGATTCCCGAGAGGGTGTTGTTGAGATCATGCGCCACCCCGCCGGCGAGGGCTCCAAGGGCCTCCATCTTTCGTGCCTGCTGAAGTCGGTTTTCCGTTGCGACCCGCTCCGTAGTGTCACGCGCCACACCCCGAAATCCCACGGGTCGTCCGGCCTTGTCTCTTATGAGTGAAAGTATGATATTGGCCGTTCTGACTCCCCTGTGCTTCGAAAGGATGTTCACGTCGACAGCCAGACGTGACTGTCGATCTTCCAAAAGTTTGGGCAGGTTTTCATATAGTTTCCTGGAATTTTGCCTGTCCATGAAGGAGGCGTAGCGCATGCCTTTCAGTTTCTCTTTGCCGTATCCCAACTGTTCCACCAACGCCCGGTTAAAAAATGTCAGCCGCCCTCTTAGATCGGTTTCGAAGTAGGCATCTTCGATGGTTTCCAGGATGTTGCGATATTTTTCTTCGCTTTCCTGAAGGGCTCTTGCGAAGGTTTTTCGATCATCGATTTCCTGCGCCAGCCTGTTTCGTTCGGCACGGAGAAGTTCCGCCGATACCTTGGTCGCCAGATCGGACTCGCGAAGACGTTTGAAAAAAGCCGTTATGAGAATCACCGTGCTTATGACTATAAAAAAGAGATGCGTGGTTATCATAAACCAGTGGTCCGACAGTTGTGGGTCCGCTACGGCGGGGTTCCAGAATTCATCACGTATTAGATAGTAGATCAATACACAAGTTGCCATGACGATGACGGTGGATGACAAGGCACCGAACCAACCAAGCAGGATGGAAGCGATAACGGCGAAGGCGAAAAACCATTCCCGTGACGCGTAGAATGGTCCCATCGTTATGATAATAGATATTCCGATGAGATATATACAGGCGCAGACAAGCATGGATCGTAAAATGAAGGGGAGACCGGGAAATAAAAAAATAAAAAGGCAACATAGGTAACCGACGGTGCTGGCGGCCAGGATGTACCAGTATTCTCTTATAATGCTCGAATACGCCCCGGGGATATAGAGGAACAGGCCCGCGGAAATCGCAAGCAGAATAAAAAGATACAGTATCTTTTCCTGCCAGTGATTGGGTGCCGTTGGATCAAGGACGGCGGCAGGTGCGTTTTTTGCGTACAATCTTCGAAAGAAACCCGGCCTTTCCCCCGGCGACGACCTGTGATTTTTCCCGTTCATTTATTTAGCCCAACCTCGGGAAGCTGTTGTCTTTAGGGATTCGGTGGCTGATTATATCAGGTAAGAAAAGTTCCTATCTTTCACGATATTAGATGCTCTTCACTATGTCAACTATATGATATGTTGTCGTCCATGTAGGAATTAAAAACGATTGATCATCGTTGTCTCTATATGGTAACGGAAAAATCCCAATAGTGAGGGATAACGTCCCAGTTGTACGGGCTTGAGGTAGGCGTAAATGAATGTTTGTCGATCCGGTGTAACTATCTATAGTCGCAGAGGCGGATATCGCGACGGTAATCATTTTGAGAGACGAGGTGATGGTTGACAGGTGAAAACAAATGGAACGGACACCACAAAAAAAAGCAATATTGAAAGATAAAACGCTGTGTCTCGTGGACGGAAGCAACCTTCTATATAGAGCTTTTTACGCCATTCCCGAACTTAGCAATTCAAAAGGTCTCACCACAAACGCGATTTACGGTTTTACCACCATGCTCATGAAGCTTCTCCGTGACCACCGTCCCGACTACATGGCGGTTGTTTTCGATTCCAAGGGGCCTACCTTTCGGCACGATGCATTCGAGGAATACAAGGCCACTCGCGAGGCCATGCCCGACAACCTCAGCGTCCAGGTACCTTACGTCAAGGACACAGTACGGGCCTTTTCCATACCCGTTATCGAGAAAGAGGGGGCGGAAGCGGACGATGTAATCGGGACCATGGCGAAAAGGGCAGCGGCGGAGGGGATGAACGTATTCATCGTTTCCGGTGATAAAGACCTCATGCAGCTGGTGACGGACAGGATCATCATGCTGGATACAATGAAAGACAAATCCTATGACGTAGAGACCGTCAAGGAACGGTTTGGAGTACCTCCCGAGAAGGTAAGGGAGATCCTGGGTCTGGCGGGGGATACATCGGACAATATACCCGGCGTCCCCGGTATCGGTGAAAAGACGGCGCGAAAACTGGTGGAACAATACGGGACACTGGAAGGAGTTCTCGATAACCTCGGCAACATCAAGGGTGCGCGTCTCAGGGAGAACCTGGAGGCGTACGCCGATCAAGCCCGAATGAGCAGAGAACTGGCAACCATACGCACAGATCTCGATCTTGACGTTCCCTTGGAAGGCCTGGCGGTTCGAGATCCCGATTCGGAAGCACTGAAGAAGCTTTTTGCCGAGCTGGAATTTTTTTCACTTCTTCGACAGTTCCAGGGAGAAGAATCGGAAGAGGGCGGATCGGCGAGGGCTGTCGTTGAAGACGATGGTTTTCGAAAGGTCCTTGAAGTAATCCGCAGGAAAGGCGCGTTCGCCTTTGATTTTCTTTTGCCGAAGGTAAGACGTCCCATGGACGGAAAACCATTGGGAATCGGCTTGTCTACCGCCGCCGGTGAGGCCTGGTTTGTTCCTTTCAGTGACAAAGAAAATAAAGGCCTTGATTTAGACGCCTGCCGGAATGCCCTGGAAAACCTGTTTTCCGATTCATCTCTCTCGAAAACCGGTCATGATCTGAAGCGGGCCTTTATCGTCCTGAAGCGGATGAATGTGGAGCCCGCTTCCCTTGATTTCGACACCATGGTGGCGGCATACCTTCTCGATCCCGTAAGAAGGGACTACGGCATTCGATCTCTTGCTGCGCGATACTTGGGGGAAAATCTCGTTTCGTTGGATGAACAGACGGGAGGCGGCGGCCGCGCACTTTCAATGGACGCCGTTACGTTGGACAAAATAGCGGGCGTCTTCTGCCGATTCGTGGATTCCATCGGTCGCCTCCGGGCGATTCTTGAAGAATCCATAAAGGAAGAGGGTTTCGAGAGACTCTTCATGGAGATAGAGATGCCCCTTGTGGAAGTGCTCGCCTCCATGGAATATCACGGGGTACTCGTTGACCGTGAATTTCTCGCTGAGATGTCACGGGAGCTGGGCGAGCTCATGAAACTGTGCGAAGAAAAAATATACAGACTGGCCGGCGAAGAATTCAATATCAACTCTCCAAAGCAACTGCAGAGGATTCTCTTTGAAAAGATGGGTATGCCCAGGGGTAGAAAAACAAAGGAGGGTTATTCAACGGACATGGAAGTTTTGGCCCACCTCGCGAAATCTTACGAGCTCCCGGGTGAAATCCTGGCCTACCGAAGCCTTGCAAAACTGAAATCCACTTACGTGGACGCGCTTCCCGAGTTGATCAACCCGGAAACAGGTCGCATCCACACGTCTTATAACCAGACCGTCACGGCTACGGGAAGGCTTTCCAGCAGCGACCCGAATCTCCAGAACATACCCATCAGGACGATGGAGGGGAAGCGAATCAGGCAGGCTTTCATCGCACCGGAGGATTGCAAGCTGATGTCGGCGGATTATTCACAAATCGAACTTCGGGTGCTCGCTCACCTGTCGGAGGACGAGGAACTCATCGCCGCCTTCGAGTCGGGCTATGACATTCACCGTATGACGGCTTCCAGCGTCTTCGGCGTGTTCCCGGAGATGGTGAACGAAGAGATGCGGCGGCAGGCCAAGGTGATAAATTTCGGCGTTATTTACGGTATGAGTCCCTTCGGTCTTTCGAAGGAACTGGGTATTTCTCAAAAGATGGCAAAGACTTACATCGACGAATATTTCAAGCGTTTCTCGGGGGTGGCACGTTACGTGGAAGAGACCATTGAACAGGCCCGTCGCGACGGGTTCGTGACCACGATCATGAATCGGAAGCGAGCCATACCGGAAATCAACAGCTCCGTTGCACAGTTGAGAAAGTTCGCGGAGCGGACGGCTATTAACACGCCGATACAGGGTTCAGCCGCCGACATTATCAAGATGGCCATGATCCGGGTATTCCGCCTCCTTTCCGATCGAGGGTTCTCGGCCCGCATGATCATGCAGGTTCACGACGAACTGGTTTTCGAATATCCAATCCCAGAAGAAGAGGCCCTCAAGGACTTGGTAAAGACCGAGATGGAGGGTGTGATAAAATTAAAGGTCCCCTTGGTTGTGAACATCAAGTCCGGAAAAAACTGGGACGAGGCGCACTGAGATGGATTGTCCATGGTGGCGAAATTCCGCAGAGATCCGCTTGCTAGAGTGTCGGTCTCGGATTTGAAAGACACATGTCTATCAGTTCATTCAGGTAAGCGGTGCCGACGCACATAACGGTATCAGCCCCTCCCCAATAAATCTTGACCGTTCCGTCATCTTCCTCGACAGCGCCGCAGCAGAACACCACGTTGTGAACGTAACCCGTCACCTCCCAGGGATCCTCGGGCTGAAGTATCCAGTTATCGGCCACGCCGAGGACCTCGGAAGGGTCGTCGAGGGCGTGAAGCGCCACCCCCAGCCGGTATACGGCGCCGTCCATGGTTTTGAATACGCCATGAAAAATAGAGAGCCATCCCTTGTGGGTCCTGATAGGGGTTGCTCCCGGGCCCACCTTCATTTCGTCCCAATGATAGGGACAGGGTGCTATCAGCGGCCGTGAATCACCCCAGTGAATGAGATCGGGAGAGTAGGAGACCCATATAGACCATGGGAGTATGTCCGAGTGGGGGCGATCGAGCCTCGCGTAACGTCCCGCGAACCGATCGGGGAAGATCACAGCATTCCTTGAATCGGCCTGTGTGATGACGGTAATGCGTTCAAACTCCCTGAAATCATGGCTGTGTCCAAGCACTATGCGCACGCCCTGCCGCGAATAGGCACTATATGTCACAAGATATTCATCATCCAGTTTGCAGATGCGCGGATCTTCAACGCCGTATTCCTCGCAGGCGGCGAAGGGTTCCGCCGCGGCGGGGGTGATGAATGGCTCCGGTCTGACCCTGAAGGCGAATCCGTCGGTGCTTTCCGCTATTCCGATTATAGAACGCCCATTTCTGCGGTGTGACCGGAAGAGCATGATATATACATCGTCGTGTTTGACCACCGCGGCATTGTGCACCGTTTCCACGGGATAGGGAACGTCATTCTTTGTGAGAATGGGATTTCCCTTCCATCTATTGATTATCGGGTTCCGTCGCCCGGCCATAATCGTCCTCCAATCGCTCGATATCGTCTTCTCCAAAATAATCTCCCCTCTGAACCTCGATGAAGACGAGGTCTTCCTCTCCACTGTTTTTTATGCGGTGCCAGGCACCTTTGGGGATGTCGACGGAGTCTCCGGCTTGAATAGATTTATCTTTGCCGTCGATGGTGACGACGGCTGTACCATTAACGATGAACCAGTGCTCCGATCTACGGGAGTGGCGTTGGTAGCTTAGACGCCGACCGGGATAAACAGTGATTCGCTTGACTTTGTGTTCCGGCTCGTCCGACAGGATTTCATAAAAACCCCAGGGACGATGATCTTCACGACGCCGCATCTCCATTATCCGCTCATATACGGAAAGATAGTCGTCGACCATGCGTTCCGCGGTGAACCGCTCCTCCACCCAGGCTCGGCAGTTACTACGCTCCAGCTCACCGATGCGACCGACGGCCAGGATCATCTCTTCGGTGTCCCGGACGAGAAACCCGGAGTAGCCGTCTCTTATCACCTCCGGCATGCTGCCTCTATTCACCGCGATCACGGGGGTTCCACAGGCCATTGCTTCAATAACGGAGAGACCGAAAGGTTCATCGAAATTGATGGGGTGGAGAAGGGCGCGGGCGCCTCCCAGGATCTCGTTTCTTCTTTCCGGTCCCACGCTGCCGATGTACTGGATGCGGTTGCCGTCGATATGGGGCTCCACGCATCGTTTGAAATATTCCTTGTCCTGGACGATACCGGCTATGACGAGGCGCATACCGGTTCTATCCGCCACTTTAATGCATTCTTTCGTTCCCTTGTCCGGGTGGATGCGCCCGAAGAAAAGCAAGTAATCCCCGGGATTACCCTGGTAGGTGAAGAGACGGAGATCTATTCCGTGGTGGATGGTGGCTATGTAGTCCAGCTCGGGGCATTTGTCGGCCTCGCTGATAGCCACGTACCAGGTTCGACCGTTATACTTTTTATATACCGGCAGTATCTGATCCGATGAAAAACCGTGAATAGTTGTAACTACCGGTGTCGAGGTCATGGCCGTGTACGTCAAGGGTAGGAAGTCAAAATGATTGTGTATGATGTCGAAGCGATCCCCTTGTTCAAAAAGGTTGGAGATATGGAGACATTCCCATAACTTTGGCAGGATAGAGGGGTCTTCTTCATACCCTCTCGGGCAGACGCTCACCAGGCGTGCCTGGGTTTCCGAATCGCCCGTGGCAAAGAGTGTTACGTCGATCCCTCGTTCAACAAGTCCTTCCGTAAGCAGCGAGACGACACTCTCCCAGGGGCCGTAGTGTCTGGGAGGGGTTCTCCAGGCTATAGACGACAACATAGCGACTTTCATGAATTCACTCTACTATTATATCCTGATTTAATTGATTGTGTGATTCTAGCCATTCCAGCAATCCGCTCAAGCTCGCCGTGGCGAGTGCTATGCACTTGTCGGCTCCGCCGTAATAGAGACGGATTGTGTCGCCTTCGACGATCCAGCCACAGGGGAACACCACCTTGTCCACGTCACCCGTGGTTTCGTATGCCTCCTCGGGGCTGAAGACCCACTCGTCGGACCTGGCCACTACCTTCGTAGGGTCTTCGAGATCCAAAAGCGCCAGCCCAAGACGATAGAGACATCCGCCGGACGTCATGCGCACTCCGTGGTACAGTAAAAGCCATCCTCTTTCGGTACGCAAGGGGGGAGGTGACAGGCCGATCTTGTTGGCATCCCACCAGGCGCCCTTCCGCGCCCTGAGTAGGATATTGTGACCACCCCAGTGTTTCATGTCCGGGCTGAAAGAAATCCAGATGTGGGCTCCCATGCCTGTGAAGACTGAAACGGGCCTGTGGATCATAGCCCAGCGGCCGCCGAATCGAACGGGGAAAAGGGCGGCATCTTTGTCCTCGGGCGGCATGACGGCTCCCATGCGTCTGAATGTTTTGAAGTCCTCGGTGGTCGCC
Source organism: Syntrophobacterales bacterium (assembly GCA_018433345.1). GTDB lineage: Bacteria > Desulfobacterota > Syntrophia > Syntrophales > UBA2210 > MLS-D. The sequence goes on along the minus strand of JAHDRK010000015.1, from coordinate 1,034 downwards.
AGGGCCACGAGGGGGCCGCCTCTGGAATAGGCGGTATAAACGACGACCCACAAGCCCAGCTCGTCAATGCGGGTAATCCGCGGATCTTCAATGCCCCATATCTCCTCGGGGTGTGATTTGGGTTCAGGCGCGAGGGCGGGAGACGATTCAATCCGCCAGTTGCCGATACCATCGACGCTGCGGGCAACCGTCAGGTGGGATATACCCCGGCGGTCTTCCACGCGCATCAGGAGAAGTGTTTCGTTGTCGACGGCAACGGCCGCCGCGTTGAACACCGAATTGGCTCTGTAAGGGAGATCGCTCGCTTGGATGATTGGATTCCCTTCGTAGCGTTTAAACAGATCTTCGAATTTCTTTATGCTCACCATACTTGTTTCTCCTTTCAGAATTCGGGATCCAGGATCACCGGCTGTCCCGTTCGGGCCGACCTGCCCGCCATCAGGTAAGCTTCGCCGTATTGCACGGTGACTACTTCCCAGCTTACCTCGTTATCCAGGTAATGTTTCAGATTTTCCCCCATTGCCAGTCGCATTCCTTCGTCGAGGGCCAGTTGAACGACCTTCCACCGAAGCATATTTTTGTTCGTGATTTGATTGAATCCAGCCCACCATGCCCACAATGTGGTCGGCCAGACCGATGTCGTCCAGGTCCAGCTCCTTTCTTAATGATGGTATTTCGTGCATGCCGCGCCGCTTGTCGGGTCTGGCGCCGTGTGGGGAACAACCATAATGTTTCGCGGAACAGGCCAGTTTCTTCCCTTGAAATTCCAGTCGAGACGCCATTTTTGGTAATGACATTTAAAGAGTACCACGTGGCTGCGACGACAAAGTTTAAAAATGAAATCCGCTTCGAAGTCGGTCAAGCAACCATGGACGGTGTGAGGTTCCACAACGATCGGCTTGTTACCGATTGCTTCGAGCATGTCGAGAAACCCGTCGTTTCCGTCGCCGAAGCCTCTCTCGTCATGGCACTCATAGAGACCATATTCATGCTGTACATGAACGACCCAGGGATCGAGCTCCTCTATAAGTTTT
>JAHDRK010000002.1 GCA_018433345.1 Syntrophobacterales bacterium | reverse complement strand
CAACGGATCGTATGAAGTCGAGGGCGCCGTTCCTGAAATCCTGCGCCCTGCCGGGATTGCTTCGTGACAGGGCTTGTTCGGCCGCCCTCACCATTTCCAGGACGAACAGCCCTTCAAAGATCTGTGCCGGCAAGCCATATGATCGGATGCGATCGAGAACGCCCGATCGCATGGCCTCGAAGTCCACGTTCAGTGACGCCAATGTTCCGTCGAAATCAAAAATTACGGCCTTGAGACCGTCTAAAATAAAGGACGATGTTTTCATGAATTCAACATGCAACGACTGTCATAGTATGTCAAGCCGGCCTTTTTCGGCGCAAGCCATGACTCTTCGTTTTTCGGTGGAAATCATCGGCTCAATCAAGTAGGGTGTCAATTGCATTGAAAACATCATGTTTCCGGGGTACATCCATGCAGTTTATCAATCTTGCAGCGCAACAGGAACGTATCAAGGATCTCATCGATGCGGGGATCCAAAAGGTAATGGCGCACGGCCAATACATAATGGGACCCGAAGTGAGGGAGCTAGAGGAGGCATTGGCCGGTTTTTCCGGTTCGAAACACGCCGTGGGCTGTGCCTCCGGTACGGACGCACTTTTAATGGCCCTAATGGCCCATGAAATCGGACCTGGAGATGCCGTGTTCACAACGCCTTTTACTTTCATCGCCACCGCCGAAGTGATAAGCCTATTGGGCGCCACGCCTGTTTTTGTCGATATCGATCCCGTAACTTTCAACATAGATCCTTCCCGGCTGGAGCAAGCCGTAACCGCCGTGGAAGAGTGCGACGGGGCGGTCCATCCATTGCCGTTGCCGATCAGGAAAGGCAAAGCCTCGGGGAAAAAACTCACGCCGAAGGGGGTGATCCCGGTAGACCTATTCGGGCTTCCCGCAGATTATGACGCCATAGACGCCGTTGCGGATGGCAGGGGTCTCTTCGTAATCGAAGATGCGGCCCAGTCCCTGGGGGCGTCTTACAAGGACCGTCCAGCCGGATCTCTGGGTGACATAGGATGTACATCGTTCTTTCCGGCCAAGCCGCTGGGATGTTATGGAGACGGCGGTATGTGTTTTACCGATAACGACGATCTTGCGGAAATCCTCCGGTCGATCAGAGTTCACGGGCAAGGCGAGGACCGATACGACAATGTGCGCGTGGGGATCAACGGTCGCCTCGACACCATCCAGGCGGCGATCCTCCTTGCGAAGTTCGAACTCTTTCCCGAGGAAATCGTGCTTCGTCAGGAAGTTGCAAAAGGTTACAACAAGTTTGTCGGAGACTTGGCGCCGGACCTTACCATCCCTCGCGTGCCTGAGGGGTATCGCTCGGTCTGGGCACAATACTCTATTTTGGCGGATGATGAAAACCATCGTCGGGCGATAATGGAAGCCCTGAAAAGCCATGATATTCCCTCCGTTGTTTATTACCCTAAACCATTGCATCGGCAGACCGCGTACGCGGCGCTGGGATATGTCGCCGGTGATTTTCCCGTATCGGAAGAAATATCCCGGCGCATCTTCAGCCTGCCGATGCACCCCTATCTTGCTCGAGAAGATCAGGAACGAATATGTGAGATCATGGCAGAGGTGTCTATCCGCGCCGACAACGGTTGATGCGCATCCATCGGAAGATTGTTCCGTAGGATCCGTATTTACGGCACAGCATTATAACGATGGACGGCTTATCCGTTTTGACAGGGGGATCGACGATAAAAAACCGTGGTGGGGTGGGACATGCAACCAGGGCCGGGGTTTCTTCGGTGGCTTGAAAGCTCTCTGCTTCCGGTGGGGAAGGAATTTTGAAGGCGTGGGGTCATGATTATGGAATTGATCGAAAAAATAGGATCTCGACAGGCTCGCATAGGGGTTGTCGGAATGGGATACGTGGGGCTTCCCCTGATTATCGAGTTTGTAAAGGCGGGATTCCCTGTCACCGGATTTGACGTTGATGGTGAAAAGGTGCAATGCCTGACTAAAGGCGAGAGCTATATCCGCTACATAGACATCACACCACTCGTGGAGGCGGATGATCGCTTCGAGGCCACAACCGATTTCTCCCGCCTTGAAGGCATGGATTGCATTGTCATATGCGTCCCCACCCCGCTCAGCAAGAACCGTGAACCGGACATGCGGTACGTGGATGGAACGGCAAAAATGGTGGTCCGAAGACTTCGAAAGGGTCGGCTGGTAGTCCTGGAATCGACAACCTACCCGGGAACCACCGACGAAAGAGTGCGATCCATACTCGAATCGGGAGGTATGAAAGCGGGTGATGATTTTTACTTGGCCTATTCACCGGAGCGTGAAGATCCAAACAACAGGGATTTTTCATTGAAGCGGGTGCCGAAGGTAGTGGGGGGATACACGGACGAATGTCTCAGGACTGCCCGGGCTCTTTATGACACGATTGTGGAAAAGACCGTTCCCGTTTCATCCACGAAGGTCGCCGAGGCCTGCAAACTCCTCGAGAACATCTATCGGTCGGTCAATATCGCCCTGGTGAACGAGCTGAAGGTCCTCTTCGACCGCATGGGCATAGATGTCTGGGAGGTGATCGAGGCGGCGAAGACAAAACCCTTCGGATATCAGGCCTTCTATCCTGGACCGGGGTTGGGTGGACACTGTATCCCCATAGATCCTTTTTACCTGACGTGGAAGGCCCGTGAATACGGTATGGTTACCCGTTTCATAGAACTTGCCGGCGAGATCAACACCTTCATGCCCGATTACGTCGTTTCCCGCGTAATGGCGGTTCTCAATGGGTATGGAAAGGCATTGCGCGGCGCGAAGATCCTGATCTTGGGTTTGGCCTATAAAGGAAACGTGGACGATGACCGGGAGTCGCCCTCCTACCACCTCATGGAAAAACTCGAAACCCTGGGGGCCGAGGTCGACTACCACGATCCATACATCCCAGTCATGAAACCGTCTAGGAGGTTTCCTCACTATGCCGGAAAGTGCTCGGTGGAGCCCCGGCGTGGTTATGACTTGATGTTAATCGTTACTCCTCACGACGAATTCAGGGAGATCGATTTTGCATCCTTCGGTATTCCCGTGGTGGATACGAGGAATATGGTAAGCAACGGGGGGAGTTGGTTGCACAAGGCGTGAGGATCACCGGGATGCCATGGCCGGTTGCATGGCCGATAGCGCGCAACAATATTCCAAGTACCGGAGCCTGCATCGTACCTGAACAGGAGGTGTTTCATGAAATCTCTCGGCAAAGATCTTCGACGACTGATCCCGTCGGACAGAGTGCTGACCGATCCGGAGGATCTTGTTGCCTATGCCAATGATGCCACTTATCATGTCTGTCCTATCGGCAATCCCGAGGCGATTGTTTTGCCGGAGACCACGAAAGAGGTGTCGCGGGTGGTGCGATACGCCGCTGAATCAATAATTCCCGTCGTGCCCCGCGGCGGGGGGACAGGGCTTTCGGGAGGATGCACGCCGACACATGGCGGTATCGTCCTCGATCTGAAACGCATGCGGCGGATCGTGGAGATAAACCAAGGCAACATGACGGCCAGGGTCGAAGCGGGCATGGTGACGGCAACGTTCCAAGAGGTGGTTGAAAAGCAGGGTCTTTTTTACCCGCCTGACCCCCAGAGCATGAAAGTATCCACCTTGGGCGGAAATATATCCACCCGGGCCGGCGGTCCTCGGGCTGTAAAGTATGGAACAACGGGGCAATACGTGCTCGGTCTCGAGGTCGTGCTTCCCGACGGGGAGGTAATCCGGACAGGGAGCTCGTGTTCGAAATCTTCCGTGGGGTATGATGTCACCCATCTTTATGCAGGCGCGGAAGGAACGCTCGGCGTGATAACGGAGGCGATTCTTCGCCTGGTTCCTCTTCCGCCGGCCCGTAAAACGGTGGTGGTAACCTCCGCTGCGGTGGAAGACTCGGCACGGATAGTATCGGCCGTTATAGCAAGTGGCATTGTTCCCGCCATGATAGAACTTATCAGCCGTGGTGCTGCGGCCATCATGTCCGGGTCTCTTCCTGAACCCTATCCGGGAGGCGAGTCACACCTGTTGGTTGAGCTTGACGGGAGCGAGTGGGAGGTAGATGAAAATTCTCGAGAGATCCGCGGGTTGTGCGAAGGCATGGGCGCCGTGGTGAGGGTCATCGAAGACCGACGAAAGGCGGAGGCCTATTGGGAAGCAAGTGAAAAGCTTTACGGCATGCTCCTCAAGATGGCGAAGAAGGGAATCGTGGAGGATGTCACCGTTCCGAGGGATCGAATCCCTGAATTCGTCAGGGCCGTAAGCGAGGTGGCGGATAGGCTGGAGATGAACTTCGACAGGGGCATGATGATAGGTCTCAGTGGTCATGCCGGCGACGGCAACATGCACCCCACTATCTTTTTCCTCCGGGACGTGACCGAGAAGGAAGAGGAAAAGGCGGGGCGGGCCATAGAAGAGCTTGTAAAGGCAGGTCTTTCCATAGGTGGCACCATCTCAGGAGAATACGGTATAGGTATTCATAAGGCCGAGTTTATCGAACTGGAACTGGGCAAACGACAAGTGGATCTAATGCGCTGCATCAAGGCGGCCGTTGATCCCAAAAACATCATGAATCCAGGGAAGATCTGGATTGATGGAGAAGCACCAGGAACATGCCGGACTATCGCGATTCAATAGCCAAATGCTCGCACTGTAATTTTTGCCAGGCTACGTGCCCCGTGTACCTGGAGGATATCCTTGAAACCCATGAACCGCGGGCGCGGCTGGAAATCATACGGAGAACGTTGATAGAGGGTTCCCTTTCTAAAAGTGACCGCTTCAAAGAAATATTGGACCGATGCCTTTTGTGCACCAGCTGTAGCAGGATCTGTCCGGCCGGCATACCTGTTCACGGGATTATAGCGGCAGCCCGAAACATGGTTTACAAGGGCAAGAGAAAAAACATGGCGGTTCGGTTCCTGCTCCGTTCGATCATGGAAAGGAGGGGGATCCACGGTGTTATGGGAAAGGTAAAAAACTTGGCAGGCTCCTTGGGGATCAAGGGCGATTTGCCCACGCCGGCCTCCCGGCCTTTCAGTGAGGAGTACAAGGGAATCCTGGAAGCGGAGTGGGAAAGGCGGGCCCGCGTCGTCTACTACGTGGGATGCGCGACAAACAGCATATACACCGACACCGGACGGGATGTGTTGTTCGTCTTGCGGAAAAACGGCATCGAGGTGGTTCTTCCCGCGGGACTTGTCTGCTGCGGGATGCCCGCCCTCGGCGAGGGAGATCTCGGCACCGCCCGCGAGATGATGGGGAAAAACCTGAAGATTCTGTCTAAACTTGATTTTGATGCCCTTGTGGTGGAGTGCACCTCCTGCGGATTGATGTTCAGGAAAGACGCCGCAGCGTTGTTCGATGAGGACGATCCACTGCGTGAGCAGGCGGAAAAGGTGGCGGCCATGACATGGGAGGCGACGGATTATCTGGAAATGATCGGAATGGCCGCGGCGCCGGCTCCCCTTGACTTGGCGCTTACCTATCATGTTCCCTGTCACGGATGGATGACGGAATCGGTGAAAGATGCCCCCAGGAGGCTGATGGAAAAAATTCCCGGTGTCAAATTGATAGAAATGGAGCATCCAGAGAGGTGTTGCGGCGCAGGGGGCGGTT
>JAHDRK010000082.1 GCA_018433345.1 Syntrophobacterales bacterium | reverse complement strand
GTCTGGTATCCCTATTACCGCCTGAAGGAGGAAGGGGCTGAAGTTTTACTGGTAGGCCCTGGTTTCGGCCCCGAGGTGGTCAATTCCAAGGTAGGATATCCGGCAACGATAGAAAAAAAGGCCGATGAAATCCTGGCGGATGGCTTCGACGCGGTGATCGTACCGGGGGGATACGCGCCCGATATTCTTCGTCGGTGTGACAAGGTCGTCGGTTTTGTGAAGGAGATGAATGACCGGGGGAAGCTTATCGGGGCCATATGTCATGCCGGCTGGGTTCTGGTATCTGCTGATGTTGTGCGGGGGAAAAGGGGAACATCTTTCTTCGCAATCAAGGATGACATGGTGAACGCCGGGCTGAATTGGGTGGATGAAGAGGTGGTGGTTGACGGGAACCTGGTAACCTCTAGGATGCCCGATGACTTACCGGCTTTTATGCGGGAAATCATCAAGAAGCTGGCGCAAGAAAGCTGATCACAAACAGGCGGGATAAGGCCGGCTTGTTCTACAAGGGCCTCATACACTCTGTTATCATGTCATATGTTACAAGGTTATGATCTGTCGAATGATCTCCATCCTCTAGAAAACGCATTAAATTTCCATTTCGGCATCGTCAGCCACCATTCAAGTTATATACGTCGAGGAAGTGCCTTTCAGGCACCTCCCCGAACGATGCCTGTCGGCTTGTTTTGTTATTTTCTTATATACTTCAGAGCGTATTCCGCAGCTATTCGACCGGTGGTTAGAGAGTAGCCGAACGTTCCCCCAGTCGTGCCTAGGTCATAGGTTTCGCCCTCGTAGCCACCAGTACATGTTCCAGCGGCATACAATCCGGGAATAGTTTCCCACTCTGTGTTGATTACTTCTGTCTTCGAATTGATCTTGATACCGCCCAGAGTTCCGATGAAAGCAGGCTTCACTGGGATGGCATAATATTTTGGTCCCGTGAGAGGCCTGAGGTAGCGTTTTTCTTTCACGTAACTGTCATCTTGGTTCTTTGCGCAGAAACCGTTGTACTTTTCAATGGTGGCAGAGAACTTCTCGGCATCCACGTTGATCTTTCCTGCAAGTTCTTCAACTGAAGATGCGGTCTTGATAATACCCTTGGAAACAGCTTCTTCAATAACACTATCCAAATCGGGCAACTTTGAGCCGGGAGGTACAATAACACCGATCCCCTGAGTTATTCCCTTTTCCATGAAAATTTTCACCGCGGCGTCATCATAGATAACATAAGTAATGCCGTCTTTCTGTTGGTTGATTATGTTACCTGAAAAAGACCATTCCCAGATAACGGCGGCCTCGTCGCAGAATCGCTTGCCAAAGGCGTTTACCCAGATATTTTCAGGCTGCCAGAGGGTGGCCGTAATAGGGCTGAAAACATCAATGCCTACACCCACGACCCCTAGGTATTGGAGAGTACCCATGTTTAAGGTTTGTGCGCCGACCTCAACGGCCATTCTGATACCGTCGCCCATTTTCTGCACTTGGCCGACCGGTACTACGTTATCTCCTTGGCCGGTATATTTTTTCATCCATTCCTTGTTATTAGCAAATCCCGCGGTAGCAAGGATAACGGCTCCCGCTTCCGCCTTTATGGTTTTGCCGGATTTATCTTCGGCAACAACGCCTACGATTTTCCCTTTTGAATCTGATATCAATTCCTTTACAGGCGTTCGGTAATAAATTGTAATATTTTCATTTTCTGAGGCATTTTTTGCAAGAACCTCTACAAGTCCATGACCGTGACCTTTTACTATATGCCAAGTGACCGGTCCTCCGGGCCAGATGGGTATGGGCGTGCCTTCCTCGAATTCTACCCCCTGATTAATGAGCCAATCCACTGTATCCGCGGATTTGTTGATAAATGTTCTAACGAGATCAGGGTTGGCCCGCCAATGATTGAAATGCATAGCATGTTTAAAGGCCTCATCCCTGGTGGGTCCAGACAGTCGCTTTTTCTGTAGTGAACTTTCCGCCGCAAAAAGTCCCTCAGCGAAGTTCGTCGTGCCGCCCGGGACGGGCATCTTTTCGAACAGTGCCACCGAGGCACCTCCCTCGGCCGCGGTTAATGCGGCTGAGAAACCTGCTGCACCTGCTCCCACGACAATGATATCAACTTTCAGATCCTTTCCCCACGCAGGGCCGGTAATTATCGCAGCAAGACACATGATCGCAAGAGCGCTAATGATTCTTGTTGACAATTTCTTCATCTTTATTCACCTTTCATTTCTGATCTTGGTAATAGTGTTCTAGGGGAATCAGGTTTCGACAATCGGCATAATTGCGAAAACTGATTCCCCCTTTCATCTTATCGGTTAGCACCACGATTTTTCCTTAGCGGCATGTTTTCCAGCTGTCCTTCCGTAGACGATACAGTCTCCTGTGGCATTTCCTCCAAGTCTGTTGGTGCCATGAATGCCGCCTGTCACCTCGCCGGCAGCGTAGAGCCTAGGGATCGGTTTGCCCCATCGATCAAGCACGTTGGCCGAGGGAGCTGTTATAACAATGCCTCCCATGGTGTGATGTACTCCGACCTGTGTAGGGCTGGCCCAGAAGGGTGGTTTTTCGATAGTCTTTAAGTTTTCATGGCGTTTTTCAAATTTCGGGTCTTTGCCCTGTTTGGCAAATTGGTTGTATTCTTTGATTGTCTGGACAAATGTATCGATCGGCGTTCCGAATTTTTCGTTGAGTATCTTTCCGAGGTCTTCGAGAGTTTCGGCCCGGAAACTCAGACCTTTTTCAATGATGGTTTCTATTTTTTCTTTATCATAGCGCTTCTTGCAACGATCATCCGTGACCCAAAGCATCACTTTTTTCGGCTGTATCAGTGTCGCCTCGGCCATGATGTCCCGACGTTGGTCTTCAGACACAAATCTCTCGCCGTTAATATTGACGAAAACCGCGTGATCGATACCTAAATTTACGAGATCGCCATATTTTTTCGTGAAGTAATTGCAGGCGATGAGACCCTGGATAAAGTCCATGCCTGTAAGATCGGCACCAACATCGGCGGCGTGACGGATGCCTTCCCCTGTGGCTGTCGGAGCATTGGTGGTAGGAACATCCTCTGTCAATCTCGGGTCATACTTGGATCGCATTTTTACATCAGCTCCGAATCCCCCTGTTGCCAAGATTACCGCCTTTTTGGCCTTAATGCTGGTGATTTTACCCCTGTTCTCGGCTTCAATGCCCAGGATCGGCCCCTCCAGAAAATTTTCGCGATACATTCCTGTAAGGGCATGGTTCATCAGAACAGGGATGTTTCTCTCATCAACTTGTTTCTTGAGCGCCATGACAATCGCGGCACCCCTTTTTCCGCCAGCCACTGCATGACTGCGGGGCCACAGGGCGCCCACGATGGTAAATACTTCCGACTCGAATTCCACACCCTGCTTTTCCAGCCACTGCAAGCCGTCGAGGGCATTTTCTACGTAATATCTTACCAGATCAGGATGACCTCGATAATCTCCTCCTTCAATTGTGTGCTTGTAGTGGAGATCAATGCTGTCTTCGATATTCTGCTTTTTCTGTCTCTCTGGATCGACGGCATTGTAACCGCCGCTGGCTATAATTGAGTTACCACCTATTACCTGCGCTTTGTCGACAACAACAACCTTCGCACCTGCATCATGAGCTTCTATGGCGGCTGCGAGGCCGGCATAGCCGGTTCCTACAACGACGACGTCAGTTTCCCTGTTCCAGGATGCAGGGATGGGTTTTGCATGCAATTCTCGAGGGAAAAATTGGCCGGCCAATGCGCCGGTTGCAACTATAGCTCCCGATCCCGCAATGAATTTCCTCCTGGAGATTCCCATCCGCGCGCTTTCCTTGTTTTTACCAGATTCTTTTCTTTGTCTATTTCTCATTTAGCATTCCTCCTCGATTACTGACGTAATGATATTTTTAGAAACAATCACCGCACAGCCCCTTATTTCGGTATTATTGTTTGTTTCGTAAAAACATTTATCTCTTGAATAGTCAAAAGAGAGATTTTTATTTATTTAAAGGATCCTCGACAACCGAGACTTTCTACATGTTGCCGGCGCGAAACAGAATTGCGAATTGCTACAAGGAGAGGAGATTCATTCAAGCTGCACGGGAGGTCACTTCGATCCGATTCCCGTTATACGAACCCGGCCCTTCAAATGATTGCCTTTGCTTTAATCGTTTTTTCCGTTTCAAATACCGCTCGTATTGGATATTAAGTACTCTTTAGAACATTAATTGTCAATAGGAGTGGGAAGAATAGGCAATCCAAACCCCGAATCTGGGTTTATCTGTGCAGGATTTGTCCCGAATATCGCAATATGGTCAAGATTTCTATTGCGAAGCGATAGGATTTTCAATAGCAAAGTTTAGGGGTAAGCTTCCCCATATGGTAAACATATCAAAACCATGCCGGAGGATTTGCCTCATACGTCTTTATTGCAGGCAGAGTCCCTTCATTGGAGAATCACCGCCGAGTCGGCGTCCTCTTTGATTGTATAAAACGATCGCTTGCCATCGCCGAGATCGTCCGCCGGGATCCTCCCTTCTTTACGTCCAACCATGCTCCGTTTTTGTGCGGCAAAATGAAATGAGCCCGCACTAGCGAATACATGCGTGAGAACCTCCTTTACCCCAGACTTTGATAAGCTTGCTTCTCGTAATCGTGATCTTACCGGGAAAGCTCCTTTTTACCTCCATGGGCTTTGGAAAGACGGTATGCCCGGCGGACTTCGAAACCTTCTTGATTTTGCTCCATCTCTTGCGGGTATCCCGGACGGAACAAAATACGATTGACACAACCAAAATTTCTATCTATGGATCGGTCCGCAGATATTGAGGGGGCCGGCTTACTCCCGCCCTAAGCTTTCTCGCTGCCTCAAGCGGCCAATAATGTGATTGTGATGTGGTGTACCGGCACCTGTTTGAGAATTATTACGGGGAGGGGCGCAGTGTGTATGCGTCGGCGATGTATGAATGAGCATCACAGTAAGGAAGGTGTGATATGGAGTGGCGCCATGGAAGGCAATTAAAGCGGAAAGGAAGGAACTCCCATGAGCATCAGCAATTTCAGAGGTCTTCTCTATCGCCCGGCCAAATTCCTTTTCATGGCAGACAAAGACATCCTTCACGTTTCGTAAACTTAGGCATGGATGGATGATAGTTGCACTATGGTCGGAAGAGGCGGGCGGGGGGGCCCCTCCTTTTTTGTGTCTATTTGAAAAAAGTGGGGACAGAATGGGGGCAAAAGCGAGCCGCAAGCACAAGGGGCTAGGTGAGTGCCACCTAACCCCTTGTTTTCATGGTGGGTCAGGGCAGAATCGAACTGCCGACACCCGGATTTTCAGTCCGGTGCTCTACCGACTGAGCTACCGACCCTTGTATTCTGTTTTCAAGCCCCGGGAACCCTTGCGATTGGCCTGTGGGAACCGAGGAGTGTTGATTATCCGATCCGCCTTTATTTGTCAAGCGTTTTCCCCCGGCATTTCACCCATTGTTCAGTAGGGAAAACGCTCCCTGATCCCGTTGAAACCGCCGTGCCCGGTGGAATAGGGCGGGATCAACGGCGGTACGGCGCGGTTCTCCGATTTTCTTGTTTTGGCGCCTCTTGTTTTGACGACCAGGGTTCCTGCAATCTTGTCGTGCCACCCTTGCTTTCTACGATCGAAGGCAACCCAGATAAATCCCAGGTAAAAGGCGATTTGGGAAACCAGGTAACCTACCCATCGGAGGAAGGCGTAGCCGGGAGTCATCTCCTCGCCCGTGTCGCGAATGACCTTGATCCCCATAATCATTTTGCCCGGCGTCCTTCCGCCCACACCATGGAAGTAGGTGAAATATGTCATGTGCAGGATGATGACAAAGAGGTACATAAAGGCATCTATTTCTAAGAGGCCGGATCCCCTTACGTCGGGCAGTATCTTTGTTACGGCGGCTAATAAAAAGGCGATGAAGGTATAGTAAACAATCATGTCGATTGTCATCGCTATGGCTCGACGCCAGAAACCGCCGTACCGATAATCGTTCATTCATTCTCCTTTCTCGTCCCGCGGCATGTCCAGGGATCCCCGCTCGTACTGGATAATGGAAAGGATCACCAGTGGAGCCGTTTCCGCCCGCAGGATGCGCCGGCCCAGGTGGACGGTTCTGAATCCCCGATCGCGGGCTTGGTCCACTTCCCTCCGGGAAAAACCACCCTCCGGTCCGACCACGATGAACAGAGGGGCGCTTTTAAGTTTTTCTTCGCTTCCCAGGGCTTCTCTGATGCCGCATGTTGATTCTTCTTCCCAGAAAAAGAGTTTGATCGATTCCAGCGGGAGTTTATAGAACATTCCGACGAAAGGCACGATTTCGGAGATGTCGGGCACCCTGGAAGCGCCGCACTGTTTCGCTGCCTCGCCCGCTATCTTTCTCCACCGCTCCACCCTTTTCAATGCCTTTTCGGGGTCGAGTTTCGGAACAGTACGAGACGATGTAAATGGAATGATTGAAGAAGCTCCGAGTTCCGTGGACTTCTGCACGATGAAGTCCATCTTGTTTTCCTTCGGTAGGGCTTGGGCCAGGATCAGGGGAGGCGAGTCGTCCATGATCTCTTCCGTGGCGACGATTTCAACCAGGACGGTTTTGTCCCCGAAACCACGGATAACTGTGCGGGATTCCAAGCCCTTTCCATCGAATAGGAGAAGCTCGTCGCCCGGTTTGAGCCGAAGGACATTTTTTACGTAGTGATAATCTTCCGCTCCGAGATCTTCACGTGAGGCGCCGGCTGTGAGGCCGGGGTGGTAGATCCTCTGCACGGACACCTCAACTCTCCTTTTTTCTGAAAACGATACAGACCCATTCTTTTTCGGCGAGACGCTCTTCGATGAAAAGGTCTTCGGACCGGTATGCCTTTTCGACCTGGTTTATATACGTGTCCGTGATGCCCGATGCCACGAGGTATCCCCCGGGACTGATGAGTGAACATATCTTTTCGCACAGGTTGATCAGGGTGGGGGCGGTAAGATTTGCCGCCACGAGATTGTATTGTCCTTCCATAAAGGAAACATCGCGGTTGTATACATCTATGTGATCCTGGAGTTCGTTTATGGCGATGTTGACGCCCGCGATTTCCACGGCCTGTTGGTCGAGGTCGATGGCGGTCACGTGATCGGCGCCCAGTTTCGCGCAGCACATTGCGAGGATGCCCGTGCCGGTTCCCACGTCAAGGACCTTCCAGCCTCCTTCCGGCCTGTTCTTAAGTATGATGTCCTCGATGGCGTTCACGCAGAGGCGGGTGGAGGCATGCTGGCCGGTGCCGAACGCCATCCCCGGGTCAATATCGATGACGATGTCGCCTCCCTCCGGCGTGTACCGTTCCCAGGTGGGCTTTACGATAATGTTCTTGCTTATGCGCAAAGGCTTGAAATATTTTTTCCACCGCTCGCTCCAATCGGGATCAGTGATGATAGATGTCGTGTATGTCGCCTTTTCGAGGCCGGGGAACATATCCGCGAGACTTTCGAGGTAGTGGTTCAGGTCTTCGAGTTTTTTCCCCGCGGCATCGTCGTCGGGGAGATATGCCTTGATGGTTTCCAATCGAGTGGTCTCGCCGATTTCTTCGCCGAAACCGTCGAAGGATTCTTCCTGTATAGCCTCTTCCTGGAACACGCCATGGGTACCCAGTTCATCCAGGAAATTGGAAACCGGATCTGTCAGCTGCTGTGGCGTACACACCGCTATTTCAACCCAAGATTCCTTGGTCGGCGACATAGAGTGGCTCCTCTCTCGTGGAAATACAGGGATCGACAACAACCATCGCACAAGTACTTATAACGTCATTATGGCTATAACTCAAGTCGCTTGAATTTTGCAATTCTTCATGATAACTGAAATTACTTATTCTTAAGTCGGTGGTGTTTTTAATTCATGGCGAATTTCTATCCTGCCTTTTTCAATCTCGAGGGCAGAAAATGCGTGGTTGTCGGAGCCGGCGAAGTTGCTGCGCGTAAGGCGCAAGGGCTCGTAGAATGCGGGGCCCTAGTCACGGTCGTGGGACGAAGACCGGCGGCCGGCATCCTTCGGATGACAGAAGAGGGAACCATCGAACTCGTCGAGGAGAACTACGGGAGCGGCCACCTGGAGGGCGCCTTTCTGGTCGTGGGCGCAACCGATGATGAAGCTGTGAATCGGCGCGTTCACAAAGATGCCGAAGGAAAAGGAATACCGGTCAATATCGTTGATCGCCCCGAACTCTGTAATTTTATCGTTCCTGCGGTGCTTCGGAGAGATGACCTCACCGTTGCCGTATCCACGGCGGGGCGAAGCCCGGCCATGGCAAAGCGGATCAGGGACGAGATCGAGGCGAACCTTGACGAGGGGTTTGGTCCCCTGTTGGTTATTATGGGTGTGCTCAGAGAGCGAGTCCTGGCGCGGGGACAATCATCAGAGGAAAACCGGCGCCTATTCGAGACCCTTGCCGACTCACCGCTTACGACGCTCGTACGCGAAGAACGTTGGGGCGAGGCGGAGCGGATTATCTTCGAGATTACAGGGGAAGAACTGGTTCTGCCCGATCTGTTGAGGAATGAATCGTCCAAGACAGGTGGTGAATGATGGAGTCCATTCTGTTCAAGGCGGCCCTCGCCCTCTACTTGGTCAGCGCCGTTGGTTTCGTGGCGTCGCTGCTCACACGGCGCGTGTTCCTGGCACGCTTGTCCACTTGGTGTTACGGTTTTACCTTTGTCCTTCATACATCGTTTATCCTCTGGCGCTGGACGGCTTCCGGGTACAGCCCCGTTGTAAACCTGTTCGAGGCTCTGTCTTTCGTGGCATGGGGCTTGACCGGGACCTATCTCATATTTCAGTTGGTTACAAAGACGAGAGTACTGGGCGCCTTTGTTTCCCCCCTGGCGCTGGTTTTGTTTATTGCCGCGTCGGCAGGCATAACGGGGGCCGGCGAAACAGACGCCTCGGTAAAAAATTACTGGGTGGCGGTGCATGCTGTCTTTTCACTCACGGGCAACGCCCTGTTCGCGCTGGCCTGTTGCGCCGCCCTCATGTACCTCGTGCAGGACCGGCTTATACGAAAAAGGAAAATACACGATTTGTACAGGGTGCTTCCTTCGCTGGGAGACCTGGATCGTATAAATCACATCTCGGTCATATGGGGATTTTCCTTGTTGACCGTGGGAATCGTCGCGGGATCGTTATGGGCACGCGTGGTTTGGGGGAGTCATCTCCTCTGGGACGCCAAACAGATCGCGACACTGGGAAGCTGGATTTTGTGCGCCCTCTTGGTTCACCAACGGGTTGCCATAGGATGGAAGGGGAAAAGGGCGGCCTATCTTTCCATAGGGGCCTTTGCCGTGCTCTTCTTTTCTTTCCTGGGTGTTCATCTGTTTTTTCCCACGATTCACCGGTTTTAAGCGGAAATGAATATTATTTTACTTGGAATGAATCACCGGTCGGCGCCTCTTGAATTGAGGGAGCGGTTGACCATCGCCTGCGGGGATCATGCTAGAACCGTGGCGGAGGTAAAAACCATACCTCCCGTCAAGGAATCCCTCTACCTGGCAACGTGCAACAGGGTGGAGGTATTGGCAGCCGTTGATAACCCCGATTCGGCCATGGACCGTCTGAGGTGGTTCGTTTTTTCCCATGGCAATCTTTCGGTCGCGGAGATGGAGGCCTGTCTTTATCGCTATAGAAACGAGGAGGCGGTTCGACACCTGTTCAGAGTTGCCTGCAGTCTCGATTCAATGGTTATAGGGGAACCGCAAATCTTGGGCCAGGTAAAAGATGCCTACAGACACAGCGTTGAAAATAAGGCGACCGGTGTCATGCTCAACAGGCTTCTACACCACGCCTTCCACGTGGCAAAGCGCGTTCGGACGGAAACGGGCATTTCCGCCAACGCCGTATCCGTCGGCTATACCGCCGTGGCATTATCGAAAAAGATAGTGGGCGACTTGACGGACAAATCGGTGCTACTGGTGGGCGCGGGTGAAATGGCGGAACTGGCGGCCAAGCACCTGGTAAAGCAGGGAGTGGAGCGAATCACGGTGGTCAACAGGACGGTGGAAAAGGCCCGTGAGCTGGCGGCGGTTTTCCAGGGTGAGGCCGCCGGTTTCGAGGACCTGCCCCGATGCCTTGCCCGAGCGGACATTATTATCACATCCACCGGTTCGCCCGGCTATATCATTGATCGTGACATGCTGACGTCGGCGCTTCGTCGTCGGAGGAACCGTCTTATTTTCCTGGTGGATATCGCTGTTCCCCGTGACATCGATCCCCGTGCCGGGGATCTGGACAACGTATTTCTGTATAATATTGATGACCTGCAGAGCGTTGTGGACGAAAATATCAAGACACGGCTGGAGGAAGTACAAAAGGCCGAAGGGATAATAGATGAAGAGTTGGAGAAGTTCATGAAGTGGAGGGCGACCCTCGAGGTTGTTCCCACAATCGTTGAGCTCAAGGACAAGGCCGAATCCATCGTCCGGCATGAACTTCTGCGTTCGGAGGGCTGGCTGAGCAGGCTGGACGAAGAAGACAGGAAAAAGGTGGA
The DNA here is from genome assembly GCA_018433345.1 of Syntrophobacterales bacterium. Classification (GTDB taxonomy): domain Bacteria; phylum Desulfobacterota; class Syntrophia; order Syntrophales; family UBA2210; genus MLS-D. The sequence continues at coordinate 8,901 of JAHDRK010000082.1, read as the reverse complement.
AGCCCTTATCAATGCCGTGGTAAACAAGATACTTCACAAACCCGTAACTGGACTTAAGGATGTCAGTGAAAACGGGGGCGGTGAGGCTTACGTGGCCGCCGCGCGCCGGCTTTTCGGGCTGGAAGAAGAGGAAGATCGATAAAGGAGAAAATTATCAACACTGTTTTGCGCATAGGAACCAGGGGAAGCGACCTCGCACTCGTGCAGGCGCGATCGATCGCCGATGCGCTCAAGAAAAGGGAGCCTGGACTCGATGTGAAAATCGTTCCCATCAGAACCAGGGCGGACCGGATGCAAAACGTGGCCATCGTGGAGCTGGGCGGGAAGGGTGTCTTCGTCAAAGAGATAGAAACGGAGCTGATTGCAGGTGGTATCGACATCGCCGTACACAGTATGAAAGACGTTCCTGTGGAACTTCCTGAGGGACTGGAAATCGTGGCCTATCCAAAGCGGGAAGATCCAAGGGACGTTTTGATTTCCAGGGGCAATGTCAAGATAGAAGAGCTTCCACGAAAGGCGAAAATAGGCACGGGGGCTCTCAGGAGGCGCATGCAGCTGCTCAACGTCATGCGTGACCTGGAGATGGTTCCCATAAGGGGCAATGTTCAAACGAGAATTCGAAAAATAGAGTCCGAAGGACTAGACGGCATTATACTTGCCGCGGCGGGAATACGCCGGATGGGATTGCAAGGACAGGTGTCGCAGTTTATTTCAACGGACTTCATGCTCCCTGCGGCGGGGCAGGGGGTACTGGGGATAGAAATCCGAAGCGGCGAAAGGGAACTGAAAGAGAGACTCCGGTTTTTGAACGATCCGGACACGGTAACGGAAATAACGGCGGAAAGGGCCTTTCTCAGGAAGCTGGGTGGAGGATGCCGCGTGCCCATCGCCGGTTACGCCCAGCTCCATGGAAACGTGCTGCAGGTCAGGGGAATGGTTGGAACGGCCGACGGAAAGCGCCTCTTGCAGGAGACATTGAGAGGACCCCGCGAAGATGCCGAGTCCATTGGCGAAGCAGTGGCCGAATCCATACTGGCAAAGGGCGGCCTGGAGATCCTGGCTGCGACAGAGGACTATGGTTGAAGGATATCTTGTGTTGGTCTGTTCCTCTTTCGACGAAATTCGACACCGAGTTTTATTGGTGGTGGAATCTAAGCCCTGTTCGACCGGAAAGGCTTAACAACCTATATGTTTAACAATAAAGGCAAAGTCTACATAGTGGGAGCCGGTCCCGGCGATCCGGAACTGATAACGCTCCGGGCCATACGTTGTCTGGCAAAGGCAGACCTGGTTGTTCATGACTACCTGGCCGCCAAGGAGCTCCTCGCTTACGCGCCCGAAGGAGCCCGTCGCGTATACGTGGGGAAACAGGGCGGCAATCACGCAATGAGCCAGGACGACATCAACAGTCTTCTCGTGGAAGAAGCGAAAAGGGGAAATGCGGTGGTCCGGTTGAAGGGCGGCGATCCCTTCATATTCGGCCGTGGCGGGGAGGAGGCCTTGGTTCTTGCGCAGGCCGGCATACCCTTCGAAGTGGTGCCGGGTGTGAGTTCGGCCGTTGCCGCCCCCTGCTACGCCGGCATCCCTCTCACCCAGAGGGAATACACTTCCACGGTAGCCTTTGTAACGGGGCATGAAGACCCGAAAAAGCCTGAAAGCCGCCTGCATTGGGAGCACCTGGCATCCATCGAAACGTTGGTCTTTCTCATGGGAGTAAAAAATCTTCCCCTTATTACGGCGAAGCTCATGGAACATGGCAAAGATCCGAAGACTCCCGCGGCGCTCGTCCGCTGGGGCACGACGCCGGAGCAGGAAACGGTGGAGGGGACCCTGGGAGAAATAGGAAACCTGGCCAGAGAGCAGGGTGTGAAACCGCCGGCGGTTTTTGTTGTCGGCGAAGTGGCGGCCTTGAGAAAGGAGCTTGCCTGGTTCGAAAAGAAACCACTTTTCGGAAAGGGCGTCGTGATTACACGTCCCGCGGCCCAGGCTGGAGAATTCGCCGAACTTCTCAGGGGACAGGGTGCCAGGGTCATTCTCTTTCCCACTATTTCGATCGAACCAGCTGACGGCATAACCGCTCTCGACCAGGCCCTCCGCTATATAAGTTCCTATCATTGGCTTGTTTTCACCAGTGCCAACAGCGTGAAGTTTTTCTTCAATCACCTTCGCGAGCGGGGTATGGATTTACGGGAGCTGAAGGGGGTGAAAATCGCCGCAATAGGACCGGCTACCGCTGATGCGGTGAAAGCGATGGGAATAAACGTGGACATTGTCCCCGATGAATATATTTCAGAAGGGGTGGTCAAGGCCTTCGAAGGCATCGACCTCCATGGGGCCAGGGTTCTTCTGCCCAGGGCCGAGACCGCCCGCGAAGTCATTCCCAAAGGACTGAGGGAAATGGGGGCCCGGGTGGAGGTGATACCCATTTACAGGACGGTAAACTCCGGTCTTGATGGGAGAGAGCTTGTAGAGCTGATGAAGCGTGGAAAGGTCGATGTCCTGACCTTCACCAGTCCTTCCACCGTAAAGTTCTGCCTTGAGATGATCGGGGGCGTGGAGGCGATTCCGCCCTCGGTGAAGATCGCCTGTATAGGACCTGTTACGGCGGATGCCGCCCGGAAGTCGGGAATGGAGGTCCATATTATGCAGCGTCCCTATGATATGGAGGGATTTGTTAAAGCAATAGTTGAAGGAATGACGGGTACATGATTGGAATATCGAAATTATATTGTGGAGGTGTTGAGCCTTCGGATGTCTTGCGCTATGGGGGCGAATCGAAAGATCTGCCTTCCCACCTGCTTCAATTTTCCAGTGACAAACGTCCCGTTGTGGTCTGGAACTTGACCAGACGCTGTAACTTGAAATGCGTGCACTGCTATTCCAGTTCGCAGAACGTTCGCTACGCTGACGAGCTTGACGAGAAGCAGGGGAGGGCGCTTCTGAAAGATCTCGCCGATTACGGCGCACCGGTGGTGCTTTTTTCGGGAGGCGAGCCCTTCATGCGACGGGATCTTCCTGAACTGGTGGGATATGCCGTAGAGCGGGGCATGCGGGCCGTGATCTCCACCAACGGCACCCTCATTACCCCGGCACAGGCCAGGATTTACGCGAGCATAGGCCTTTCATACATAGGGGTGAGCCTGGACGGCATCGGGAAGGTGCATGATAAATTCCGAGGGGTGGAAGGCGCCTTTGACGCCGCCATGAGGGGAATAAGAAATTGTCTCGATGCCGGCATCAAGGTGGGGATACGGTTCACTGTCACCCGGGCCAACGTCGACCAGGTACCCGCCATCTTCGATTTGGCGGAAGCGGAGGACATTCCCCGTCTTTGTTTCTATCATCTCGTTTATTCCGGCAGAGGGTCGGAACTTATCAACGAGGACCTGGCCCACGAAGAAACGCGACGTTTAATTGATCTCGTTATGGATCGCACACGCGGGCTATTCGACCGGGGCAAACCAAAGGAAGTGCTCACCGTGGACAACCATGCCGACGGACCATACATTTATCTGCGCCTGATTCGCGAGGATCCTGACCGCGCGGAGGAGGTGCTGAGACTGCTCCGGATGAACGAGGGGAACAATTCAGGGCGCGGAATAGGATGCGTGAGCTGGGATGGCGCCGTTCATCCCGACCAGTTCTGGCGCAACGTGGTTTTCGGAAACGTGAAAGACCGTCCCTTCAGTGAAATCTGGGAGGATCCCTCGAACGAGCTGTTGAGGAAACTGAAGGTCAAGAAACGATACGTCAAGGGGCGGTGCGCGGAATGCCGCTGGCTCGATATCTGCGCGGGGAATTTCAGGGCCAGGGCCGAAGCGGTGACGGGCGACGTCTGGGCCGAGGATCCGGCTTGTTACTTGAGAGACGATGAAATAACCAAGGAGGAATGACGACCATGCATTTCCCAGAGTACCGCCCACGGCGGCTGAGACAAAACGAAAACCTGCGGCGGTTGGTCAGGGAGGAGAGCCTTTCGGTGGACAAGCTTATTGCCCCTTTTTTCGTCGTGACCGGAACGAAGGTGAAAAAACCAATCGATTCCATGCCCGGCCATTTCCAGCTTTCAATAGATTATCTCGTAAAAGAGGTCGAGATCTTGCGCGACCTGGGCATTCCGGCGGTTCTGCTCTTCGGCATACCTGAGACCAAGGACGAGATGGCAACGGGGGCATTCGCAAAAGACGGCGTCATCCAGCGTGCAGTGGCAACCCTCAAGGACAAGGTCTCCGAGGTGCTGGTAATAACAGATGTATGCCTTTGCGAGTACACCAGCCACGGGCACTGCGGCATGCTTGACGGGGGGGACGTGGAAAACGACAGCACCATAGAGGTCCTCGGGGAAACCGCCCTTTCCCATGCGAAGGCCGGCGCCGACATGGTGGCCCCCTCGGCGATGATGGACGGCCAGGTGCTGGCGATCAGAGAAGCACTCGACGAAGGGGGCTGTGAGTCAACGCCCATCATGGCCTACTCCGCCAAGTACGCCTCGGCCTTTTACGGTCCTTTCAGGGAGGCGGCCGAGAGTGCTCCGCAGTTCGGCGACAGGAAAAGCTACCAGATGGATCCGGCCAACAGTGACGAGGCCATGCGGGAGATGACGCTGGATGTGGAGGAAGGAGCTGACATTATAATGGTAAAGCCCGCTCTTCCCTATCTTGATATCATACGGCGGGCGAAGGAAGAGTTCGACTTGCCGCTGGCGGCGTACAACGTGAGCGGAGAATTTGCCATGATCAAGGCCGCCGCGGCCATGGGCTGGCTTGACGGCGAACAGGCCATGTTGGAATTACTTCTGGCCATAAGAAGGGCCGGGGCGGACATGATCATAACCTACTTCGCAGGGGAGGCGGCGGCCGCGCTCGCCAGGTAATGGCGTCGGAATCGCCCGAAGATATCTGATGGATGTATTACGAAAGCCCGCAACGCTAACACTGCCTCATGATCTTCGCATGGTGGCATGGGAGATAACCAGGAGCTGCAACCTGGATTGTGTGCACTGTAGGGCGGCGGCACGATACGGCGCCTACGAGGGGGAATTTTCCACGGATCGGTGTCTTGCGCTTCTCGACGAGATAATCGAGACTGGTGACCCCGTGGTTATTCTCACCGGGGGAGAACCCTATCTGCGGGATGACATATTGCTTATCGCCGAAGAGGGAACCCGGAGGGGGCTAAGGATGGTACTGGCCACCAATGGGACCCTGGTGACCAATGAAATAGCCGAAAAGACAAGGGAGGCCGGGATCAAGAGGGTAAGCATAAGCATCGACGGTGCCGACGCGGAGAGCCACGACGCCTTTCGGGGAGTTCCGGGTGCCTATGAAGGGTCCCTTCGGGGAATCGAGGCCTACCGCCGGGCGGGTGTCGAATTCCAGATAAATACCACCGTAACCAAGCAGAACCGTGATCAACTGGAAGAGATCATGATTCTCGCCGAAGACCTGGGAGCGGCGGGGCACCATATTTTTTTACTTGTTCCCACGGGGCGTGCCCGAGACATGACTCACCGGGCGATCGGCGCCGAAGAGTACGAGGAGATCCTCGCCTGGTTCCATGAAAGGGATAGGAGCTGTTCGATGCAGTTGAAGGCCACGTGCGCGCCCCAGTACTACCGGATCTATCATCGCAACCGAGAGGGGAAAAGGCCTTCGAAACGTGATGAAAGAGGCGGTCTCCACGCGATGACCCGGGGGTGCATGGGAGGGAGTTCTTTTTGTTTCATATCTCACCGTGGCCGAATACAACCCTGCGGATTCCTGGAGATAGACTGCGGTAATTTGGAAGAACAGCGCTTCGGGAACATCTGGGAAAACTCGAAAGTATTCCACGATCTCAGGAACCTGAAGTTGTACGAAGGCAAGTGCGGGCGGTGCGAGTTTTTACGCGTCTGCGGTGGCTGCCGGGCGAGGGCGTATGAAGAGACCGGAAATTACCTCGCCGAAGAGCCTCTCTGCCCATGGGAACCGAGAAGATAAAGTGAAACACTTCACGGGACGAGGGTAACCTCATCAAGAGGCCGGCTTCTCATTGCGTCATCCCTCAAAAGGAGGCTCATCCCACCATGGATAAAAATCCGGCATGTCGGAGCTTGGTTTCATGCTGAAGCGGGGAGGGCGTTTTTCCTTGAAGGAAGCAACGCCTTCCTTGGCGTCATCCGAGGCGAGCATGTAGCCAAAGCACTTAGATTCCAGTATGTGCGTATTCATGGGCTCCGTCTCGCAGAGCATCTTCCACAGCAGTTGGCGGGCTAGGGCGGTGGATACCGCCGAGGTGTTGTCGGCGATTTCCAGGGCGATCTTTCGAGCCCGTGGTAGAAGTTCATCCGCCGGCACGACTTGGCTGAAAAGACCCATCTCCGCTCCTTCCCAAGCGTCGAACAGCCGTCCCGTCAGGATGAGTTCCGACGCCTTGCCGATGCCTATTATGCGTGGAAGAAAAAAGGTGCTGCATCCTTCCGGAACAACGCCGCGGCGGTTGAATACAAAACCTATCTTTTGGGCAGCCTCGGAAGCGATGCGTATATCCATCGTGAGGGTCATGGTTATGCCGACACCCACGGCATTTCCGTTGACGGCGCCTATGACGGGTTTTTTCATATGGAACATCCTGAGGGTTACCTGTCCCGCCGTATCACGAAAAACCGGCTGACCCATGAGATCGTCGGGTTTTCTAAACCCGGAGCTCAAATCGGCGCCTGCACAGTAGGCGCGTCCGGCGCCTGTGAAAATAACCACTCGTACCGAGTCGTCATTATCGGCCCTGTTCATAGCATCCAATATTTCTTCCATCATGACGGGAGTCCAGGCGTTCAGCGCTTCGGGCCTGTTAAGGGTGATTGTCGCGATCCTGTCCCTTGCCTCGTAGATGATCTGCTCATACGCCATTGCTTTCAACCTCCAAAGGTAAACAAAATTCCTTGTCCAAACCGCCTTTCCATTTAAAAAGAAGAGAGGTAATTGGATAGCGGAACAGTCGATCGATATCTTTCAATCAGTATTGCGCGCTTCTGTCAATAGTCTGCAAGGCCGGGGCGGAAAAAGAAATATCCGTTGAAGAGGAGGCCGCAGGGGCGAAGAAGCCTGGTTCGATCGCCCCTGCGGTGAGGCGTGGTCAATGTTTGACGGGAGGCGAGTGAAAGCCTGATCTCCACGACTGGCTTCGAATTCCGGTGTTTCTATGCATTGAAGCGCGGGGGGCGTCACCCAAAATGCTGCTACCGCCGCTGCTTCTGGTTACGGTGGTAACGTTACCCGTCGATCGTTTTTGCGTTCTTGGTATCCCGACCCCTATTCCAGAAGTCGCAGCAGGTATGTTCCGACCGGTCACATTTCTCTCGGAGCTCCTTGTTCGTATCGTATTTCTTGCAACATGCTTTTTAGAGGCCGAAGGTCCTGTTGCCGTACTCAGTCGGGTCTCTGTAGCTCTTGATCGAACACCGGGGGACATTCCTTTAACGTCCGACATCATACCGTTCGTCACGTTGGAGGTCTTGAGGGATTTTGTGGGTGGCTCCGCCACCCTTGTTTCACCTCTGGGTGTGGTTGCCCTTTCCCGGCTGAAGGAGATCCTGTCTTGTCCAATAGAGTGCCTCCCTCCGCTTCTGACGGATATCGATTTCCCGTGGACGAATTGAGTCCTGGTGGTGACCGGAAGGTTCGACGCCGTAGTTTTATGGTGGCGTTCCACGGCCGAAAGATGTACCGATGGACTCCTCAGTGGCCGCGAATGATGGTAGTGCGCGAGGCGCTTTTCCTGGACAGGTTTCCAACCGACCTTCGGTGAACCGTGGTATAAATGACAGTTTCTGTTGAATCGCTTCGTTCGGTCGATATTAACGATAAACACGTTGTGTGCGGGCCAGTCAAACATGGACCATCCGATAACGCCGAATCCTACATGAAAACCCGTGGAAAAGGCAATCCTGGAACCGACGATCGTCACACCGGGGTAATAGATCCGATGGGGCGGATATGCGGGGTACAGCCAAGTACCATAGACCAGGAAGGGATCATATACCGGTACGTGGACGTAGCCTACGTACGCCGGTTCAATCCGGATGATTTTTTCTTCGACGATCACTTGTTGTTTGCTCGCGGAAACAAGGTTTCCCTGGGCCCGTGCCTCGGCGCGTAACTCCTGGATGGTGTCCATAACCTCTTCTTGCTGGTGCACAAATGCATTGCCGAGTTTTGCCGTCCAATCCAAGTTTTCGCAAAGCATGGACAGCACCTCCGGATAATGACAGAGAGAAAGAACGCTTACGTCCCAGTCCTTTTCCAGCAAGGCCTTGTCCAGAGACTCGCCGGTCAGATGAGACTTGCCGGCGAGCCATCTTTCCGCTTCCACTATTTCGAAGGGATACGCCGCTGCTATCAGTATCTGGGACAAAAGGGGATCAGGGTATAGTGCAATTGGTGCGAGCAGCTGGGCCAGTTCTTCATGGGTGAAATACCTGCTCGTCTCGTTGGGAGCCTCTTGTGCCCCGACGGCCGGGTGAATCAAGAGAAGCAACAGCAAAACGAAAATTGCTTTTTTCTTTATGCTCGGACCCTTCATGATGAACCTCCCGTATGAGCCATTTCAACGGTCGAGATTTACCAATTCATCGTCATCGGGGCGATGGTAAGGTGCGTGCCGAACATTATACGACCATCGCCAAGGGGCGTCGATTCGACGGCAGCAGCGACGACCTTGATAACGTTCACTTTACCACCATCCGCCGAAGTACCTATCACCCCTACGCTCGGGCCAGCCCATTTCGGTTCTCATCTGCGCCAGTTCGTTTCTGAGTGCGGTAATCCGATCACCATCGATGACGTCTTTGCTGAATTCATTTCTCAGTTCCGATACCTTGTTGCAGTATTCCCTTCTCTGGGCGATCTGTTCATCGGTAAGCCC
>JAHDRK010000087.1 GCA_018433345.1 Syntrophobacterales bacterium | reverse complement strand
TATCGCATCCAATCAATCCGGCATTGAGAGGTCGTATTCGTGCCGAATCACCGTAACCGGAAAAGAGCAGCTTGCTTCCGATCATGTCCACGGTTCCGATCATCACGGCGGGACGTGTCGGATCGAAGCGCCATTGAAGGTTATCCGCCAATTCCCCCCTGAGGGTGCTGACCGACACAAGCTCGCCGTCGTTGTCGCCGAGGGCGCACAAGGTCTTCAATAGGCGCGCGGTTCCATTGAGTGGTGACGATCCGTCATGGGCCGCTTCTCTGAGCCTGGCTTGCAGTCCGATCACGACCTCCGTGGCTTGATCGACGATCGTGCGTCGATTTACAACGTAAACCAGTCTCCTGGGTATTTTTACCTCTGATCTTTTCCCGGCGAGTGCCAACAGCCAGATCGCGATCACTGATGTTTTGCCCAGACCGGTCGGGATATCACAGATAGCGGGAATGTCGCCCCTGCAGAAGCATTCATAAAGTCCGGCTTGCCAGGGGAAAGGCTCGTGTTCCGTCAATGCGGCAAACAATTTTTCAAAATCCATGGTTGTTCTCCCTCACTCGTTGCGGCCGGCCGATGGACACGGTTTCGCTAAACGGACGGAAACTTTCTGTTTATACTTCCATCACCACCCAGATGACCATACGTTTCCAGGGTTCGGCGCCGGGGTGCTTCATGCCGGCGACGGCCGGCGGCAACCCGGCGCCGATCTTTAGAAAGATTCTGCGGTGCATGGGAGGGTCTCCTTTAACCTGTATTTTTATACCCTTTGCGGGGGGGTGATATGTCGGTACTTAGATGTATGGTTTACAATTTTCGGGATAAGAACATGTCACGGTGAACACTGCCCACTTGCCCGGTATCACACGGACGACTCCCGGATACGAGGCGGTTTGAATTTTTTGAGAAATATATTAGCATGACAGCATGTTTTTTTATATCCTAAAGGAAATATTTTACAAGGGAGAGGACATTCGCAAAAACTCGGTCGGTGGTTGTTAGGTCGCGGGATATATCGTGTCTCCACCGGCGCGTGGCCGCATGATACCCGGTCAGGTGGATCGACGTAGCCATCGTAGGTTTGGGACCCGCGACTTTAAGGCCGGGCCGAGGTGAAATGTCAAGTTTAAAGATTTGACCCCAGGGGACAGGATAACCGTGAATATCGAGTCGGTGGCCTTCGGCGGGGCCGGGGTGGGGCGCGTGGAGGGCATGGTTGTCTTTGTGCCCTTTACGGTCGAGGGCGACCTTGTGGAGGCCGAGATCGTACGAATAAAACGCAGGTACATGGAGGCGCGTCCCCTCGCCGTTCTTCGTTCCTCGCCTTACAGGACGGATCCTCTGTGCAAGTACTACGGCCTGTGCGGCGGCTGCCACTACCAGCATATTTCTTACGAGCACGAGTGCCGGGTCAAGGAAAAGCAGGTGAGGGATGTCTTTGAGAGGATAGGAAAATTCGACAGCCCTCCCGTGAGGGCGATAGTACCCTCGCCGGACATGTATCGGTACCGGCAGAAGGCGGAATTCCACGCCGCCGAAGTCGGACCGGAGGGGATCGTCATGGGTTTCATGGGCGTGGACGGGAGGTCTCTCGTGGATATCGATCGATGCGAGATTCTCGATGAATCGATAAACGCCGAGTACGGTAGGGTGAGGCGTGACGAGACACTGGCCGGTCGTCTTTCGGCGCGGAATGTTTTCTGGTCGGGGGTGCCTTTCGGTAGGGAAGGGAAGATAGATCGCAGCGTGGGAAGCGTCGAGATGACTGTGCCGGTTCGGGGTTTTTTCCAGGCGAACGCTCTTCTCGTGGAGCGGCTCGCCGGGTACGCCGCGGAGGCCTGCCGGGATTCTTCCAAGGGGATGTTGCTGGATTGTTGCTGCGGGTCGGGGCTCTTCGCCCTGTTTGCCGGGCTGGAAGGCCGTGGGATCATGGGGATAGACGTGGACGGGGAGGCCCTCGAATGCGCGAGGGCGAACATGGAGCGCTACGGACTGGAAGACGCCGCTTTTTACAGGGGCCGCCTGGAAGATGTCCTGGAGAGGCTTCCGGGGATGACTGATCATCCCGTTCCCGTCGCAATACTTGATCCTCCACGGACAGGCTCCACCGAGAGGGCGGTGGAAAGCCTTGCGCAACTGGCGTCGGAACGGATAATTTACATATCCTGCAATCCGGCGACACAGGCGCGGGATGCCCGCCGTCTCGTCGATCGCGGATACGATCTTGTGGAGCTTCAGCCTTTCGACATGTTTCCCCGTACCAGGCACGTGGAAGTGGCCGCGATATTTTCGAGAAGATGAACCCGGTCGAACGCGCCCCGGCAAATGAGTGAGATTCGTGGTTATTGTGACCTATTTGTCCTGCGCCCTTTGAAATAAAATGAAATTGACGGTCCTCGAGGAGGGCCCCGGGAGATTGGAGAAATTTCGCTTATGCCCGTTACGCCGAATGACGCAGCCACGGTGATTATTGTTCGTCCCGCGACGGGGCGCCCGGGGGGCGGTTTTGAAGTGCTGATGGCGCTGAGAAACAGAAACAGTTCTTTTGTGCCGGGATCTTTCGTGTTTCCGGGCGGCCGCGTGGAAAGAGGCGACCGCTGCGCGCGGATGAAACGACTTGTCGATGATGCCGGCCGGGCCGCCCTTGGAGAGGGAAAGGAAGGCGGCGGCGACGCCGAGCTCGACGCGGCGATAAGGATCGCGGCTATCCGGGAAACCTTTGAAGAGGTAGGATTGCTGTACGCCTTTCGACGGGGGGAATCCTCCCTGGTGAGCTTCGAGGCGCCCGGACTTTTGGAGCGGTTCCGCCGTTACGGCGAGATGCTCCGATCGAAAGGAATGACCCTTGCCGATATGTTGGAAAGGGAGGACCTTGTACTCGACCTCGGCAAGCTTTATTTTTTCTCGCACTGGATCACCCCGGAACTGCTGCCCCGGCGTTTCGACACCCGATTCTTTGTCGCCCTCGCCCCGCCGGGACAAGAGGCCCTTCACGACGGAGATGAGATGACCACTCACCGTTGGGTGACGCCCCGCGAGGCGCTTGATGAATACCACCGGAACATTATTCACATGGTGGTTCCAACGGTGGTAACCCTCGAAGAACTGGGCCGATTCGACACCATCGAAGAGGTGATCGCCTCGGTTGAGGGTAAAAGGGTGACCGGTATTTTGACCCGCATCGTGATCACGGAGGGAGTGGTGGAGGAGTATGCGCCGGACGGGAGGATATTCAGGCACACCCTTCCTCCTCAATGAGGAGAACACGCCGTGGAGCGCCGGAAGCCGGACAACGAGATACCGATAGGCGTAAGTTCCTGTCTGTTGGGCGACAACGTGCGTTACGACGGCGGCAACAAGCGCGACCGATACCTGGTGGAAAGATTGGGTAAGTGGTTCCGCTGGATTCCCGTTTGTCCCGAGGTGGAGTACGGCCTTCCCGTTCCCAGGGAAACCATGCGACTCGAGGGCGATCCCTCGAAGCCGAGGCTGGTGACCGTGAGAACCCGCGTCGACCACACGGAGGCCATGAAGACGTGGGCGGAGAGGCGGTTGGACGAACTGGAAGGCGAAGATATTTGCGGGTACATTTTCAAGAGCGGTTCCCCGAGTTCGGGCATGCGGGCCGTCAGGGTCTTCAATGAGGAAGGAAGGGTGGTGGGAAAGGGCGTGGGCATTTTCGCCGCGGCCTTTATGAAACGTTTTCCCCTCATTCCAGTGGAAGAAGAGCTCGGTCTCGCCGATCCCCGTCTGAGAGAAAGTTTCATCGAAAGGGTCTCGGTGTTCAGCCGTTGGAAAGAAATGGAGAGGGGCGGCGGAGGGATCGGGGATCTTCTAAGTTTTCACGAGGAGCACAAGATGCTGGTTCAATCGCGCGGTACGGGGCACCTGGACGAAATGAAGCGGATCCTGTCCGACGCAGGAAAGAGGCGCATAGAGGAACTTCGGGAAGAGTACTTCCTGCTTCTCATGGATGCCCTGCTGTTACCGGCGGCTTGCCGCGAGAACGGGAAAGTGCCCCGGTACATGGAGGGCTGTCTCGAAAGATGATTTGACGGTTTCGTAGTCGAGATGTACGCGGACTACACTTTTTTAGGGGAAAAGAGTAGGCCCCGATGGTGCGCCCACAAGGTCTATTTTCCCGGTGAGACCGCGCACGCCGGGGCGGATTTTACTTTGCATCTTTTTTTAGGACGGGGTATGAAAGGCATCGACTGCACCGAAGTTCCGGGGCTTCCGAGGAAACCCTTCGCGAAATAAAACGGTTATCATTCATCCGAAAGAAAGAACGGGAGGAAAAACATGAAACTTCAGGATCTCTTTAAACTCGACGGAAAGGTCGCACTGGTCACGGGCGGAGGCCGGGGCATCGGAAAGTTCATAGCCACAGGGCTTGCCGAGGCGGGAGCTGATGTGGTCGTCACTTCTCGAAAGATGAAAAACCTCGAGGCCGTTGCCGAGGAGCTGGAAAATAAATACGGTGCAACGGCATTTCCCATAGCCTGTGACATGAGCAAGCCCGAGGCGATAGACGAGATGCTGGCGGCGGTAAAGGACAAGTTCGACCGTATCGATATCCTGGTCAACAACGCCGGCGCCACCTGGGGCGCGCCGACTCTGGAGTATCCGCTTGAGAAATGGGATTACGTCTTCGACGTAAACGTGAGGGGCGTTTGGATCATCACGCAAAAAACGGCGATCATCATGAAGGAACAAGGCGGCGGCAATATCATCAACATCTCTTCCATCATGGGATTCCGCGGTTCGACCGAAGAAGGACACCCGGCGGTTCCGTACAATTCCAGCAAGGCGGCCATCAACCTGCTCACCATGAACCTGGCGGTCAAGCTGGCGCCTTATAATATCCGTGTAAACGCCATAGCGCCGGGGTTTTTCGGGACGGACATGATGGCCTATATCGAAAAGCCCGAGTTTAAGGATGTGAGGGACGCCTTGATCGCGGAAATTCCAATGCGCCGAGTGGGCGGCGAGGACGACATGAAGGGCGTCGCCGTTTTTCTGGCCTCCGATGCTTCCGCTTTCATGACGGGACACGTCGTGGTCGTCGACGGCGGGACTATAGCGAAATAAGGTCCTTCGGGAAACCGGTAATATACCTTTTGGGAGGCAGGGGGGCAAATCCGTCCTCTTCCCGGAGGAAATAACTTTCGCTGCGACATTCGACGCGCGCCTGGAAAAGGACCCGAACGAGGCGTTCGAGATTTATAAGAAGGTTCACTGATGCAGAAACCCCGGCCATTTGGCCGGGGTTTCTGCATGGCTTTCGCTTCAGATGATAAAGGTGAGGTACCTCGTCCCCGGAGCGTCTAGAGGGACACCACTTCTTCCAGTACCGTGAGTTCGGGTTTTCCCGCCAGGTGTTGGCCCAGCTTCTTTGAAAACTCCTTGAAATAGGGGGTCGAGCCGTGGGCCTGTAGGGCGTCCTTGTCCCGGTAACGTTCCAGGACGAAAATGGTGTTCGGATCCGCCTGGTTCCGACAGACCGCGTATGAGAGTGTCCCTTCTTCTTCGCGCACCTTCGGCATCAGCTCTTCGAAAAGGGAGATCACCCTGTCGGTTTCGCCTTCCTTGATATTCATCTTGGCTATCAATGCGATCATCATTTTTCCTTTCACGACGGCACAATAAAGAGAAAACTCACCTCGAGAGCCGACGGGAGTTTTTAAATGGAATTCCGCCCGGCATACCTGGTCGATAGTGCCGGGCGGATATTCGCAATCGGTTATTTAGTTGAGAAACAGCCTATTTCTGCTGCTGGGTGTAATCGTACCAGCCCTTGCCCGTCTTCTGTCCGTAGTGACCGAGGGCCACGCGTTTTACAAGTTCCGGCGTGGGGAGCATGGCGGGATCGCCCGTCTCCCTGAATCTTTCCATGCCTATATCATAGGCCAGATCGAGACCCGTCAAGTCGTTCAGGCGGAATGGACCCATGGGATGGCCGGCGCCGTAGACACAGGCCTTGTCGATGTCTTCAAAGGAGGCGACACCCATTTCGAGCTGCCACATGGCTTCCCTGTTAATGGCCGAGAATATCCTGTTCAGAACAAATCCCCAGACTTCTTTCTTGATATGAATGGGCACCTTGCCGATTTTCTCGCAGAACTGCAGGCATACCT
Organism: Syntrophobacterales bacterium; assembly: GCA_018433345.1. Classification (GTDB taxonomy): domain Bacteria; phylum Desulfobacterota; class Syntrophia; order Syntrophales; family UBA2210; genus MLS-D. The sequence continues at coordinate 8,327 of JAHDRK010000087.1, read as the reverse complement.
GGGCCGTTTCATCGGAAACATGGGGCCCCTGAACCACTTCTACGAGTTTCATGACCAAGGCGGGGTTGAAGAAGTGGAGATTGCAGACCTTGTCCGGCCGGCTGGTCGCGTCGGCGATCTTTGAACTGACGATCATTGAGCTGTTTGTCGCCAGGATCGCGTGCTTGGGGGTGATTTTATCCAGGTCCGCGAATACCTTTCTCTTCAGCTCCAGTCTTTCCAAGACCGCTTCGATAACCAGGTCGGCGTCTTTCGCGGCTTCCTCCAGGCTGCCCGTGAAGGAGATCCGCGAGCGGGCGGCTTTGGCGTCTTCTTCGCTCATCTTGCCTTTCTTTACCCGTCCCGCCAGGTAAGAGTCGGCAAAATCTTCCGCCTTTTTGAGCACTTCGGGCACCACGTCCGTGCACTTGACGTTATAACCCGATATGGCGCATTGAAGGGCGATCTGGTGCCCCATGTTCCCGGCGCCTACAACACATACGTTCTTGATGTCTTCAACTTTCATCAGCAAAACTCCTTTCCTTTTGCTTGGTTAATAGCAATGTAATACCTCTTCTGAATGATAACCGAGACGCGAGGGATCGAGGGGGCGAAGGACGCGCCCTTGGAGCCCGTCCTTCACCGGATTACTTTTTATTACAGTCTCAGGTTTTCGATGACCGTGGCGACACCGAGACCACCGCCGCAGCAGGAGCTGAAGAAGCCGTAGCGACCCCCGCGTCTGATCAGTTCGCGCATGGTGAACATGCAGATACGGGCGCCCGAGGCGCCGTTGGGGTGACCAAAGGCAATGGCGCCGCCGTTGGGGTTCCACTTCGCTTCCACGTCGATCTTCTCACCGGTCTGGTTTTCGAGTTCCTTGATGACCGCCAGGTTCTGCACGGCGAAGGCCTCGTTACATTCCATCACATCCATGTCGGAGATTTTGAGTCCGGCCCGCTTCAACGCGAGAGGAACGGCATAGGCCGGGGCTATTCCCATGATCTTGGGATCCACGCCCCAGTCGCCGCCCGATATCCATTTTGCCATGGGTTCGTACCCCAGTTCCTTGGCCTTTTCTTTCGTCATCATGAGAACGAAAGCGCTCCCGTCGTTCCGTCCCGATGCATTGCCGGCCGTGACGGTGCCGTCCTTTTTAAATACCGGCGGCAGGGCGCTCAGGGCCTCCATGGAGGTCTCCCGGGGATGTTCGTCCACCTTGAATTCAATGGGTGGTTGCTTTTTCCCTTGGGGAACGGTGATGGGGATGATTTCCTCTTCGAAGTATCCCGCGTCCATAGCCTTGCGGGCAAGTACCTGGCTTCTCAGGGCGAACTTGTCCGCTTCTTCCCTGGAAATGTTGTACATCACCTGCAGGTTTTCAGCTGTAAGACCCATGCCGATATTCTCTTCGTCCACGGGTGAAAGCTTAGTTTGCAATGGCATGGGGGGAATGAGCCGATAAGGCGGCGTGCTCATGGAAAACTTCGCCGGCGTTTGGCTGTATGATTCCATGCCGCCCGCGATGACTATGTCGGCGTGATTGCACAAGATCTTCCATGCCGCATGGTTGATGGAATCTATAGCGGAGCCGCACTGCATCTCCACGTAGGTCGCGGAGGTCTCATAAGGGAGACCCGCATAAAGAACAGCCCATCGGGCGGGATTCAAGGCATGGGAGCAGTGGGTCGCCGATCCCATGAAGGCACAATCCACGCGGTCTTTTTCATGGATCTTCGTTTTTTCAATGAGACCCTTTACGCCGATGCCTGCCAGTTCTTCGGCTTTAATGTCCCGTATTGTACCTCCCATTCTTCCGAAGGCGGTGCGCATGCCTTCGACAAACACTACTTCTCGTTCACCCATTGTTTTTCTTTCCTCCTTGTTCAATTTTTATACCCTATTTATTTAACGATGATCTCCAGCGATCACCTTGTCTGTTTTTCGGAGAACCTTTTCACTCATCCAGAAGTCGAGGCGTATGGGAAGTTTCGGGAACCTCTCGGGGCTGACGCCTGGAATGACGACGCCGGAGGGGCGAGTGATTGAAATCAAGTTTTAAAATTCTCAACAGCATGGAGAATCTTGCATAAGAAGCTCGAATTGTCCAGTTAATTTTAACCGTTTTTTTAGACGATCAACACCATCATCTTTGCAGTAATGAATTGGGCCCGGTTTTTGGTTTCCCTTCATAAAAAATATCTGGTACTATAACCCCCGTTCGATCGGGAAACAAGTCGTTTACAAGCTTACTGGAGGCCGTTTAAATGGATGTGAAGGCGTTTCGAAAGCTTACTTACGGGCTTTATATCGTAACATCGAGGTCCGGCGACAGGCGCAACGGTCAAATCGCGAATACACTTTTTCAGGTAACCTCGGACCCGCTCAGGATTGTGGTGAGTATCAACAAGGAGAACCTCACTCATCAACTGATTTACGAGAGCGGTGTCTTTGCCGTGTCCGTGTTGGATGTCGATACACCCATGACCTTGATAGGGACTTTTGGGTTCAAGTCTGGACGCGATATAGACAAGTTCGAGAACATCTCCCTCAAGGAGGGCAAGACGGGGTGTCCCGTTGTGCAGGATCATTCACTGGCCTTCTTGGAGGCGAAGGTGACAGATAGGGTGGACGTGGGTACACACACCTTGTTTATCGCGGAAGTCGTGGACGCCGAGGTATTGAGAGAGGGAGAACCCATGACCTACGCCTATTATCACCAGGTCAAGGGAGGCAAGACCCCGAAAAAGGCCGCCACTTATCTCGAGGAAGAGAAAGAAAAAGATAGGGGGAAGGGGGGTATTTTGGGCGACCGGTACGAATGCAAGGTCTGCGGTTACGTATACGATCCCGTAGTCGGAGATTCCGACGCGAAAGTACCGGCCGGTACGGCCTTCGTGGATCTTCCCCCCGATTGGGTGTGCCCGGTTTGCGGGGCCTCGAAAGATCAATTTGACAAGATATGATTTGAAACTAAATTACAAGTGATGTAATATTGAAATCATAACAATTCGACCGAAGAAAAGGAGAAGCCATGGGGAGCACATTCGAAGCACGGGATATTATGGAAATCGCCATGAGAATCGAGGAAAACGGGGCCAACTTCTATCGATTCGCGGTTCAATTGGCACGGGACGAGGAAACGAAGAAGCTCTTTGAACATCTCGCCCAGGAGGAGGAGAAGCACAAGTCCATTTTCAAGAACATGCTATCCGGCCTGGAAAGGCGTGATCCCCCCGAGAGCTATCCCGGAGAATACGGAGCATACCTTAGAAATTACGCGGACAATAATATCATTTTCACCAAGGAGGTGATGGATAAGGAGTTGGCGGGCATCAAGGACACTCCGTCCGCGCTCGATTTCGCCATAAGGCGGGAACTGGATTCGATTCTGTACTACCAGGAAATCAAGGGTTTCGTGGCGGAGAAGAATCACGAGACCATAGATCAAGTCATCAACGAAGAACGGAAACACTTCAAGATTCTTTCAGAACAGAAGAAAAAATATGCATGAAAGGAGAATTGAAAATGGCTGAAAAACTGGGAATATACAAGTGCGAAATTTGCGGCAATATCGTTGAAGTAGTGCACGAGGGAAAAGGCGAGTTGGTGTGTTGCGGGAAGCCGATGAAATTTCTCAAGGCCGGAGAGGTGGATGCTTCACAGGAAAAACATGTCCCCGTGTTGGAAAAGACCGCCGACGGCTTCAAGGTGTCGGTGGGGAGTGCACCCCATCCCATGGAGGAAAAGCATTATATAGAATGGGTTGAAATCATGGCCGACGGAAAGGTATACCGGCAGTTTCTGAAACCGGGAGAGGAACCTGTGGCGGAATTTTGCATAGAGGCCGAAAATGTGGCGGCCCGTGAATATTGCAACATTCACGGCCTCTGGAAAGGCTAAGGCGGATGTGACTGTTGAAAAAGGCGGCATTATTTTTTAAGGCCGGTATAACAAAGTAAAAGGAGGCTCGACAGATGAACTTAGGCGAGTATTTCGACAAGGTGAGGGGATTCGGGGTCATGGCCACCGCCGACGCGGGAGGAAATGTCAACGTAGCGGCGCTTTCGAGGCCCTACATGGTGGACGAGAACACGGCGGCCTTTATCATGGCCGGTCATCTTACCCACAAAAACCTCACGTCAAATCCCAAGGCGTGCTATTTCTTCAAAGAAAACGACAGCTACGACGGTAAGCGGCTCTATCTGACAAAGATCAAAGAAGAAGAAAACGGTGAACTTATCGAAACCATTCGAAAGATACGGTATCCGATTTTTTCGACGAAATACAGCAACGAATCGAAATACGTCGTCTTTTTCAGGGTCGACAAGGTTATCCCACTGGTCGCCGATGGGGTGTTAAGGCCCGGGGTGAAGGAAAAATAGTAAAGGTGGTTGGCGGGTGATTGAAGCTGGAGCCTGATTTTCAGAGGTGGACACTTGCGTGGAATCATTGCAGCCGTATTAGTGCTTGTCATGGTTTTTTTCTCGGCGGCCTTCTTGAAGGCCGCCGAGATGGTCTCCGCCCCTCGAGAAGGGGCGGAGTTTCCCGGGATCGCGATTCCGTCCCCTATATCCGAGGGACACAGAGAGTACCTTGGATTGCGGAAGGGAACGACCTTCATGATTTCCCAGGTGAAGGCGGACATTGTCATCGTGGAGGTTCTCAGCATGTACTGTCCCTTTTGCCAGGCCGAGGCCCCTCGTGTAAATGAACTGTATCGTCTTATCGAAGGCGACCCTGACCTGCGAGGAAAGATCAAGATCATCGGTGTCGCGGCGGGTAATACGTCGATGGAAAGGGACATCTTCCGCGACAAGTACCAAATTCCTTTTCCCTTGATTTCAGATGGAGACTTTATTCTCCACAAGGCACTGGGCGAGGTACGGACGCCTTACTTTATAGGGGTTCGCGTCAAGGGCGGCGAGGCTCGGGTGATCTATTCCCGCTTGGGCGCCTTCGACGACCCCGCATCTTTTCTGGAGATGATCCTCGAAAAGGCTGGAGAGGTTGGGCCGTGAAACCGTTTAATTCAACCATGGCGATGATTTTTGTGGTCTTGTGTTTCCTTTGTGTGCCCGGGGAACAAGTATTCGCCCGGTCAGAGGTTTTCAAGGATATGATCTACGAACCCGGAGAGCTTAAGCCCCGGGACAGCGAACTGAAGGTCGCCGTGGGCGAGAGTGCGCCGGATTTCGAGTTGCCCGACCTGCAGGGAACCACCACATCGCTGAGAGAGTTTCGAGGTAAGAACGTCGTTCTTTCCTTTGTGCCCGCCGCCTGGACACCCGTCTGTTCGGACCAGTGGCCGGGATACAACATCCTGGAAGATCTCTTCGAGAGATACAATGCCGTCATCCTGGGAATAACCGTCGACAACATACCCTCGCTTTATGCTTGGACAAGGAAGATGGGAGGATTGTGGTTTCCGGTTTTGTCCGACTTTTGGCCCCACGGGGAAGCGGCTGATCGATTCGGTATACTGCGGTCGGATGGAATGTCCGAACGGGCGATCATCATTATCGATGGCGAAGGGATTATCCGGTACATTGACGTGCACGACATAAACAAGCGGCCGCCGCTCGAATCCATTGTCCGGGAACTCGAAAAGCTGAATCCCCAAACCCTTTCACTCACTCCTCCGTAACAGGGCGGGATCACCGCGGTAGACGATTTAATCGGTTTTTCCATGGCACGGGAGACATTGAAATCATTTCTCGACGAATTGTATGTGCGTTACAACCGGTCTGACCTGATCCACACCGATCCCGTGGTTCACCTGCACGGATATATTGATCCGGCCGACAGGGAGGTGGTCGGCTTCATGACGGCGGCTCTCGCCTACGGACGGGTGGCGCAGATCATCAGGAGCGTCACCGTCGCGCTGTCAAAGCTCGGGCCGTCCCCGGCCGAAACAGTCACGTCGGCCTCCGCCGGAGAACTCGAAGAATGCTTTCGAGATTTCAAGCACCGTTTTACGACGGGACGGGAGATGGCCGAGTTACTCTTCGGTGTCGGTGAAATATTGCGCTCCAGGGGCTCTCTCAACGCCTGTTTTCTAGAGGGTGTGCGGCCAGGGGAACCAACGGTCCTGCCGGCGCTGACATCGTTTGTAGAGACTGTCCGCTTGGAGGGCGGCGTCGGTCGAAATAGTCTTTTGCCCTCGCCGTCGGATGGGAGCGCGTGCAAGCGCCTCAATCTTTTTCTCAGATGGATGGTGAGGCGGGACGACGTGGATCCCGGCGGATGGGTCGGCGTTTCCCCTTCGCAGCTCCTCGTTCCCCTGGACGTTCATATGCACCGAACGGCACGCACCCTGGGACTGACAAGCAGGCGGCAGGCGGACATGAAGACTGTCCTGGAAATAACGGAACGTTTCAGGATGATCGAGCCCGGCGATCCCGTGAAATACGATTTCGCCCTCACGCGGCCCGGGATCGAAGGCAACGGTGAGTGGGACCGCTTAAAGGCGAATCTATTGAAATTATTTCCGACCGGTTCCGAAAAGACGATCGGTATGGGTGACCAGTGACGCAGACACATCATCGAAGGAGGAACTTATCAATGCCAAAAACAGAAAAGAATCTGAAAGAAGCCTTTGCCGGGGAATCGCAGGCCCACTTGAAATACCTGGCTTTCGCCGAGAAAGCCGAGCGTGATGGTTATCCCCAGGCGGCGCGGCTTTTCAGGGCTGCTGCGGCGGCGGAAACGGTGCATGCCCATGCCCACCTTCGGGCCATGAATGGAGTCGGGCGGACGGTGGACAACCTGAAAGAGGCGGTGGCGGGAGAAAATCACGAATTCAAGAGTATGTACCCTCCCATGGTAGAAGACGCCAAGGAGGAAGGGAACGCCGCGGCGGAGCGCAGCTTCAGGTTCGCCCTTGAGGTGGAAGGTATACACGCGGAACTGTATCAGAAGATGCTTGAGAAACTGGATACGGAGGGCAAGAAGGATTATCCTTACTTTGTCTGCCCGGTCTGCGGTTTCACCGCCGAGGAAGAGGCCCCCGAAACATGCCCGGTCTGCGGAGCGAAGGGAAAGATGTTTAAAAAGATCGACTAGGATTTTAGATCTTTAATGTAGATGTACATGATCTTGAGGTGACGCTGCTCCGGGCTTTCTCTCGTCTTAGAGGGTGTGCGTCCCAAGGCCTCTGATTGTTTCGCGAAGGTTGTCGGTTGTTTTGCAAGAGGCTTTTAAATATGTATGGCGGCCAGATGGTAAAGCGTTACCCCTTTCGCCGACCCGGCGAAAAGAGTCCATGGTTCCTGCCGGGGTAGGTCCGGTAAATTCAATATGTTCTGTATACTCCCTCAGGGGGATGTGGCGTTTCCGGATTTTTTACGATCGTGCCAAAAATTATAACGGTACATAATACATAAAAGCAAGGAGTGAGAAATGATTCAACAAGCAGGAAAGGTGGCGCTGGTCACTGGATCGTCCAGGGGCGTGGGGGCCGCCGTGGCCAAAGAGCTCGCGACCAAAGGATGGAAGGTTGTCGTCAATTATTCACGAAGTGAAGACCAGGCCAGGGAAGTGGAAGAGGAGTGCCGCCGGTTGGGAGGGGAGACCCTTCTCTGCCGGGCGGACGTGGCGTCCGACGAAGATTGCCGCCGCATGGTGGGCGAGGTGACTGCCAAATGGGGTCGTCTTGACGCATTGGTAAACAACGCGGCTACGACGAAATTCTGCAATCATCGTGATCTCGAGGGCCTTACGGCGGAGGATTTCCAGCACATTTACGCCGTAAACCTGGTGGGGGCATATCAGATGACGAGGGCCGCCGCACCCCACCTCAAGGCGTCGGGTGCCGGTTCCGTCGTAAACGTGGCCTCCATCGCCGGAATTACCGGCATGGGGAGCTCCATAGCTTACTGCGCTTCCAAAGGGGCGCTTATCACCATGACCCTGTCGCTTGCCAGGATCATGGGGCCGGAAATCAGGGTCAACGCCGTTTGCCCGGGCTTCATCGAGGGTAACTGGCTCAGGGAAGGAATGGGGGCCAAGACCTACGAGGTTGTGAAAGAAAATTGGAAAAAAGCGGCCCCCTTGCGCGTAACCGCAACCCCCGAAACCGTGGCCGAGGCCATTATATATTTTATTACCGGCGCGCCGCTGGTGACGGGAGAAACACTGCTTCTGGACGGTGGTTATCACCTGGCGCTTCCGCGATAAGGCGACACTGGGCGGGGTTCAATGCGAGAAGGGTATTTCCCCGTCCCATTCTTTGACAGGCTCAGGATGAACGGGGGTCCGATTATACTTCTTGCCCCTGACTTCATTCTGTCAACGAACGGGCGAAGAGAGCGGCCGTGATTCCGAAGGGCGAATCAAGATTTTTTCGG
>JAHDRK010000065.1 GCA_018433345.1 Syntrophobacterales bacterium | reverse complement strand
TATGTGATCGAGATGCTTCACAAGCGCGCGCATGCTGTTGCCGTGGGCTGCCAGGAGTACCCTCAGCCCGCTTTTGAGAGCGGGGACGATTGACTGTTCCCAGAAAGGCAGAACCCTGTGGAGCGTGTCTCTGAGCGACTCTGACGAGGGAAGCTCTTCCGACGGCACATGGGTGTACCGCCTATCGTGGACCGGATGAGTAGGATCGGCCACCGGGAGGGGTTCGGGTGCCGCATCGAAACTGCGGCGCCACAGGAAGACCTGCTCTTTGCCGAATATTGCGGCCGTCTTTTCTTTGTTCAGTCCCTGGAGCGCGCCGTAGTGGCGCTCGTTTAGCCGCCAGGTGCATGTAACGGGAAGCCACATGAGGTCTGTTTCGTCGAGTATGATCCAGAGCGTTCGTATCGCCCTGCGTAGTACCGACGAGAAGCCGACGTCGAAGTCGTAACCCCTTTCCCTGAGAAGTCTTCCTGCCGAACGGGCTTCGGCGATACCCCTTTCGGACAGGTCCACGTCCACCCAGCCCGTGAACAGGTTGTCGCGATTCCAAGTACTTTCTCCATGACGGATCATCACGAGTCGTTTCATGTTTCACCGTGGTGACTATCGTTATAAACAGATTACCAGAGGGCTTTCCGTCGTTCAAGATTTGCGGCCACGTAAAAAGTTCAATAACGTCATGCCTTACTAAGGGGAAGCACCCAGGGCATATTGAATTATATTGGATTCGACCTCGCGGCACCACCGCCGGCCTTCGCCGGGTTGATGAAAGGGGTGATCGTCGACTTTTTTCGGATTCATTATGACTTGAGGGTGAAGTAAAAGACGGCGCCCTTGTCGACCTCTCCTTCGGCCCAGATGCTGCCGTCGTGGCGGTGGATTATGCGCTTGACCGTGGCCAAGCCTATTCCCGTGCCCTCGAATTCCGCGCCATGGAGGCGCTGAAAGGGGACGAACAATTTGTAGGCGTAAGTCGCGTCGAAACCGGCTCCGTTATCGCGCACAAAATATACGGGTCTTCCTTCTCTTCGCTCCTCGCCTATCTCGATGACGGCACCGGGCTGGTTTTTTGTGAATTTCCAAGCATTTCCGATTAGATTTTCCAGGACAATCATGAGAAGGTTCTTGTCTCCGTAAGCGGTCATTCCTTCCTCGATAAGGAACTCCACCGAACGTGAAGGCTCCGCCTCCTTGAGTTCCGCCGCTACCGTTTCAGCCAATGCGGTGAGGTCCACAGGCCCGTAATGCATTTCCACCCGTCCCACCCGTGACAGTGCTAGTAAATCGTCGATAAGTCGGTCCATGCGCCCACAGGCCGCCCGCAACCGATGAAGGTAGTCTTTGCCCGTTTCATCCAGGGTATCTTCGTAGTCCTCGAAAAGCGCCAGGCTGAAGCCGTCGATGGCCCTCAGAGGGGCGCGCAAATCATGGGAGACGGAATAACTGAAGGCCTCCAGCTCTTTGTTTATTTGTTCCAGCTCCATCCGGGCCTTGGTGTCGGTGACATCGGCGACGGTGATAAGCGTGGCCGACTGCCCTTCGTACTCTATCAGGGCATTGCTTATGAGGGCGTGCATGATCGCGCCATCGCTTTTCAGCAACCGAATCTCGTAGGTCACGGGCTCATCGTATCCTTCCAGTCTTCTCGACGCCCTTTCCAGAACGAAGTCGCGATCTTCAGGATGAATTCTTTCTTTGATCGGATCTCCGATATGTTCTTCGAGAGGGTATCCGAGCATGTTTGCCAGATGTTCGTTGGCAAAGACCACCTTGCCGTCCTGGTGAATGCCGATGCCCACAAGGGCATGATCGACAAGAGTACGGTACCTTTCTTCCGATTTACGAAGTCTGAACTCCATTTCTTTGTATTCCCGCATATCGTGGGCGGTAACAACGATTCCCGCGGGCTCTCCGTACCTGTCCTTTACAATCGAAGCCGAAAACAATACAGGAATTTTCTCCCCGTCTTTTGCAAGGAAGGCCCCTTCACGGCTTGCGATCCTGCTCTGGGTCAATATCTCTTCAAAGATGGATTCGCTTCGTGCCTTTCCGCCCGCCGCGATCGAATCAAATCTCTTGCCGCCGAGTTCTTGGGGCGCGTAACCCAGTAATTCCAATGAAGATCTGTTGGCCGATATGATTTTGCCTTCCATGTCGATCATTATCACCGAGTCTTCCATGGTCTCCAATATATCATCGGCCGCCGCCGCAGGCGTAAGGGTCATGAACCCGTACCTCGACACGGCATAAACGAGTCCCGCTCCCCAGATAAGAATAACGACGCATGCCGCCTGTGGAACGACACCTATTTCCATTGCTGGGAGTATTATGTCGGTTATGGTACCAAGTACAAGGGCAATGATGGGCGTAACGAAAAATATCTGTGCCTGTCGTCTCTCGCGATGGTTTTTTGCCCTTTTACCGAAATCAAAAGCCAAGTAAATACAGAGGGTAGTGAAAAGTATGTAATAAGCGGCAAAGGCAAACTGGATCGTCGCACTCGCCCAAAGTTGGCGCCATCCATAAGATTCGACGGCAACATCGTAAATAAGACGACCGGTCCATTGGAGATATAAAAAGAATAGGGCAGGCAGCACGCCCGCCACGATGAACAGCCGGTTTTTCAAGGGCTTTTCATGTCCCGTGAATGCCAGGTAAAACCACAGGGCGGGGACGGGGAAAGTGCACCATCCCGGAGAAGCGACATTTATCCACCAAATGGCCCTGTCTGCTGATGAGGCGCAATGAGAAAGCGCCTCGCCGAGTGTCCAAAGGGCTAAGAGGGCCAGGATCAATGCGCACAGCCTGTTTAGAAGCTCCCTTGGATTTTTGTTCAGCACAAAGCCGATCAGCCCCGCGTAGGCCGCAAAGGCCGCAAAATGAACCAGAATATTGATCAGTTTCGGAAGAGTCATAAAATATTACCTTTCTGCGTTCCGGGAAGAGGATTAAAAAACGGGGGAAAGTCCCCATATTCTGATTTTTCTTAGATAATTTATAGCCATAATGGATTTATATGGGAAATAAAAGGACATTTACAAAGGGATTCCAAAGCCCCACACGGTAAAGAAGTTTGCTAAATGAAGGACGGTGCTGTAATGTATTCGGATATATAAGTTTTGAGTGCGAACTTTTCAGTGAGGCGGCTTTCCATCTGGAAGGCGTCGAATTTCTGTGGCGGTTGATCTATGTGAACCGAAAATTAGTCGATCCCTTCGGGTACGACAAAGAAGTCATCGATAACGTTGACAAGTGGTGGACCATTGCCTGTCCCGATGCCTCGAGCGGCATGGAGGCCATAGCGTTATTCGCTGAAAAAAAGGACGAGATCGACCTGGTGATCCTGGACATGATAATGCCCGGAATTTCAGGGGGTAAAACCTTCGATCGTCTTCGAGAAATAGACCCGGGAGTTCCCGTCATCCTCGCCAGCGGCTACAGCATGGACGGTGATGCGGCGAACATAATGTCCCGAGGCTGCGACACCTTCCTTCAAAAACCCTTTTTAATGTCACAGCTTTCCGGGGCGATCAAGGAGACACTTGATTCGAGATGGCAGCAAAAAGGTGGGCAGTGTCCGTGTGAAGCCGGCCCGGATTATCCGGAATATATTGAATGATATACTGGGCCTACCCTTGTGGACATTATAGCCGGCCTCCGCCGGTGTGACGAGAGAAATATTTTTCGACTTTTTGCAAGTCAATCAACGGGTCGAGGGGTAGAAACGGCGATTGTGGAGATTTCCGGACATTATAATAACTGTAAAGCAGAAATGGAGGAGGGGCATGTCGTTTGATTTTTTACTCAGCAAGGAGCAACTGGAATTCAGGGGGGAGATACGGGATTTTATCAAATGGGTCCCGCGTAAAATGATCCTGGATATGGACGCCGACGAGATCAAGTTTCCAAAGGACTTTCTCCGCGAAGCGGGGCGTCGCAATCTGCTCGGATGCCGAAATCCGAAGGAATGGGGCGGCCGGGGGATGGACTGGGTTGCATCCTGCATGGCCTGCGAAGAAATCGGGACTCTGGGGTATGAACTGGCCTGTGTCTTCGGCGTCGGCGCGGACCTTGTCTGCGACGCCGTCGTCCTTCACGGGACGGACGAGCAGAAGGAAAAATACGTCAAGCCGCTGCTTCGGGGAGATATCTTCGCGGCGGAATGTCTCACTGAACCGAGGGGGGGATCGGACTTTTTCGGCGCAACCACGACGGCGGTGGACAAGGGCGATCACTTTGTTCTCAACGGTCAGAAGCGCTTCATCGTCGGCGGAGAGGGAGCGGATTATTTCCTGGTATACGCCCGGACCGACCTGCAGCCGGAAGCCAAACCCCAGGAAGCCATCACCGCCTTTATCGTGGATCGCGGACCGGGAGTGGAAACCAAGTATCTTTACGGGCTTATGGGGTGCCGGGGAGGGGGGACGGCGAGGCTTGTCTTCAAGGACGTGGTGGTTCCCAAGGAAAACGTCCTGGGCAAAGTCAACGGCGCGTACGCTGTCTTCAACACCATGATGATTCCCGAAAGGCTCGGGACGGCGGCCATGACAATCGGACCGGCACGGGTCGCCCTGGATGTGGCCACTCATTATACGACGCGCCGCAAGGCCTTCGGCAAGCATATAAATCGTTTCCAGGGTGTGAGTTTCCAGGTGGCCGAGGCGGCCATGCTTCTCGATGCCTCTCGCTCCATCGCGTATACCACGGCGCGGGCCGTGGATACGCCCGGTGTCAGCCGAAGCACCGTGCGCAGGATGATATCGGAAACGAAGAAATTCATTACTGAATCCTGCCAGAAGGTGGTTCACAATTCTATGCAGGTTGTGGGGGGAATAGGCTACACGAATATCCTTCCTATCGAACGGATTCATCGCGATCTTCGCCTTGCCTCGATCTGGACGGGTACAAATGAAATCATGTCCGTCATTATCGGGCATGAATGGTACGGCGAGTTTCATAAGCGCAGAGAAAGCACCGTGCGGGACTACGCGGCGGATGCCGCTGAAGCCGAGGCGGAAGAAGAAATAATCTATGAGTAAAAGAATCGGGGTCGAATCTTTAAACTTGACATTTGGTCGGTATTGGAATAGGCAAGGGCCATGAGTCGGCCCTTGCGAATCCAATATCCTTACGCCTATTACCATGTAATCTGTCGTGGGAACGAGCGGCGTGATATCTTTCGCGACGACGATGACAGGGAGACCTTTCTTTATCTCTTGGCCCGTTCCCTCCGCATCTACGAAGTCCAACTTTTATCGTACGCCTTGATGCCCAATCACTTTCACCTTTTGGTCTGCACGCCGAAGGGCAACCTTTCGGAATTCATGCGCCATTTCAACATCAGCTACACGGGGGCCTTCAATCGAAAGTACGAGCGATCGGGACATTTGTACCAGGGAAGGTACAAGGCCTTCCTGGTCGATAAAGACAACTATCTTTTGGAGGTGTCGCGTTATATTCACCTTAATCCCCTGGGGGCGCAATCGAGAAAGTCTTTGCGGGAGGCACGCCGGGAATTGTCGAACACCGATGTCACCAGCCTACCGGGATACCTGAGCCCGGCGAAACAAAAACCCTTTGTTCACTACGACACCATCCTTGATTATTTCGATGGAGACAGTTCCGCCTCGCGCCGGGCATATTGGAAGTTTGTTTCCGAAGGGTTGAAAAGGGATATTCCCGATCCCCTGGAGCAGAGAACCGCCGCGGGGATTATCGGCACCGAGGAATTTGTGGAGTCGGTAAAGAGGGAACTCGAGGGACGCAAGACCCTTTCCGCCCGTGAGCTGTCCGGGCTTCGCGATCTGGAACAGCCCATGAAGCCTGATTATCTTATTGACCGATTTTCGCGGTTGGTAATGGTAGACAAAGAAGGGTTGATCCGTAAAGGGAAGCAATCGATGGAACGGTCGATGCTGATGGAGTTTCTCTATCGTCTGTGCGGCATGACTCAACCGGAAATCGGGAAACTTTTGGGCGGCATCGACTACAGCGCGGTGAGCCAGGCCAGGAAGCGTTTGCATTTGAAGATGGAGCAAGACCCTCGGCTTTCCAGCCGCTTTGCTGAATTGGGGGCGGAGCTTTCCGCTCAAATGTCAAGTTTAAAGATTTGACCCCATATCCTTTTGGTGGTCCCACGGGGAATCGAACCCCGGTTTCCGGCGTGAGAGGCCGGCGTCCTGACCGCTAGACGATGGGACCATGAAGGATAGGGCTGATCTGTCGCTGTCGTGACCATGTCTTATCGATCCTTGAATCAATGATCCACGGTCCGCGGAGATGTAAAAAAAATATCTCCGCTTGTCAAGAATAAATGAATGTAAGCATCCCGAAAGATATACGGGGACGATTCGGCCCTGTCCGGGCGTCCGCGGTGTGTTGTTTTTGCAACAGTCGCGGCGGGAACCCATACCTCTGCATTATCTGTTGACCCCGCGATCCTCGTCGAGTTCGGCATAAACCCGAAATAAGGCTTCTTTTCCGGTTTCCGAAGCGCGGTTTTTATGGAAGTGCGATGGCACAACTATTGCTGAAAAAAGCCGAAGAAACAGAGGAACAAGTGGACAGGGTGATTTCCGGTGCGACGCTAAGCGGGAATAGTGCTTGACATTCGCTGGAAATTGTAATTTATTCCGGCTTTTTTAACGATGGTTTAATATATGGAGATAATAGTTTCAGAAATTCCTCCCGAGGGTCTTGTTATCGATTGCTCGAGAGACGAAACGTGGTTTCAAAGACAGGCGACGGAGGAGACATTGAGCAGATTTGCCGTTGAAGGTATCGGCTTTCACTGTGCCATAGAGAGGGCCGGACGTCAGGTATCCATCAGCGGCAACATGGAAATTCGCTGCCGCGCCTCATGTGCCAGATGCCTGGAGCCTTTCTCTATGGTGATCAGAAATGGTTTCTTCTACGCCATGTCGCCGGCAATGGGCCGCCTTGGATTTGAAAGGGAACAGGAACTTAGAGAGGATGAATTGGAAATAGGCCTGTATGACAATGACCGTATCGACATGGAGCCTATTTTTACGGAACAGGTCTTTCTGCAGATCCCTATTCGTACGGTGTGTCACGAGGGGTGTCGGGGGCTTTGTCCTGTCTGCGGGGCAAATCTGAACAGAACCGACTGCGGGCATGAATCGACCGCGAAGATTGATTCGCCCTTCGCTGTTTTGAAACATTACAGAGTATCAAGAAAGAGGTCATGAAAGTATGGCAAATCCGGTAAAAAGACATTCCAAATCGAGAAAAAACAAGCGGCGTTCTCACGACGCCCTTGCTGTTCCAATAACTTCAATCTGCTCACAGTGCGGGGAACCGAAGCTTCCCCACCGGGTCTGTTTGAACTGCGGCACATACAAGGGCCGAGAAGTGATGGAAATGGAATAACCTCTCGCAGCCCCTGCTCGGAGGCAACAGGAGACTCCTTTTAATGAATGGAGGCCGGGCGGTCTATGATGTCTGACTACGCCTTGTTATTCCCCGGCCAGGGGTCGCAGTATCCCGGCATGGGGAAGGACCTGTACCGAGCCTTCGAAGAGGCGCGTATCTCTATTGACGAGGCCTCGGAGGCGGCCGGCCGCGATATCGGTCGTCTCTGTTTCGAGGGTTCGCGCGAAGAGTTGGACTTGACGGTAAACACCCAGACGGCGGTTTTTGCCGTGGACATGGCGGCCTTTCGTGTCTTTGAAAAACACTGCGCCGTGAAGCCCCTGTTCATGGCGGGACACAGTTTGGGTGAATACGCCGCACTGACGGCGTCCGGTGCGCTTCCCCAGGCCGAAATGATTCGCCTCGTTACGGCGCGGGCCACATTCATGCAGGAGGCTGTACCCGCCGGCCATGGCGCCATGGCTGCGGTGATGGGGCTGGAGGTTGAAGACATCGAGAGGTTGTGCCGAGAGGCGGTCAGGTCGGGCTCGTCGGTGTCCCCCGCTAATTACAACGGGCCGGGACAGGTGGTTGTTTCGGGGGTAGCCCATGCAGTCGATGAACTGGTCGCCTTGGCGAAGAACCTGGGAGGGCGGGCGATGAAGCTGCCCGTCAGCGTTCCGTGCCATAGCGATCTGCTCAACACAGCCTCGGAACGCTTGGGTGACCGTCTTTCCACGCTGACTTTCAGGGATTGTTCCGTCCCGGTCATTCCCAACTGCGATCCGAAGCAGGAATATAAGGCCCGTACAGCCGGGGCACTCCTGGCCAGGCAGTTGACGGCCCCGGTTCGCTGGCAGGAAACTATCGAAAGGATGGTCCGGTCAGGCGTGAAGACCGTCATCGAGCTGGGTCCAAAAAGGACGCTATCCGGGCTCGCAAAGCGGATAGCTCCCGAATTGGAGACGCTGAACGTGGAAGACAGGGCCTCGCTGGAAAAAACCATAGCAAGGATGTAACCGCGAGGTCGGGCGGCAAAAATGAAGGAAGGCGTATTGAGAGGAAAGGTGGCGCTCGTGACCGGGGCGTCGCGGGGGATTGGCCGGGCGGTCGCCGTCCGGTTGGCGGTCATGGGCGCCTTTGTGTGCATCAATTACAAGACTAACGAAAGAGCGGCCGCGGAGACGCTGGACGTTATCACCCGCTCGGGAGGCAAGGGAGATCTCGCGCCTTTCGACGTGGCGGACGGAGCGGTTGTGCGCAGCGTGACCGGGGCGATCATAAGAGAAAGAGGCTCTTTGGACATCTTGGTAAACAACGCCGGAGTGACGTTGAATACCCTCTTTGTGCGCACGGGAGACGAGGAGTGGAACGCCCTCATGGATACGAACCTGAGGGGCACTTTCAACTGCTGCCGCGCCGCGCTTCGTTCCATGCAGCGCAGGCGATGGGGTCGGATCGTCAACATGGTATCCGTGGTCGCCGAAGGCGGTAACCCCGGTCAGGCATGCTACAGCGCTTCCAAGGCCGGTGTCCTGGGACTGACTCGTTCCCTCGCGGCGGAAGTGGGTTCGCGCAATATATGCGTAAACGCAGTTTCTCCGGGATTTATCGAAACGGACATGACGGCGGACCTCGACGAAAAAAGCCGTTCCATGATCCTGCGGAAGATTCCCCTTGGCCGGACGGGACTTCCCGAAGACGTGGCCGGAGTGGTGGGTTTTCTCGTTTCGCCCGATGCCGATTACATCACGGGACAGGTGATACGGGTCAACGGTGGACTTTACATGTAACGCGAGAACCGGGGGCGGACAGGGTCCCCCGTTCTATTAAAATCAGGAGGAAAATTATGGCATTTGACGCAGCGTTTATTGAACAAAAGGTAAAAGAGGTGGTAATTGACCAGCTCAACATTACAGAGGAGGAATACAGCCTCGATGCCGCTTTCATAGATGACCTGGGAGCGGATTCCCTTGATATAGTCGAGATGGTCATGGCCATGGAAGATATATTCGGTATTGAGATAGCCGACGAAGAACTGGAAAAGATTCGCGTCGTCCGTGACGTGGTGGATTATCTGATGCAGAGGGTGACATGATCGATGACCCCACGTCGAAGAAGAGTCGTCATTACCGGCATGGGCACTGTCAATCCCCTGGGAAACACATTGGCCGAAACATGGAGCAACGCCCTCGCAGGTAAATCGGGGATAGGACCTATCACGAAATTCGACACGACCGGTTTTATGACAACCATAGCCGGTGAAGTCAAAAGTTTCGATCCCCTGAAATTCGTGAGCTCAAAGAAGCTTCGAAGACTTGACGATTTCATTGTTTACGCCATAGCGTCGTCGTTGATGGCCGTCGATGACGCCGGACTTGTCATCGACGAAGGCAATGCCGATAGAACGGGCATTATACTGGGTACCGCCATCGGCGGTCTCCAGACGATCGAGCGGGAGAAGGTTACGGTCATGCAGTCCGGACCGCGAAGGATGTCTCCCACGGCGATTCCGGCGGTCCTTGCCAACCTGGCGCCGGGCAACGTGGCCATAATCCTTGGTATCAAGGGTCCTATTTCCTGCACCGTCACGGCATGCGCGGCGGGCAACAACGCCCTCGCAGACGCCGCGCGCACCATAGTTGACGGTTACGCGGATGTCATGATCGCCGGGGGAACGGACGCGGCCGTGTGTCCCCTGGCCGTGGCGGGATTCAACGCGATGCGCGCCCTTTCCACAAGAAACCACGAACCGGAAAGGGCCAGTCGCCCCTTCGATTCGGAACGGGACGGCTTCATCATCAGTGAAGGGGCGGCTGTCCTGGTTCTCGAGGAGTTGTCATCGGCCATCGAGCGGGGAGCACGGATATACGCTGAAATCGCCGGTTCCGCCTCCACCTGTGACGCATACCACATAGCGGCGCCTCCGCCCGGTCATCCGGGAGCGGCCCGCTGCATGGAGCTGGCCCTTCGGGACGGAGGAATTTCTCCCGGCGACGTAGATTACATCAATGCCCACGGCACCTCGACGCCGCTCAACGATGTGTATGAAACGGAGGCCATAAAGGCGGTGTTCGGTGATTACGCCCGGTTGCCGGCGGTGAGCTCGACGAAATCGATGACCGGACACATGTTGGGGGCCGCCGGGGGAATAGAGGCGATCTTTACCGCAAAGGCCATCGAAGATGGCATCGTTCCTCCCACCATCAATCTCGACAATCCCGATCCCCTGTGCGACCTGGACTTTACACCGCACCGTCCGGCAAGGCGGGAGATCAATGCGGCGCTTTCAAACTCTTTTGGATTCGGCGGCGTCAATTCGGTCATACTTTTCAAAAAGTACGTCCCAGGGAGCTGATGAGCCATGAAAATAGCGATAGGCGCGGACCATGCCGGTTTTCACTTGAAGGAAGATCTGAAAGGCCTGTTGAAGGAACAAAATCATTTAATTATGGATGCGGGCACGAACGGTTCCGATCCTGTGGACTATCCCGATTTCGTGAAAGATGTGGTGGAAAATGTTCTTTCGGGAGCGGCGGATCGAGGGATTCTCATCTGCGGGTCGGGAATAGGTATGTCCATAGCGGCAAACCGGTATCCCGGGATACGCGCCGCCTTGTGCTTGGACCCGGAAACGGCGCGTCTGAGCAGGGCGCACAACGACTCGAATGTTCTTGTTCTCGCGGGCAGGAAAACGGACGTCGAAACAGCCCGCGCCATTGTGAACACCTGGCTGTCCACCGGCTTTGAAGGCGGCCGCCATGAGCGAAGACTCAAGAAGATCGAAACCCTGATAACCCCATTTAAAACTTGAACTTTTTCCGGCAAACCGGTATTAAGTCCTTTTGACCCTGAACCGATTTATCGAGGAGGATAAAAGGAATGTCTTTTTTGCGTGACCTCGACCCCGAGATAGCAGACGCCATACAAAAGGAAACTCAACGGCAGTCGGGAAACATCGAATTGATCGCATCGGAAAATTTTGTAAGCGAAGCCGTATTGGAAGCCCAGGGTTCCATAATGACAAATAAATATGCCGAGGGTTATCCCGGTAAACGCTACTACGGGGGATGTGAATACGTGGACGTTGCTGAAACGCTCGCCATTGAAAGGGCCAAGAAACTCTTCGGGGCCGACCACGTAAACGTGCAACCCCATTCGGGAACCCAGGCGAACATGGCCGTATATTTTGCCGCTCTAGACCCCGGTGACACTATTATGGGCATGAACCTGGCCCACGGCGGGCATCTCTCCCATGGGAGCCCCGTTAATTTTTCCGGTAGATTCTATAATGTAGTCGCCTACGGTGTTGACCGTGAAAAGGAAACCATCGACTTCGACGAGGTGGAGGAAAAGGCGAAAAAACACCGACCAAAGATGATAGTGGTGGGCGCCAGCGCCTATCCGCGGACCATCGACTTCCAGGCCTTCAGGGCCGTTGCCGATGAGGTAGGGGCTGTCATCATGGCCGATATCGCGCATATAGCGGGTCTCGTGGCGGCGGGGATACACCCCAGCCCGGTGCCTGTATGTGAGTATGTTACGACCACCACCCACAAGACGCTGAGAGGTCCCAGGGGTGGTATGGTAATGTGTCGTGAGGATTTCGCGAAAACAATCGACAGCAGGGTTTTTCCGGGGAGCCAGGGAGGACCGCTGATGCACGTGATAGCCGCCAAGGCCGTCGCCTTCAAAGAAGCCCTGGAACCGGAATTCAATGAATACCAGCGGCAGATAGTGAAAAACGCGAAGGCCCTGGCGGAAGAACTCATGGCCGGGGGAATCAGGCTGGTGTCGGGCGGCACGGACAATCACCTCATACTGGTGGACCTGACGGATAAGAACCTGACCGGCAGGGAAGTGGAAAAGGCCCTCGACCGGGCCGGTATCACAACGAACAAAAACGGCATCCCCTTCGATACGAGAAGCCCCTTTGTGACGAGCGGCATCAGGATCGGTACGCCCGCCGCGACCACTCGAGGCATGAAGGAAGAGGAAATGAGGGCGATAGCCCGGATGATAGTCTCGATCATCGATAACATGGGCGATGAATCGGTTATCGAACGGGTGAGAAAAGAAACGACCGTCCTTTGTGAAGCCTATCCCCTTTATCCGAATCGGCGAACACCATAAGTGCCCGCCTCGGAGACAGGCTGGGTTCCATGAAATCGTCAGATCATGATATAACCGGTCGTCCAAGCTGGGACCACTACTTCATGGATATCGTGGATCTCGTTTCCAAGCGATCCACCTGCCTGAGGCGACGGGTCGGTGCGGTGCTGGTACGGGACAGAAGGATCCTGGCGACGGGCTACAACGGGGTCCCGTCTGGAATCATGCACTGTTCAGAAAGGGGATGTCTGCGGGATCAGATGAATATACCCTCCGGTGAACGTCACGAACTATGCCGGGGTCTCCACGCAGAACAGAATGCCGTCATCCAGGCCGCTCTCCACGGTGTCGGTATCAGGGGCGCCACGCTTTATTGCACCAACCATCCATGCATAATCTGCACGAAGATGTTGATAAATGCCGGTATAGTGGAGATAGTCATCCGAGACGGTTATCAGGACGAACTGTCGAAGGAGCTCTTGGAAGAAGCGGGAGTGGAGGTACGAAAGTTGTGAAATGTCCCTTCTGCTCGAACGGCGAGAATCGGGTCATCGATTCACGCCTCAGCAAGGACGGCAACTCGATTCGACGCAGGAGGGAATGCCTTTCCTGTTCAAGACGGTTTACCACTTACGAATACGTTGAAGACGTGATTCCGGTGGTTGTAAAAAAGGACGGCCGGCGTGAACCCTTCGACCGGGCGAAGATCCT
>JAHDRK010000083.1 GCA_018433345.1 Syntrophobacterales bacterium | reverse complement strand
GGTGATCTTCGTAATCCCCGGGTTCATGGTAACGTTTGCGCTTATATTTTCTATGTTGAATCCCTTTCCGCTTAAAAGGCCCGAAATACGGGCAAGGACATCGGGTTTGTTTTTTACCAGCAATGATATGGTATGGTTTTTTTCTTCCATGTCATAAGTTCCTTTCTTGAAAAGGCGTCTCCCGAACATCCTTCTTGATCGGCAGGTAGTGGATTCCCATTACAGTCCCGTTTCTCTGCCCAACTGCATTTCCGTCAGAGCCGCCCCCGGACTTACCATGGGATACACCCCTTCTTCCGGCTCGACGATGAAGTCCATTATGACCGGACCCTTGGATTCGAGACCCCGTCGCAGGACCGACTCCACCTCCTCGGGCCTGGAGGTCCGCAGGCCCAACATCCCGTACGCCTCCGCAAGCTTGACGAAATCCGGCACCTGTCCGCCGATGTTGGTATGGGAGTATCGCTTCCCATAGAAAAGTTCCTGCCACTGCCTGACCATTCCCAAGTAACCATTGTTCAAGATTACAATCTTTACGGCAAGGTTGTAATTAACCGCCGTGGCGAGTTCCTGGATATTCATCTGGATACTGCCGTCACCGGCGATATCCACCACCAATCTGCCGGGAAAGGCCGCCTGGGCGCCTATGGCGGCGGGGAAACCGTATCCCATGGTGCCGAGCCCGCCCGAGGTAAGAAATGTATTGGGTTTCTCGAACTTGTAAAATTGGGCCGTCCACATCTGGTTCTGGCCTACTTCCGTGGCGATTATGGCATCTTCTCCTGTCATTTTATTCAATGTCTCGATGACCATCTGCGGTTTTATAAAGTCGCTCTTGCAGTAGGACATGGGACCTTCCAGCCTCCACTCCTCGATCCGGGCAAGCCATTCCCTGCGGGCGTCCCGCACGCCCTTCAGCCCGTTGCTCCCCAACATGGTATTGATCTGGGTCAAAACCGTTTTACAGTCACTCACGATGGGAAGGTGTACAAGAACGTTCTTGTTGATCGACGCGGCATCCACGTCAACATGAACGATCTTCGCGTTGGGAGCGAAGGTGGAAAGCTTGCCGGTAACCCGGTCTGAAAAACGAACACCCATGGTCACGAGCAAGTCGGAGTGACTCACAGCCATGTTGGCATAATATGTCCCGTGCATACCGACCATTCCCAGCCAGAGTGGGTCGCTGGCGGGAAAGGCTCCCAGGCCCATGAGCGTGGATGCAATGGGAATCTTCACCTTCCTCACAAACTCCACAAGCTCTTCCGAGCAATTGCCGCGGAGAATGCCTCCACCCACCAGGACTACGGGTTTCCGAGCCTCTTTTATCATATCGACCAGCTGTTCCAGTTCCGCCGGGTCGGGAAGGTAAACCGGCTCTTTTCGAGTCTTTCCCTTGGAAGGTGATTCCTGGTACTCGGTCTTAGCCTGTATTACGTCCTTGGGTAAGTCAACAAGAACAGGACCGGGACGGCCGGAAGAAGCTATGTAAAAGGCTTCTTGTATGGTCCTGGCGAGATCGTCTACATGCCTGACAAGAAAATTGTGTTTTGTGCAGGGACGGGTTATCCCTGTAATATCAGCCTCTTGGAAGGCGTCGGTGCCTATGAAAGGCGTGGGGACCTGGCCGGTCAAGACCACCATGGGTATCGAATCCATGAAGGCCGTAGCGATTCCGGTCACCGTGTTTGTGGCGCCTGGTCCGGAGGTCACGAGGCAAACGCCCGTCCGTCCCGACGCCCGCGCGTACCCGTCGGCTGCGTGGGCCGCACCCTGCTCATGCCGAACCAGTATGTGGCGTATGGGAGATTGAAACAACTGGTCATAAATATCGAGAACCGATCCCCCTGGATATCCGAAAATTGTATCTACACCCTCTTCCATCAAGGACCGAATTAAAATTTGAGCGCCATTCAGCTCCACGAAGGTACCTCCTCTTCAACAGTTACAATAAAAAAAACCGCTGCCGGAGAGCCGGCAGCGGTGATTTCTTCCTATATCCAAAGATCAGACCATCGCCCAGCTCCCTCCCTGAGTGGAGGTAATGATAATAATGCTAATAATTATAACCATTCTCATTATCGTCATGGTGACAACTCGCTTTTCCGGATAAGTCTTTCGATACGATCGTTTTATTATCAGCAGACAACTTCGCTGTCAAGTTGAAATTTGTATTTTTTCCCATCAATTCCGGCTAACCGACATCGAAGTTTGGTTGCCGTTTAGAACCTTGTTTTCAAGGGCGACGGCGCCGCTCCTGACGCTGTCCTTCACGCCCAGCGGACGCAGGAAATTGAGTGCCGTTTCCACTTCCTGCTTATTACCCACCACCTGGAGAATACAGTATGAATCCAGCATGGATACCATGGTACATCCGAACATGGAAATGGCCTGGTGCAGCAAGGGACGATTCTTTTCGTCAACGTAGATGCCTATGAGCATCATTTCACGCTTGACGGAGTTGCCGTCCTCCAGCTCGGCCACCGACAGGACATCCACCAGACGGTTCAGCTGTTTTATGACCTTTTCCGTAAAATCGGGATCGGCCTTGCTCACCGAGGTTATGCGGGATATGTTCGGGGATATGGTTTCCGCCACGCAAAGGCTTTCTATG
>JAHDRK010000107.1 GCA_018433345.1 Syntrophobacterales bacterium | reverse complement strand
TCAAATCTTTAAACTTGACATTTCGAAGAAGAATGAAAAGAAGTGACCGAGCGACAGGTCTGCCTCTTATATTTCCCCTCTACCTTGGGGGCGGGGATCAAGGGGAAGGGGTGAGAGGATGGGTTTTGTATCGGGGTGGTTCGCGGCCCTGATTCCTCGGTCTCGGAATCTATTTTCGACGGTTCCGTATCTCGCTTCACTGCGCCTCGAAAACCCGCCCTTCGGGCTCAGACAGTTCGAGGCGCGGTCGTTCCGCTTCGATGGGAACCGTTACCGAAAAAAGCTTGATTCGCCCTTCGGAATCACGGCCGCTCTCTTCGCCCGTTCGTTGATAGAATGAAGTCAGGGACAAGAAGTATATTCGGACTCCTGTTCATCCCGAGCCTGTCGAAGGATGGGACGGGGTGGGGGTGCCTGTTTTCCCTTCGGCAAATCTTGCCTTTCCGGGAATATTTTTCCCTGCCTTGATTGTCGCGACGATGACAATTTAAGCGACGTAGACAGACATACCCGGTATTTCAAGAGTCGTGAGCTGCAGATCTTCCCTGGCACGGTGATTGCTTACTTATCGAAACAAAAGCAACGAGGGAGGTTCCCATGCAGGCCCATTCAAACTTCGGCTTGCTTTCAGCCCAGTCGATACGCCAGTTCCAGGCGCTCGATTCCGCCGTCAACAACGTGGCCAACGCGGACACTCCTGGGTTCAAGGCGGTTATGCTGACCTTTCTGCCCGACAGGGAGAGCCCATGGAAGGGCAAGGTCCCCACCTCCCCGAGAGAGACGACCAATTTCACGCAGGGCAACACGATCTCCACGGGCAACCCCCTGGACATGGCCATTGTGGGCGAGGGGTTCTTTACCGTCGAAACCCCTCAAGGCCTCGCCTATACGCGTGATGGTCGGTTTTCACTTAATTCGCGGGGAGAAATGGTGAACATGAACGGGCATCTGGTGACGGGTGACAAGGGAGTCATAGTGATCGACGGCGACCACGTTGACGTGGACAGGACGGGCGCCGTCCAGGTCGATGGAGAGGTGGTTGATACCCTTAGGATCGTCCGTTTTCAAAATCCCGCAGGACTGACCAGGATGGGCGAGGGTATGTATCTGGACGGCGAGGGTCGGGCCGGGGCCCTGGAGGACGGCGAATCCGTGGTGAAGAACCGGGCGCTGGAGCAGTCGAATGTCTCGATTCTCGAGGAGATGGTTCGGTTCATTGAAATAAACAGGGTTTTCGAATCGTACCAAAAGGTGATGCATACAATTCAAGATATGAATCAGCTGTCGACCAACCGCGTCGGCCGCGTCGGGTAACCATTGTAATCAGGAGGAGGAGCGAACATGATACGGGCACTGTGGACGGCGGCGACAGGAATGGAGGCCCAGCAGGTCAACCAGGACGTTATTGCCAACAACTTGGCGAACGTCAACACCGTGGGCTTCAAGAAGTCCAGGGCCGATTTCCAGGATTTGATGTATCAGGTCTACACCAGGGCGGGTGTTGAAACTACCTCGGGCAGCGAACTGCCCGTGGGCTTCGAGATAGGCATGGGTGTGAAGCCCGTGGCTGTCCAAAAGATGTTTACCCAGGGAGACTACATGCAGACGAACAACGAGTTCGACCTTGCCATCGAAGGTGACGGCTTTTTCCAGATCGACATTGAGGGGCGTACCGTATACACCAGGGCGGGGAACTTCAAGGTGGACCGTGACGGCTATCTTTGCAACAACGACGGGTATCGCCTGATTCCCGAAATCGTCATTCCCTCGGACACGGTGCATTTCATAGTGGACGGCGGCGGCACTTGGTCGGCTATCGATGAAGTGGGGGACGAACTTGCCGGCGGCAGGATAGAACTCGCAAAATTCCTTAATCCTGCGGGACTGAGCAGCATAGGCCGCGGACTCCTGGAAGAGACCGAGGGCTCCGGGGATGCCATCACGGGAGATGCCGGTGACGAAGGCATGGGGACGATATCGCAGCATTTCCTGGAAATGTCCAACGTCAACGTGGTTGACGAGATGGTGCAAATGATCGTGGGACAGCGTGCTTACGAGATCAACTCAAAGGCGATTCAGACGGCGGATTCCATGTTGCAGCTGATAAACAACCTGAAGAGGTAGTCATGTTTGGTTCAAGGACGATCACAGGGGTTCGGGCGGTGCTGGTTTCCGTCGCGCTCTTAACGGCAATGGGCGGGACTTCGAGCGCCCTTTCCTCCGAGAAAGGGCGGAAGGTTTATTTCGGCCCCCAGCAGGTGCAGGAGATGATCCTGGATCATATCGAAGCGAACATGCCTTGGGAGCCGGGGAACACCAGGGTGGAGTTTCTCGATCGCATAGATGGAATAACCGTGGCCGGCGATAATATCGATTACCGGGTGGAGGCCCGGCGCAACGAGAATTATATCGGCCACACGAGTTTCAGCATCAAGTTCTATGATGGAGGTGTTCTTGCAGGCGATCATTCCTTCAGGGT
The DNA here is from genome assembly GCA_018433345.1 of Syntrophobacterales bacterium. GTDB lineage: Bacteria > Desulfobacterota > Syntrophia > Syntrophales > UBA2210 > MLS-D. The sequence continues at coordinate 7,618 of JAHDRK010000107.1, read as the reverse complement.
CCATATAGAGGTTGCCAAGGATTTTGTCGTAAGCGCCCGGAACCTGGATGACGGGACGGTCCTCAGTGATAATGACGTAGTGGTCGTCAGGCGATGGGTCGACCGGATTCCGCGGGGAAGAATCGGCGACCCCGAGGATGTTGTCGGTATGATGATAAAGGGCAGTATAGCCCCGAACACGGAGCTGAAGCCCCGGATGCTCAGGGAGCCGAGGCTTGTGAATCGCGGCGACGTGGTTCGGGTTATCCTTTCGCGTGGGGCGCTTTACATGGAAACGATAGGTGTTTCGACAGAAGCCGGTGCCCTCGGGGACAGGATTAAGATCAAAAACACCACGTCGAACAACATTTTTTACGCCCGCGTGGTGGACGAAGCGGTTGTTTTCGTCGATTTTTAGACGATGTGAAGGCTTTCCATACGCCTTGGGAGATATGTGGTTCATGAAAACAGTCCAAAGGTACACAAAAAGATCGATCGCCCGTTTGAGATTGCCGGCCCTGATGCTGCTGACGGTGTTTACGCTTTTCGGTTGCGCCACGCGGCCCAATCAGGTTTCCAAGGGGGAACCAATTTTCCCCCCGCCTCAACCACCTCCCTGCGAAGCGGCCCCCGGTTCCATCTGGCCCGGGGAACAGCGCGCCAACGTCCTTTTCGCCGACAGCAAGGCGAAGTTCGTGGGCGATGTCATCACCGTCATCATCGAGGAACAATCAAGCGGCCAAAACAAGGCGTCGGCAAACACGGGCAGGCAGACCAGCCACACCGCGGGTATCCGCGGCTTTGCCAGCTTGGATCGCGAGGGATCCATGGACAAACGCATCGTGGGGGGCTACGACCTAGGCGGCGCTACCAACAGTTCCTTGAGTGGTTCCGGTAACACGAGCCGCGACGGTACCCTGCGGGCCGTTATCACGGTGCAGGTGGTAGAGGTGCTGGCGAACGGCAACCTGGCGATAGAAGGCAGGCGCCAATTAACGATCAACGAAGAAGACCAGTACATCGTACTTACCGGCGTGGTGAGGCCCGAAGACGTGTCGGAAGATAACGAGGTATCCTCCAGGCACATCGCCCAGGCGCGCATAGTCTATACGGGGAAGGGAATCATCGACGACAAGATGCGCCCGGGCTGGTTTACGAGGATTGTGGACTGGGTATGGCCCTTCTGACGGACGTGAAAGATTGCATGAAAGATAAAGAGACACACTGAAAAGGGAATAGAAACCATGAAAAATGCAACAGTTCTCAGATGCGCGATTCTTGGATTCACGCTGTTTTTTCTCTTTTCATCTGCGGCATTGGGCGCTCGGATAAAGGACATCGTCACTGTGGGAGGTGTCCGTGACAACCAACTGGTGGGCTACGGCCTGGTGGTCGGATTGTCCGGTACCGGTGACAGCATGAGAACGGGTTTCACCGAGCAGACGCTTTCCAATCTCCTGAGCAGGCAGGGTCTGTCCATGAAAGACGCGAAGCTCGATGCCGACAACGTGGCCTCCGTCATGGTGACAGCGCACCTGCCTCCCTTCGCCAAAATAGGAACCCGGCTTGACGTGACTGTGTCTTCCATGGGCGACGCCGACAGCCTCGAAGGGGGAACTCTGGTCATGACACCGCTCAGGGGCGCCGACGGCAAAGTCTACGCCTTGGCCCAGGGCCCCCTCGTGATCGGTGGTTTTTCCGCGGCCGGCGCCGGTTCGAAAATCACTCAAAACCACGTAACCGTGGGAACCATCCCCAACGGGGCCTTGGTGGAGCGCGAACTCCAGTATGATTTCAGTGATGTGAGGCATATAACCCTGAACCTGAACTCGCCGGATTTCACCACGTGCCGTCGCTTGGCGGAAACGCTCAAGGGGTGGATCGCAGATATTGATGTAGGCATTGTTGATTCGGGGACAGTCATAGTGACACCGGCGGATTCGTTCAAGGGGGATATGGTGACCCTCGTTTCCGAAATCGAACACCTGAGCGTACCCATGGATACCGTGGCCAGGGTGGTTATAAACGAACGGACGGGAACCGTGGTGATAGGTGAAGACGTTCGCATTTCCACCGTTGCAGTGGCCCATGGAAACCTGAGCATAACGATCAGGGAGCGTAAGCATGTATCCCAGCCCCTGCCGTTTTCTCCGGCTCCCCCCCGAGGCGGTGAACCGGTTCAGAGGGAGGAAGGCGATATCGTCCTGGCGCCGGGCGCCCAGACGGTGGTCACGACCGAAGCCGACATAGCCGTGACGGAGGAACAGCGCCAGCTGGTGGTGGTCCCCGAGGGAGTCACCATACAAGAGGTGGCGGCGGCGCTGAACGCCCTGGGAGTAACCCCGCGCGACCTAATAACGATCATGAAGGCCATAAAGGCCTCGGGGGCGCTCCAGGCGGAGCTCATAGTAATGTAGGCGGGGTTGGCGGTGCTTGACCCCCGTGCGCCTGAATGAAGAATGAAGAAGAATGAAAAGGAGAAAGGACATGACGGCGGGACCGATCGATCGGGTTATTTCCGGGTTTCACGGTGCTTCCGGAACGCAAACCACCAATGAAAGAGACGACATGGATTTAAAGAAGGCCTGCGCTGATTTCGAGGCGATTTTCATATACCGGATGCTGGAAACAATGAGAAAGACGGTGCCCAAGGGAGGCCTTTTTTCGAGAAACGATCCATCGGAGGGCCCTTACAGGGCTCTAATGGATCAGAAACTGGCGGAGTCCCTCGCTTCCCGGGGAGAGGGAATCGGAATCCGGCGCCTGTTGTACGAACAGCTAAAAAAATAGGGCCCCGGGGATGAAAAGGGGTAAAGTATTTTTGAAAAAAGACGATAAATAGAGTAAATACCACGTGAGGAGAATAGTACATGAAAGTCACGGAAACCAGGAATCAGATAAACGAACTGATTCAGCAGCAAAAAGCGGGCGAAAAAGCGTCCCAGAGCCGCGATGGTCGGCAGGTTTCCGGCGCTGCGACCCCGGAAGAGAGGGTTACGCTCTCTGAACGGGCCAAGGAGATTCAGCAGGCCAGGCAGGCCCTTTCCGAACTGCCCGATGTTCGAGAGGAAAAGGTCGCCGAGTTGAAAGCCCGTATCGAAGACGGGACCTACCGCGTAGACGGTGAAAAGGTCGCGGAAAAGATCGTGGGCGAATCCTTGCTGGACATTCTCGCATAGTTGCCTTTCCACTCTCTCACAGGTGTTTACTCGTGCGGCGCACCGCAGTGACTCCTGTCCCTGCGCAAAATCGCTACGAGGTAACACGACGTGAATTCAATCGAATCGACCATCCATGACCTGACCGCACGGGACAGGGAACTCCCGTCATGCTGGGAGGCCCTGATCACGGTACTCGGCAAGGAGATAGACGTTTACGGCGAGCTGCTGGACATCTGCGGCGGTGAACGGGAGATACTCGTCAAAAGATTTTCGGCCCAAGACCTCCTGGAGAGCAATGCCAGGAAGGAAACGATCATACTCAAGGCCAAGATGATCGACGAATCACGAATGAAAGTCGTGGCAAGGATCGGGGAATTACTAGGAATATCCCCCGATGCGATCGATCTGACCACGCTGATCGCCCACGCCGACAAGGAAAAAGGCGCAAAACTGAAAGAACTTCAAGGGCGGCTCAGGTCTCTTCTCGAGAAACTCAACGAGAACAACGATGAAAACAAGGAACTTCTCGATTCATCGATTCTTTACGTGCAGAAGTCCATCGAATTCATAAGCAGTCTCGTGAGCTCCCCGAAGGGATACGGCATGGACGGAGAGCTGAAGGTGACCGGTTCCCCCGGCCGCATTGTCTGCAGAAAGGAGTGACCTCACATGTCCGGAATAAACCTGATGAATATCGCCAGGGGCGGGCTCTTGAGCCATCAGACCGCCATCAATCTGACGGGCACCAACGTGTCGAACGTGAACACGCCGGGGTACACCCGTCAGCGGGCGATCTTCGATTCCGTCGCCAACCTCACCATGGGCGCCACCGAGACCAAGACGGGTGTCATAATCAAGGACATCGAGCGCACTTACGACAGGTTTCTCGCGTCCCAGATAGCCGGCCAGGTCCAGGACTACGAATACAGCAAAACAAGGCAGGAAGAGCTCGGCAGGATCGAAGTGATTTTCAACGACTACAACGAGGGAATAGGTCAACTGCTGAACACCTTCTGGAACGCCCTGGGTGATCTTTCACAGAACCCCTCGAGCCAGATCGAGAGGGTGGCCGTGCTTTCGGCGGCCCAGAGCCTTACCGAAACCTTTCGTTCCGTGGGGGAGCAACTGGTAAACCAGCAGGAAGCCGTCAACAGCCAGGTGGTGGACCTCGTTCGAGAGGCGAATGACTACATAGACGCCATCGCCGATCTGAATGAAAAGATCATGGAGACGAAGGCGGGCCAGGGCAACACCAACGATCTCATGGACAAGCGGACCACAGAGATCAACAACCTGGCCTCGGTGATCGATTTTCATTACATGGAAGACGCGCACGGCGCGGCGAACCTGTTCCTTTCCGATGGAACACCCTTGGTCCTGGGACTGGATACGTGGCATTTCAAGCTCGACGTGGACGAGGACAACTCGCAGTTCTACAACGTTTCAGTGGAAGGCGCCGCGGCGGAAACGGCTCCGCTGTCCAGTGGAAAGCTCGCCGCCGTCATCGACATAAGGGACCGTGTAATCGGGGGGGCGGATGGATATCTCAAAAAATTGGACGACTTCGTCGCCATCTTCGCGGAAGAATTCAACCGGGTTCACAACGAAGGCTTCGACATGTACCAAAACCAGGGGCGGGATTTTTTCGTGCGTGACGAGTCACTGGGAGAATATTCGTGGATAAGGTCGATAACCGTGAACAGCGATATCGTGGCGGATGTAAACTACATAGCCGCGTCGGCCACGGTAAGCGGAGACGGGATGAACGCCTTGGCCATGGGGGCGTTGAAGGACACCGAGGTGATGCTCGGCGACCGCCGTACCACGATAAACAGCCACTACGCAACGCTTGTGGCCGGTATCGCCCAGGACGTCGCCGACAGCAAGCGCCTCGCGGAACACCATCTCAGTCTCATGAACCAATTAAACAACCAGCGCGAGGAGGTGTCCGGCGTTTCCATAGACGAGGAAATGCTGAACCTTATAAAGTTCCAGATGGGATACTCGGCATCGGCGCGGCTGTGCACGGTGGCCGATGAAATGATTCAAGAAATACTTGCCTTGAGCCGATAGCCATTCTAGAGGCGAATCCTGGGGGTAGGAGGACCGGGACATGACAATGCGCGTAACGGAAATGATGAGATTCAATACCATGTATTCCCACCTTTCGAACGTCCAACTGCGGTACGCCGAAATTCTCGAGAAGATGGCCTCCCAGAGAAACATCAACAAGATTTCGGACGATCCATCGGGTGTGGCCTCGATCATGAACTACAAGAAAGAACAGTCCGTGATCACAGGTTACCAGCGGGCCATCGAGAACGCCGAGTCATGGATCACCATCACGGAATCCCAGCTCACGTCCGCCGCGGAAATACTGATAAACGCCCGCGAAATAGCCCTGTCCCAGGGGACGGGCACGGCGACGGACGAGACCCGCCTTTACGCGGCCGAGCAAGTATCCCAGCTCATCAACCAGTTGCAGTCCATCGCCAATTACCAGTATGCCGACCGCTACCTGTTTTCGGGGACTCAGACCGCAACCCAACCCTTTGCGTCCGTTGCTTCGGAGAGTCACCAACTGGGCCTTCCACGCCAAGCCGGGGGCAATGCCTTCAGCGGGGATATCTCCGTGGATGGAAACTACGAAGGGACCGACAACCGTTCCTACGTGGTCAAAATCCTTTCGGCGGACGAGGACACCGGGGAAATCACCTGGGCCGTCTCAAGCGACGGCGGTCGTACCTGGGGCGAGGAAAGCGACCCCGAGGTCCTGACGGCGGGCACGACGACAGTCCCCCTGGACGACGACGGCGGGATAGACCTTGTCTTCGAATCAGTGGACGGCGCCCCGGCGGCGGGAGACATATTTTACGTGGATGCCTTCGCCGCCGGGTATTACAAAGGGAATTCCGACGAGCTTTCCGTGGAGATTTCGAAGGGGGTGACCTTCGAGTACTCCATAACCGGTGATTCCGTATTTTCTCCGCAGGGCGGCGTCGACGTATTCGCCCTGTTGAACGAGCTGAAGGAGGCCCTCGAGGACGACGACAGCGAGGCCGTACTCGGCACCTTGGACGGTCTGCAGCGGGCGTCGATACAGGTCAACACGGCGATCGCCAAGTGCGGTACGCGGATGAACCGTCTCGACATAGCAAAGAACAATTTAACGGACCTGGATTTCAAGTTGACCGAACTGGTCTCGTCCCGCGAAGACGTGGACATTTCGGAGTTGGTCACCGATTTCGCCATGCAGGAAATCGTCCTGAAGGCGACCTATTCCATGGCGGCCCAAATGGGCACGATGACCCTCATGGACTTCCTGGAATGAGGGCGTATCGATGCTCGTTTTAACGAGAAAGACGGGGGAGGCCATCAGGATCGGGGACTCCGTCAGCCTCACTATACTGGAAGTCAAGGGTAACCAGGTGCGCGTAGGCATAGAGGCGCCCGACGACGTGGTGGTATACAGAGAAGAGGTATTCCGGGTTGTTTTGGAACAAAACATCCGTTCCGCGACTTTTGAAGATCCCTCGGGCCTTCCAATCGACGATTACTGGAGCGCCGTAGAGGAGAAACCCCATGGAAAGAAATGATGCCATGATCACAGAGGCGGATCACAAAAAACAGGCAGGCGGCGTGAGAACGGGTGAACGGCCGGATCTCCCCGGCGGCGGACAATGGATAATAGACATGAAACGGGGGTTGCCCGGGTTCGAGGGGGTTCGGCGGTACAGCCTCGCCTCCAAGGGCGGGGAAACGCCCTTTTGTCTCCTGAGCGGTATCGATAAAGGTCCCACCTTTATCGTCATAAATCCGTTTCTGGTTTGTCCCGACTACAGCCCGGTGCTTCCGGAGAGGGAGGCCAGGTTTCTTGGAATAGACGATCCATCCCGCGCGATCCTGTTCGTTATAGTGACCATCCGCCGCGACCCCCTGGACGTGACGGTCAATCTCCGCGCGCCCGTCGTCATAAACGCCGATCTCAACACGGCCGCCCAAGTCGTACTGGAAGACTCGGAACTCCCCCTTAGACATTCCATCATGCCTAAAAAAGGCAAGTAGAGATTGGAAGGGGTGGGGGTTGTGTGAAATTGGACCGGACGGAACATGGATGATGCCCCCGTTCCTTGTTGCCCCGTGATGAGCGCGGGGCCTTTTGAAAAGAAGATGAGAAATTACAAAATCGACCACCGAAAGGGGATATACCGCGAAGGCATTTAAAGGGGCGGGTGCATACCGAGGTAAGGCAAGCGGCGGTTGTCGTCAAGCCTCGCCGTTGAAAATCATGCCTATCAATTCATCCATCTTGACGTGCAACTTCTGAAGTTCCTCCGGCGGGAATTCCCGGATGATCTCCCCCGTGTCGCGCTCCGAGACGATTACGGCGGTCCTCTTGCGTTCTTCGCCGTAAGTGGAGAACCGGACGTTTATGTCCAGCCTGTTCAGGTGTTCCTGGATCATGGCGACAAGTTTTT
>JAHDRK010000014.1 GCA_018433345.1 Syntrophobacterales bacterium | reverse complement strand
ATCGTCGGCGTGAACATCCCCACGGGAATTCCGCTGGTGTATGAATTTTCGGACAACCTGGAGGTGATGGACCGCTTTTACTTGTACCATTCTGAAGGCATGTAGGAATGAAAACGCACGTTACAGGGATAAAATCCGAGTTCCCTTCCACGAATGGCAAAAATCACAAACCGGCGTCCTTTCGAAAAGTAAAAACAAGTCTGTCGGCGGCCGCCGCGATCCAGGCGTTTATCTTGATTTTCGCCGCCATTACGGCGGGTTGTACACAGGGAGGAAAAAACGCTGCCATGAATGAAAAGATAATAGCCCTGAAGGAAGCCACGCACAAAGGGATGTCACTTGAAGAAGCCCTCAAGCAAAGGCGCTCCATCCGCCGTTACTCGGACCGGGAAATGACGGAGGCCGAGTTAGCCCAGCTGCTCTTTTCCGGCCAGGGTGTAACCGGTTCTATCCGCGGTTTGAACCTTCGCACGGCTCCATCGGCCGGCGCCACCTATCCAATGGAACTGTACGCCGTCGTCAACAACGTCGAAGGATTGACCCCCGGCATATACCGTTATCTCCCGGCTTCCCACAGCCTTGAGCTGTTGGATTCCGGAGACTTCGCGAAAGCGTTGAGTGCCGCCTGCCTAGGCCAGGGCTCCGTGGAGAAGGCCGCGGTCAACTTCGTCATCACCGCCGTTCCCGTACGCATCACAGGCCGGTACGGTGAGCGGAGCGCGAGATATGTTTACATGGAAGCGGGTCATATCGGCCAGAACATACTCCTGCAGGCCACATCCCTGGGTCTGGGCGGCGTCCCGATCGGCGCCTTCAATGACCGGGAGGTAAACCGGATTCTATCGCTCGAAGAAGACAGGGAAATCACCGTCTACATCATAGCGGTTGGAACCAGGCGATAAAACAGAAGGTCGTTCACTCCTTCATACCGGCATCCGGGTATAGAGACCACCCTTCTCCTCCGCTCACCCTTCGACAAGACCGAGGTCTTGCCCGTGCCCTTTGGAACCATTTGCGAGACTGCCACGGCGTCATAAGGGATAAAAACCGGCCATGAACCGATCATGAGATCTGATCTTCTATTCCGTCCCCCCCCCCTTGCCTTTACCTTCGGTTTCGCGCTATAGACCCGGCATCTCGCTACGAGGAGCGTTGCACGATGCCGGGTCCCCACGACATACATCTCTGCCAGCCCGACCCCCGTAAATCCTGCGGAGCCTGCTGCGGACTTTACAACTACAAGGACAGCAGCCGGGAGTCGCTGGAAGCGAGGTTGGATGCGAGGACCACGCTTTTTCACGATACGGTGCGCGACCGGAGAGATCTGGGAGCGTTTGCGAAGCGCATAACCTCCATCGAATCGATGGAAAAACGCTACGAGGTCATCTACTGTTGCGAGTACTTGGGATTCTTGGACAAAGAACACCGCCGGGTGGGATGCCTGCTCCATCCATCCATGAACCGAGGTGTAGATATGCGCGACGTGTCGTTTTACGGACGCGAACTGTGCGACGGCCATTTCTGCCCAAGCTATCATTACCTGGCCCCATGGGAACAAGAGGCCGTCGTCAATACCATCGACGACTGGTATCTTTATGGTCTCGTCATCACCGACATCGACCTGGTAAAGGAATACTTCCGCTTAACAGCGGAGGCCCTGGGTGAAGCACCCGATCCCGAAAGGCTGAAATCGGGACTTCTAAAGGACTTGGTATATCGATTTTTTTCCTTCAAGATTGCATGGCCTTTCCGATCACCCGAGGCAAATCGTCTGGGAAAATATTATTTCGACGGGTCACAGTACATGATAAGCCACATTGATTACGACTCACTGGGACTCGAACGATCGTCATTCGACAAAATTTTTCTGAGCCTGACCTCCCGTTTTGCCTCGCGGGATGAAGTTATCCGCGCGGAGAACATTATTGAAAAATCAATCGAAGCCTTCGTTTCTCACTACCGGAAGGGTGACTCGAGGATCGGTGATCGGGGTGTTTATACTGTTTGACAGCTTCCACAGGTTGGTTTAAGAAAAAATGCAGGTGGAAACCATGAACAATATTCCTGGAAAAATCCTTTTCGACAGGCACGAGATAGACAGGCGAGTGAATGAGCTGGCCGAGGAAATCGGCCATGATTACACGGGAAAGGACATGGTGGTGGTGGGAATCTTGAAAGTGGCCTTCATGTTTTTCGCCGACCTTATCCGTCGGCTCCCCAATCAACCGGCCATTGACTTCGCGAGACTGGCAAGCTATGGATCAGATTCTACGGGCTCCGGATCCGTGGAGATACGTAAGGATATCGAGATTTCCATCGAGGGGCGGGACGTCCTGATCATTGAAGACATAATCGATACTGGGATCACCGTCAACGCCTTTATCGAACAACTCAAAAAGAGGCGTCCCCGGTCACTTCGCGTCTGCACCCTTCTCGACAAAAGAGAAAGAAGAGAAGTGGAACTGCCGGTGGATTACGCCGGATTTATCATAGACGGCGGTTTCGTCGTCGGTTACGGACTCGATTACGATGAAAAATATCGGTGCCTTCCCGACATATACATCCTGGACGAAGAACGGCTCTCAGGAGGCGGTTTGTGATTATTAAATGCCCCAATTGCGGAAGAAGATACCGCGCAAGCAACGACCTCATGGCGAAAAAATCGGCCCGCTTCAGGTGTACCGGTTGCGGTCACATATTCCGTCTCCGGCAAAAACCGCCCGTCATAACACACAAGGAGGATTCTTCTTTCCTTGATATTCCAATCGCCCCGGAGGAAGACTTCAAAAAAATCGCCGGCCTTCTCGACGAGATAGACAAAAGCACCCTGTCGGGGAAAACGCCGGAAGAGGGGTTCGAGGCTCCGTCGAAGGAATCCCCGGTAAAGCATCACGCCCCTCAAACCAAGAGGGAAGGGTCGCCTGGCGGCAAAGAGAGATCCTTTTCGAAAGGGTGGTTCACATTTCTCGTCATGTGCCTGGCGATCGTAGCGGCCGCCCTCATATTGGCATGGAGCGAACCTCTAATAACCACCGTAACCAAGGGCGTTACGGAAACCCTGGTAACCCTCGAATCCTGGATCACCTCCAGCGGCGGTAGTGATGTCATGCAAGAAGTCCGTCAAGGAATCGAACTCATAGACGTAGAAGAATCGGTACACGAGAACTGGATCTCCGGAAAAATTTTACTTATTCAAGGGACAGCCGCCAACAAAAGTAACTACACCCTATCGTCGATACGCGTCAGGGGAAAACTGATGGACATCGACAAGAACGTCATTGCCGAGACCGAATCCTATTGCGGTAACCTGCTCACCGAAGAAGAATTACGCAACCTGACAAGGAGAGAAATAGAAAGAGAATTGATGATGCCCGCGGGACGTGATCGCCGGGGTTTTATAATCCCGCCCGGAGGATCAATACCGTTTATGATCGCCTTCGTAAACCCGGCGAAAGAAGCCGGCGTTTTCGCCGTGGAGTTGGTGGACGCGACACTCGCCGACCTGGAAACCGGTAACTGAAGGGCGGCAAAGCCGCACCCTTCACCTTTCACTCTCACCCCTCTCTTTTTTCTCAAATGTCAAGTTTAAAGATTTGACCCCATCGATGTTCGCTCCTTCGCGGAGCACCTTGGGCGGGTCTACGGTTACGTCAACGATGGTTGAACCCGGCGGGCCGGGCGTTCGGCCGCCGTCTACAACGGCGTCCAGGTCCTCGCCAAGAACCGCGAACACCTCCTGGGCCGTGAGGCACTCGCCGGCACCGGACCGATTGGCGCTGGTGGCCGTCAAAGGTCTTCCCAGTTGTCGGGCGATCGCCCGGGCGACAGGATGGCTGGTAAGGCGTACTCCTATCTTGCCGGTGCCCGCCGTAAGCTTTTCGGGCACGTCGGGAGCGGCTTCAAAGACGATGGTAACGGCGCCCGGCCAAAAGGCGTCGGCTATGCGCCTTCCCGCTTCCGGAACGGACCGGACAAGACCCTCCAGGGCGGACAGATCTCCTATGATCAGCGAAACGGGAACATTACTGTCCCGCCCCTTGACCTCGAATATCCTCTCCACCGCGGCTTCGTTGGTCCCGTCCACACCCAGACCATAAAAGGTCTCCGTGGGATAGGCTATAATACCCCCCTTTCTCAAGAGGGCGGCCGCCTCTTCAACCCAGAGGCCGGGTTCACACGGATCTACTGAAATTATGCGGGCTGTCATGATGAGTTTTTACGGGACCATAAAAACTAATGCCTGAAATGTCTCCTGCCCGTGAACACCATGGCGATGCCGTGCTCGTCGGCCGCAGCGATAGCCTCTTCATCCCTGATCGAACCACCCGGCTGAACGATCGCCGTTATGCCGGCCCGGGCCGCCGTGTCGATGCCGTCCCTGAAAGGGAAAAAGGCATCGGAGGCGAGCACGGCACCCTCGGTGGGAAGCTTTGCCTTCATGCGGGCGATCTCCACTGAATCCACCCGGCTCATCTGGCCGGCACCCACTCCCACCAACTGATCCTTCGAGGCGAACACGATGGCGTTTGACTTGACGTGCTTGACCAACTTCCAGGCAAAATCCAGTCCCTGGTATTCTTCCTCGGATGGTTTCCGTTTCGTGACCACCTTTGCGGCCCTCACATCGTCGACGGCCGTGTCCCTATCCTGGACAAGCAGACCTCCCACCACTCTGCGATAATCGAGACCAGGCGAACCTGCCGCCGCTCCGGCCGGGATCTCCAAGAGGCGCACGTTCTTCTTGGTGGCAAGGATGTCCCGGGCCTCCTTTTCGTAACCGGGCGCAACAATGACCTCGAGAAAAATTTTCGCCAGCTCCTCCGCGGTATCGGCATCCACCGGCCGGTTAAAACCCACTATACCGCCGAAGGCGGAGACGGGATCGGTTTCCAGGGCCTTCAGGTACGCATCTTTCAGATTTTTGTCCGCCGTGGCGGCGCCGCAGGGATTGGCGTGCTTCATTATGACGGCAGCCGGGCAGTCGAAGTCCGAAACGGCAAGCCAGGCCGCGTCGCTGTCCATGATGTTGTTGTACGAAAGCTCTTTGCCCTGGATTTGTCTTGCATTGGCGACGCAGGCGACGGCCGAGTTCCCTTCCCGATAAAAGGCGGCCCGCTGGTGAGGATTCTCGCCGTAACGAAGATCCTGCACCTTTTCGAACTGGAGCGAGAGCGTGTTGGGAAAGTAGGCCTTGCTTCCGTCCAAACTTATCTTCCCCAGGTAATTGGCGATCGCACCGTCATACCGGGCTGTCAACTCGAAGGCCTTCACGGCAAGGGTGAATTTAGTCGTTCGGCTCACAGCGCCGCCGCTCTTTTCCATCTCGCCGATGATCCGATCATAGTCGGATGGATCTGTGACCACCGAAACAAAGGGCCAATTTTTCGCCGCCGCCCGCAACATGGCGGGACCGCCGATATCGATGTTTTCAACGGCCTCTTCCAGGGTGCAGTCCTCTCGGGCCACCCTATCCTCGACGCGATAGAGGTTGATGACTACCATGTCTATTGTCTTGATGCCGTGTTTCTCAAGGGCGCTCATGTGATCGGGGTTCGTGCGCACGGCAAGAATGCCGCCGTGTATCTTGGGATGGAGGGTCTTCAGACGTCCGTCCATCATCTCAGGAAAACCGGTATAGTCGGAAACGTCGGTCACCGCTATCCCCGCTTTTTTCAATTGCTCGGCAGTCCCTCCCGTGGACAGAATCTCCACGTTAAACCGGGATAGCTTTTCGGCAAAATCTACGATTCCCTTCTTGTCCGTCACACTGATCAAAACACGCTGTATCTTGTTTTCCATTGCAAATCCTCACTTCGACATGAATATATATTGATGGTCTCGCAAAAAGTCGAAAATCACCTTTTTTATCATCTGTCGGCCGTTACATTTTTACCAAATGTCAAGTTTAAAGATTTGACCCCCTCTCTTTTTTCATGTGCTCGACGCGTTTACGAATCAGGTCCTCCGTGCCGATGTCGGGGCGGTGGTCCACGGGGCCGCCGATAGCCTCGATGGCCTTTTCGGCTTTTCGTTCCGCGGCGGCGATGTCCTCGTCTATTCCCACCACGCCCAGGGCGCGTGAAGATGTCATGTAAAGCCCATCCTCCCTGAGATCCACCGATGAATAATATATTTTGACGTCACCCACCTCGCCCACGTGGATTTTGGCTCCCAGGGACGACGCGTCGGGATGGTCGGCGGGAAGTCCATAGCCTTTGGGTACAACGTATTTACAGACCGTCGCCTTCCGTTCGAATTCAACATCCATGTCCGCCAAGGCACCGTCGATCACCGCCCGGCAAAGATCGACAAAATCGGTCTTCAGCAGCGGAAGCACGTTCATGGCCTCGGGATCGCCCAGGCGGGCGTTGTATTCCAGTAATCGAATCCCATCGGCGACGGCAATGAATCCCCCGTACATGATTCCCTTGTACCGCAGACCCGTCTCCCGGTAGAGGGCGTCGGCCACCTTCTTCGTTATTTCCAGCGCCTGCGTCAAGTCGTCGGGACGCAGGAAAGGCAACCCGTGATCGGGGAAGGAATAAGAGCCCATGCCGCCCGTGTTGGGCCCCCTGTCGCCCACGAACCGCCTCTTGTGATCCTGAACGGCGGGGGTCGCCGCCACCGTGACGCCGTCACAAAAGCACTGGAGAGAGAATTCTTCGCCCTCCAACCTTTCCTCCACCAGGACCGATGAATGCCTTTCCAAAATCGCCCGGCAGACGGCGAGGGCTTCGGCCGCCGAATCGAAGTGGTCTCCCTGCACCATTACGCCCTTTCCACCCGTAAGACCGTCCGGCTTGATGACGGCTCCTCTCGGAAGTTCTCGAATGAATTCCTCCACGCCGTCAAGAGAGGTAAAGACTCTAAAGGCGGGATTCCCCTGAATACCGTATTTGTCGAGAAGGCGCCTGGTGAATATCTTCGACGTCTCCAGCCTGGCGAGCGACTTCATAGGCCCCACGGCCGGGATGCCCGCGTCTGCCAGTGCGTCCACGACGCCCCTTTCCAAGGGATATTCGGGCCCCACGAAGGCGAAATCCACACCCTTGCCCCGCGCGTAACCCACTACGTCCTCCAGGTCGCCGTAGTCTCCCAACCTGGTTTCCACGCAATGGGAAGCGATTCCCGGATTGTTCGATTTCATGAAGGCGTACAAGTCCGGGCGACTCTCCGACCGGGCCAGCGTTTCAGCGATGACGTGTTCCCTGGCTCCGTGTCCGATTACCAATATAGAGGGCATCGTTTACTCCTACAAAACAATCTCTCGCACCGCGGCGGTCATGACATATCAAATGCCCGGCGCAAACGCCGCAACGTCTCGTCAACACCGAGAATGTCGACAAGCGTGGGGATATCCGGACCGTGTGTGTTTCCGAACAACGCCAGCCGAAGCGGGAAATAATACTGCTTTCCCTTCAAACCAAGCTCCGCCATCGTTTCCTTGATAAGGCGATCGCTGTCGGCGCGGCTCCATTCGCTTTTCTTCGAAAGCTCGTCGATCCACCGGGCGTAGATCGCCTTGGAATCTTCCTCGGCCATGAGGGCGCGCTGTTCGTCGGAAAAATCCAACTCCTCGTAAAACATCCGCCCCCGGTCCACGATTTCATCCAGTGATGACACGTAGTCCCTGGCCACGGCAATGACCTTGACAAACTTCTCTCTGTCAGAAACATCGATGCCGGCATCCTCGTAAAACGGCCTCGCCCGTTCGGCAATGTCCTCCACGTCGAAGTTCCTTATGTACCATCCGTTCATCCAGTTGAGCTTGTCCACGTCGAAAACGGCGCCCGCCCTGTTGATTCGGTCGAGAGAGAACTCCTCGATCAACTGATCGAGGGTAAACACCTCCCGGTCGTCCGGAGGATGCCATCCCAAAAGGGCGATGAAATTGAGCAGCGCCTCGGGAAGGTAACCCCGCTCCAGGTATCTTTCCACAGCCACATCGCCCTGCCGCTTGCTGAGTTTGCTCCGATCCTTGTTCAGCAGCAGGGGAAGATGAACGAATACGGGAAGCTCCCACCCCAGCGATCTGTAAAGAAAGATGTGTTTTGGAACGCTGGAGAGCCACTCTTCACCGCGGATCACATGGGTTATCCCCATGAGATGATCGTCGACCACGTTTGCCAGGTGATAGGTGGGAAACCCGTCGGACTTGATCAGCACCTGGTCGTCCACCTGGGAATTGTCCACGGCGACCTTTCGGCGCACCACGTCGTCGAAGACGGTGCGACCTTCACGGGGATACCTCAGCCTGATTACGTACGGCTCACCATCTTCAAGTCTCCGGCGGACCTCGCCTTCGGGCAGATCTCGGCACGCGCCGTCGTACATCGTCGGTTCCTTCCTCTTTCGCTGCGCTTTCCGTAGCTTGTCCAGCCGTTCTTCGTCACAGAAGCAATAATAGGCCGCTCCCGCCTCGATCAATCGATTCACGTACCGGAGATAGACGTCCTTCCGCTCGGACTGTATGTATGGACCGAAAGGACCGCCTACGTCCGGACCTTCATCGTAATCGATACCCATGGTTTTCAAGGTGGACATCAACTTTTCCACGGCCCCGGGGATCGACCGTTTCTGATCGGTGTCCTCTATCCGTAAAATGAACTTTCCGCCCATCTTACGGGCAAAAAGATAATTGAAAAGTGCCGTCCGCAGACCTCCCACGTGCAGATAGCCCGTGGGGCTCGGCGCAAAGCGGACTCGAACCTCTTTGTTTGTCTCGGTCATTTCATTCCTTTCACTCAGAAACTAGGGGGACACAACACTTAATTAAAGAGATAAACCGCAACAATTAAGTGTTATGCCCCCCGAATTATCACCACCATCGTAAAAATCGCTGGTACCAATGATACCAGGTCAATTCCTCCTGCTTACCTCCGGAACCCACAGCCCCCGGGCCATCGGGAAAGGTCTCCATCACTTCGTTCATCACAACCCGGAGGGCCTCATCGCAGTGGATTTTAGCTTTCTCCTTCGCCCTGTTCCCCGTTATCGCCATGTGCCGATCCTTTTCCCGACTCGACTCCTCCCAGAGGATCTCCCCTGTCTTGGCGCACTTGAGAACGAAAGAAACCGACACATCGGTGGAGGCAAAGAGAAATCTCTTTGAAGTACCCCACTTGGTAAGCGTTGTATACAAAAGGGCGTCAACACCCAGGGCGGCGCCCACTTTCTGTGGCGGGAGGGACAAGGCATCCTCGGGAGCACCACCGCCCACCAGCTCGGAGAGCTTTTCGTCTATAAAGACGATTGGAATGGCCGGATATCCCTTGAAATACAATTGCTGGCGGATCTCGTTTCTCACTATTTCCGAGGCAAGCTCGTCACCGCTCCTGTTGTCCACGGGCAAGACCGCGATGAGGCGGAGCCCCGACTCTTCCTCTTCTTCCAACACCGGTTCCGGATCCGGCTCCAGCGGTTTCCGGGACGCGCACCCCATCATCATCGGCAATGTTACCAGGCAGACCAGTAAAATAATTTTCCAGCGCAACGACATTACAAAATCACCTCGGCCACCCCAGTACTTGAAGTTCAATCTGTTCGTCGGTACTATAACGCAGAACAACGGGAACCCCGGGAATGTCTGCGACGGCGAGCCTCTTCTCCAGGCAATCGATACTCCGATTGCTTTGCAATCGAACTTCAAATTCCACCGATTGGTACTCGAAGCTTCGCGGATAAACCGAGCTAATGCAGGGAATCTCCTTCGCCAGGTATTGTTTCAACTCCCCGTATTGAGCGTAAGTGCGGATACCGCTGACTCTAACCATAACGGGCTCCGCCCCAAGGGCGCCGCGGATTGCTGTTGCGTGCCACGCCGGGGCACCCGACACCCTGCTTTCCAATTCTTCGATAACCCTGCCCTTCAAAACCGTCGCCGCCAGAACAACCCTATACAGCCCGCCTTCAGCGCCTTCCTCTATTATCCGATAGTCAGAGACATAGGAATGGGCGTTGCTATAAAATGCTTCGAGGTCGGCGGTTTTCAAGAGTTTTTCCTCTTCTCCCCCCTTTGCGCCGTAACCCTCCGACTTTATCACAAAGGCAAGCGCGCTTTTCAGGGCGGCCCTGATGGCGCGGTCTCTCGATCCCGCGTAGTCGCCTCCTTCGATGGAAGCGACACCGTCGACAGTCACCGTCACCGAATCGTTCCGAGCCGTCGCCCGGGCATCCGCCTGAAATACCGCCGACAACAGGAGGACACCCGCGAGCAAAAGAAACGTTTGTCGTGGGGACAATTCACTTCTCCTATACCATTACTGTTCGGGATTACTAAACAACATGACAGCAGGGAGATCACTTTTCACGCTTCAGCTTTTCGATCTCTTCGCGGATAACTCGCGCGGCGATTTCGGGAAACATTTCGCGGGCGACCCGTTCCGCCGTTTCCTCGATTTGCCTTCGCACATTGACCTCTTCCAAAAAAGACGAAATCGCCTCCTCATCGGGAATGGGCTCTACCAAGTCGACAACGACCTCTTCATCCTGCGGCCGGATGCCATCCACTTTTTCTCCCCGAGGCGCCACTTCGTCGGAAACATCCATCTCCGCCGATCTTCCGCCCCAATCCTTTTCATCCATAATACAACCAGCGCCTCTCAATGAGTAATTCCGTGGTTGTGCCGAAACGCACCCCCTTGACAATATGTTCAATAATTCTGTTTCCCTATCATAGGAGAGTAAGCACTTCAAGAAATTTCACGGCCTTGCCCCGGACGTTCGGAACTTGGCTTCTCGAGAATTCGGCAAAAAAAGGGGGCTGCGATATCCACGGACCGCAACCCCCGTTAAACAACGTATCAGCCCCTCCTTAGTGGGCCTCTTCCATGGCGCCTCCTATGTACATCATGGCAAGCAGCACGAAAACCGCCGTCTGGATCAGCCCGGCGAAAACCTTGAGCACGTAAATCGGGAGGGGAACGAACAGAGGCGCCAAGAGCAGGGCGATGACAAGAACCAGTTCCTTGCCGAACATGTTGCCGAAAAGACGAAGCGACAGTGAGAGCGGCCGCGCCAAGTGGCTTATGATCTCAATGGGCAACATGATCGGGGCCATCCACCAGATCGGTCCTAAAAAATGTTTTACGTAGGCAAACCCGTGTTCCTTGATACCCACCACGTGGGTCAGAATGAACACCACCAAAGCAAGGGCTGCCGTGGTGTTCAGATTTACCGTGGGGGGTTCGAAACCCGGGATGACGGCGCTGAGGTTTGAAACCAAAATAAAAAGGGTAAGCGTGGCGATCAAGGGAAAAAATTTATGCCCCCTGGGACCCATGGTATCAATCATGAAATTATAAATACCGCTCGTCACCACTTCCATGACATTCTGTATTCCCCCGGGAATCAGTTTGAGATTCCGAGTTGCCAAAAACCCTAGAACAATCAAGAAAACCATGATGACCCAGGTATAGGTCACGTGAAGAGGAATATAGGGAT
>JAHDRK010000103.1 GCA_018433345.1 Syntrophobacterales bacterium | reverse complement strand
GGGGGGCGGAAGCAAAGAACCAGATAGACTTTTATAACAGTCGCTTTTACGGAGTGGATATCCCTACCCCGAAGAGCTTCGTACCGGTCGCCAAGGCCATGGGCGCAGAGGGTGTCAGGGTCGAGAGGCCGCAGGATATTGCCGAGGCCTTCGATACATGCATAAAAAGCCGCAAACCCACTGTCCTGGAGTTCTGCGTGGACGGCATGATGTTGGCTCCCCCGTTCCGCAAGGATGCCCTGGCGCTTCCGGTCCGCTATCTCAAGAAATACCAACATCTGGATTATCGAAATTGGAGGTAAAATGAAGGCGGTTGTCTTTAGGAGCGGCAAGGGGCTGGTTTACCAAGATGTACCTGATTATGAAGTAAATGACGGGGAGGTGTTGGTGAAGGTTGCCGACACCGGATTTTGCGGCTCTGATCATTCACTGGTAAAAATCGGACTCGTTCCGGACGGCTACATCCTCGGTCACGAGATCAGCGGAGTGGTGGTGGAAAAGGGTGCTGGTGCGAAGGGGCCTGACTTGGGCACCAAGGTATGCATCCGTCCCACATTCTGCGGGGAATGTCCCAACTGCCTAAAGGGGAAACCCCACATGTGCACCATGAACAGACGAACGGCGGGCATAGGCGATCTCAACGGCGGTTTTGCCGAATATGTAAAGGTGTTCCCCGGAATGCTCATTCCTATCCCCGATGGCGTTGATTCAAAGAATGCGGCCCTGGCAGAGACATTTGCCGCTGCCCTGCACGGAATCAGGCAGACGGAAGGGGACCCGGGTTCGGCACTTGTCATGGGCGGCGGCCCCATAGGTTTGTGTGCCGTCAGGTTGCTCAAAATCCTGGGGCATTATCCCATAGTCGCGGTGGAACCGATTGATGCAAAAAGGGACATAGCCCTTGCTTACGGCGCCGATCACGCCCTTCATCCCCAGGCGGCCAACGAAGAGATTGCCGCCTTTTCCGGCGGTTCCTTCGAACGGATCTTTGAATGTTCCGGCGTCGTAGACAATATCGGGCGTGCCATCGACCTGGCGGGAATCGGTGGACAGGTTTGCATCATCAGCATGATCTTCCAGCCTTTCACCGTTCCCGAACCCTACAAGATGAATCTAAAGGAAATCAAAATGGCGGCCTCCATGTCCAACACCCACGAGGAGAATATCGAATGCCTGAACTGGATGGCGGAGGGCCTGATAGACGCCCATCCCCTAATCACCGATTACGCGCCGCTTGAGAGGCTTCCGGAGCTATATCAGACCCGCATCGATACGGGCCAGGCGATCAAGGCGTTGCTGCAAATCGGGGAAGAGTTTTAATCTCCCCGCCCACGGACGGGCTTTCGGCGGAATTGAATATTGGGACGGCCGGGCAACAAAATCAAAAAAGGTCCGAAAGGGCAATCATCATGGATAGTCGAACCCATTCAGCGGAAAATCTCATTTCCCGGCCTTGCCCGCCGCCTTCGAAACCTTCAATACTCGGATCATTATGAAGTATGAGCTCTGCTATAGATTTGTACATTGCCGGGGGGAACTGATCCGAAGCGCCGGCCATGCGGATACGGAAGAAGAGGCCCGCGCCTGGGTGGAAAACCGGCAACGAAAGGTAATCAAAGGTAAGGCCGGCGCCGGCCTGCATTGCAAGGCGGCTTTCTGCCCCCTGCGCTCGCAGGCCCCGACTTGTTTCTATCGAGTAAACGGGGGAGATAAGACGTGACTCAGCTCGCTCCCATAAAACAATCTATCCGTAAGCTTCCCCAGATGATCGATTTGTGTCACCACTTGGTAAAATTGAGCGACATCGATAACGATGACGGCGGCACCACGTACGACCGCTCATACCGCTCGCTTTTTCCTGGCAAGGTTGAAAATAGCTACCTGTATTACATGGACGGCACGGAGTTTTTTAATTCAACACGACTTTTGGACATAAGTTGAAGGAGGCCCTGCCAAAGGTTTGGGAAATCGAAGGCGTCCAGCAGCATACCATATAAATAACCGGGCATTTCAATATGCCAGCTTGCGTCCGAGAAAGAATGCCAGAAACGAGCATCCGAAGCAGAGTACAGAAAGAGACCCAATCCCATAACTATAACTTCCCGAGATAGAAACGGCACCACCTACCAGAATTGGTCCCAATCCGCCTCCCAGCATCATTGAAAGCCCGAGATAAATTCCGATACCGGTACCTGTTCTTTCGCTGGGAACAATCCGCTGAACAAAAGCGATTTCATTGGCGTTATAAGCAGCACTAAAAAATATCATGGCGGCAAAGTAGAAGATGATCAGCGGAATGAAAGAGGTGGAAGCGGCTAAGCATATCATTATTCCGGAGCCTAAAAAGGCAAGACTTGACAAGAACCCTCTTTTGTTTGTTTTGTCTCCAAGGTACGCCCACGTGAGAGCCCCCACAATGCTTAGAATGTACGGCACTGAAGTCGCATAAACTAAATTGCTGAACTCCAATTTTCGTCCTTCTGTAAAAAATGTCGGCATCCAGCTTACAAGGCCAAAAGCAATCATGTTATTTATTATTCCTATAGCGATAACCAACCAGAATATTCTCTGACGCCCTAGGACTTTAACAGTGCTCATCAAACTGAGAGCGGTTTCCTTTTCAGTATCAACTATCCGTCCCTTTTGAATGTAATCTATCTCGGACACTGAAATTTTAGGATGATCTTCCGGCTCTTCATAGACAAAGAATTTTAGTAACGGCACGGTAATGATCATGCCGCCTAGTCCAATAACTACAAACATCATTTTCCACCCAAGAAATTCGCACAAAGGTACAACCACGAGGGGCGCCAATATCATGGCCGCAAAAATTCCACAAAACCAGATGCTGTTGGCTCTGGAACGTTCATTTATTGGAAACCATCTTTCAGTCAGAACACCATTCATCGGGCCATGAATTCCGGAAACCAGCCCAAGCAAAACACGAACTGCCACAAATAATGTCAGCATCATTCCGACAGGAGCCTGGAGACAGGTCACTAGTGAGAAGAGAATAACCACGGCAATTATACTTTTCTTCGCCCCGAACCTCTCACCTATCGGACTCATAAATATCGTGGAAATACCGTACCCCACAAAAAATACACTCATCAGTAAACCACCGTACTTTCCTGTTTCAGCTACTGTCCAACCATAATCTTTAGCTATCATGGGAAGAGCAAAAGAAATATTCATCCGATCAAAATAAGAAACCAGTATCGAGATCATGAGGACTACAGGTATTTGCCATCTGATCTGAGTCATTTTTTCTTCTTTCAAAGCATTTATTCTTGTTGTTAAAGGCATTTTATTAGCTCCTGAGAGACTACATACGTAAACAACACGTACGGTTATGTAAGTTCGTATACAAAAAACCCCTCTGTGCCAGTATAAGTGAGACACTTCCCAACCCATAAATTAGAGTATATAGAGGGTGGGGGAGGAGAAGCAAGATGTTAGAGAAAGAACATATGGAAGCTCGGATTAGCAACAGGATGGAGGAAATGGAAGGAGTCCGTAGGGCGACTGGAATTTCCTCCATCTACAAGACAGAAAACGTTCAGGCTATCAGTGCCATTCCCGATCCCGAGGTTCGAGAGAAAGGGGTTCGCCGCCGATTCACGGCAGCATATAAGCTTCGGATTCTCACTGAAGCGGAACGGTGCAGGGAACACGGTCAGATTGGTGCCCTGTTGCGTCGAGAAGGCCTGTATTCATCCAATCTGGTTACGTGGAGACGCCAGTGGGAGCATGGGACGCTGGAAGCTCTGTCTCCCAAGAAGAGAGGACGCAAGGCACAAGAGCCTGACCCATCAGCCCGTCGTATCGCCGAACTTGAACGGGAAAATGAGCGATTGCAAAAGAAACTCAAGCAGGCGGAAACCATTATCGACGTCCAAAAAAAAGTATCCGAGATCCTGCAGATACCTCTCGCGGAAAGCGGAGAGAAGAACTCATGAATAGGGCAGGATCATTAGCAAAAGACGTGGGGGTAAAGAGCGCCTGAGATGCCCTGGCTCTTCCGCGAGCCAGCTTTTACCGATGGCGTGATAGAGACAGAACCTCGACGCATGATCACTGCCGTCCTGTGTCACCGTTAGCACTGACGGATAACGAACGACGCGATGTGCTGGATATCCTTCATGACGAGCGGTTTGTCGATCAGGCGCCACGCGAGGTTTATGCGGCCCTGCTTGATGACGGACATTATCTGTGTTCGGTACGGACCATGTACCGCATCCTGGAAGAGAATCGAGAAGTGCGGGAACGGAGAAACCAACTGCGCCATCCCTTCTATAAAAAGCCGGAGCTCCTGGCAACAGCACCCAATCGGGTATGGTCATGGGACATAACGAAGCTCAAGGGACCGGTGAAGTGGACCTACTATTATCTCTACGTCATCCTTGATATCTTCAGCCGGTATGTTGTTGGCTGGATGGTAGCCACCCGTGAGAAATCTGCACTGGCCAAAAAACTGATCGAACAGAGCAGTGAGAAACAGGGTATTGAACAGGATCAGTTGATCATTCATGCCGATCGCGGTCCCAGCATGACATCGAAGCCGGTAGCATTATTACTGGCGGATCTGGGGGTTACCAAGAGTCATTCACGTCCGTATGTGAGCAACGATAATCCCTATTCGGAAGCACAGTTTAAGACCATGAAATATCGGCCTGATTTTCCTGGACGGTTCGGATGTCTTCAAGATTCCAGGTCCTTTTGTCAGGTATTTTTCACTTGGTATAACACGGAGCATTATCATTCCGGTATTGGATACCTGACGCCGGAAGATGTCCATTATGGACGGGCTCAGCAGATTATCAAAGAGCGTGAAACGGTGTTGAAAGCGGCCTTTGAAAAATATCCGAATCGGTTTAAGGGAAAGGTTCCGAAGCCGATGGCATTGCCAAAGGCCGTTTGGATTAACAAACCGTCACCGAATGAAAGTGAGTCGGTGATACACTAAATTGTTGATGGCAGTGTCTCATTTTCATTGACACGTTCCGAACACCACCCCATGAATCCCTACCTCGCTACCGCTGCAAAATTATAATAAGGAGGGGGTTTTTAGCTGTTACATCCGGGTTACTTGGGAACTCTTCGCACCAAACAGGACACCGGCGTTTGCAAGAAGAACTTTTTTGTCAAACTTCCCTGTTTGAGTTTTGGGCAGTTCTTTGACAAAGGCGATCTGTTTGGGGCACTTATACCTTGGAATATATTTCAGGCATTCGGAAGCAATGGCCTCTTGCGTTATTGAACACCCCTCATCCAAAACAACACACGCCACGACTTCTTCCCCATACTCCGGATCAGGAATTCCGAACACGACGGCTTCCGCTATGCCGGATATGTTGTGAAGGACATTTTCAATTTCAAGCGGATATATGTTTTCTCCCCCCCGCAAGATCATGTTTTTTTTGCGGTCCGTAATGAACAAATCTCCGTCTTCGTCAAGATATCCAATATCACCCGTGTATAAAAATCCATCCCTTATGACTTCATGCGTTTCCTCAGGGCGATTTATATAACCCTTCATAACGCCCCACCCTCTAACGGTAATCTCACCCCATTCCCCACGGGATACTTCTTTACCGTTATCGTCAACAATTCGAACTTCCATCCCCGGCATAGGCTTACCCACTGATCCGGGCTTGCGTATCCCGTTGGGATCTTGACAGCAAAGATCCCCTGTCGTTTCTGTCAATCCATAATCATGAATAAAAATGCCGCCCAATCGCTCTTCGACTTCTTTGATTTTATGAGGCGGAAACGGAGCGCCGGCAACAAACCAGATCTGCACGGAGCTTGTATCGTATACGGCTTTGCCGGTCTCTTCGAGAATTCTTAGAAGCATGGTTGGAACAAGCGGAACTAAAGTGACTTTGAATCTTGCAATATCTTGCAATGCCTTTGCCGGGTCAAACCATTTGTGAAGAACCAATGTCCCACCGTGTTTCCAGTAACTATACAGCCATATAGCCAGTCCAAATACATGATTCATGGGGAGGGTGATAAGAACGGTAGCCCCTTCGGCATTAAAGGCATCGTAAAAGGGGCATTCTAAAGAGGCGCAGAAATTGTCGTGAGTCAACATGACTCCTTTGGGTTTGCCGGTAGTTCCTGACGTGTACATAACCATTGCGAGGTCATCGCCTGTTCGCTCGGCAATGTTTTCACTATCCGGACAGTTTTCTATAAGCGATTGGTAGTCGATAAAATCGTTTTCAGTCGCACCCTCCGTATCGATCACCACAATTTTTGCCTTGTGCCGAAGAGTTTTGTTAATCTTGCCCAGAAGTTCCCTGCTGGTAATGATGTATCCGGCTCCGGAATCCATTAATATGTACGTAATTTCTGGCTCCGTAAGGGCAAAGATGATCGGCAACAATACGCCTCCACAACGTAGTACTCCTTCGTAAACTGTTAATATTTCTTTGCAATTTGGTAAAATTGTTGCGACGATATCGCCGGGATTAACTCCTATGTTTCTAAGCCCTTCTGCTAATCGCCTTGCTTCAGAGCTGACAGCTTCGTTAGTAAATGATTCCCCTTCAAAAATTAATCCTGGATATTCCTCTCCTTTCGCTGCATAGCTCAAAGCTAGACTCATGACATTCACAATCCCCCTTCCTCCTTTCCGTCAGGTTTTTATGTGACGGACAGCACCTGACCTAATTGCAGAACATCTAATGCCTTTATGCGAACATATGATTTTAGAGATAATCTTCTTTCTTTAATAAGACATCGTCGACACTCAAACCCTCACCACAGTATTTCGCATATCTATTCAAGAAGTAGCGGGGCTCTATGGCCAACTCCGGCGGCTGCACCCCTGTTAAAGTTATTCTACCTTCAGCGAGCATCATAATGGCAATCGCGAGAGGAACCCCAGTGCCTCCTGCCATTTGTCCATAGGGAATATGTGTCAATCCCACAGCGATTCTTTTCCTTGTTCCGTTTTTCATGCCTGTTACCGTTGCGCATATTGGAGGCAGAGGACTTGTGCTTTCTGCACCGATTATTTCGGCATTGGTTATCATATCTAGTTGTAGCTGTAGTGCCGCTTGTTCTATTGACAATACGCCCTGTTTAATTTGCCCTACGAATTTTCTTAAAAGTTCAATGAAGGACTTTCCATAGAACATTACATTGGAAACCGAATTTGCTTTAACTGCTCTTGGTATTGTGACTGGTTCCGGGTGGCCGATGTGATATGCACGCGTATCTTCATGTCCAGGAAACCTTATCGGCGCCGCATCTGAAAGAGGTTCAATATAGGTGATTGCGCCCTCTCGAAACGTGGGTATGGGTTCCAGGCATTCATATAAAAGGTGTGCAACGGCGGCATTTTCCCCACTGACTCCCGCTTCATCAAGAAACTTTTTCTTTACATGATGAGGTTGCGGTGGTCCTGATACCGCTTTCCCCGCCCCCCACGCCGTGACTATTTCATCCACCTCGTCAAGTTCGGAAGCGCCAAGGACCGCCATGAGATTAGAAAGGCCGGGGCTGGCACCGATTCCAGGAATTATCGTGATTCCCGCCTGCTTTGCTTTTTCATCCATAGACAAAACACTCAACATGGGTTTCCAATCATCACATATGTCGGCACACGATTTCCCCGCCTCAATACACGCCTCTGTGATACTTGGGCCAAACTTGTAATATGGGCCGACCGAACTCATTACGAGATCATGTCGAGAAATCAGATCCATCAGCTGACGGCGGTCAGTAACATCGATCTTAGTAGCCGACGCCTTCTTCGTATTGGCTAGATTTATAAACTTTTCAGCCGATTCATAATTCCTATCGGCCACTGTGATTGCTTCTATGCCGGGTGAATTAATAAGGGTTGTGACCGCTGTTCTCCCCATGTCTCCCGCGCCCCCTAATGCCAATACTCGCATACAACCTCCTCACAAGTTTATTGAATGAACTTGGATGCACCTTTCATTATAGAAAATGTTGCAATCGTAAATCTTTCTTGTGCAACCGATGTGCCGAAAAATTTAACTTTATTAAAAAGGCAAAATATTTTTGTAATTGCTGGTAATCATTAACTAATAAACTTTATCAAAAAACTATGCTGCATCCCCAAAGAATTTGTCTTTACTATTGTAACGTGTTACAATATGCTTCAGATTGCTACGATATGCTAAGGGTGGGGTATGATATGACAAATCAACATAGCGATCTCATTTGGATAAAAAAGTCTAAAAAACTTTTGGATGCACTAAATATCGGCTTTGTGCTTCAAGACATGGATGACAATATTTTGGAAGTCAACAAAGCACTACTCAAAATTAACGGTTTGACGCGTAAAGAACTCATTGGGCATCACGTAAGTGAATTCTTCACTGAACAGGAATATCAGACATTAAGACACGGGGACCTCTTAAAAATCGATTCAGAATATTACCAGGCCGAATATTTCATCTACCATAAAAGCGGGGAAAAAATTCCCGTCCTATTCATAGTTTCGATAAACAAGGATGACACAGGACGCCCGGTATCGGAAAATGTTCTTGTCCTTGACATCAGCGAACAAAAGCAAATCCGGGCTAAACTGAAAGCCGCCAACCAGGAACTTATAAAGGCAAACGAGACCTTGAGGGAAAACCAGGAGTCACTGAAAAATGAAAAAATGAAGCTTGAAGCTATCTTGTTTGGCATCGGCGACAGCGTATCGGTATTTGACGTCAATGGCAATCATCTCCTTTCAAACATGCAGGCCCGTGAAATTTACCATAAACAAGAACCGCTTCTGCCACTTAAAGCCTGTAGAAACGAAATCGTCACGTTGAATGACGGAAGAAAGCAAAGGTATTTTGAAGCAAGCGTGGAAGAAATTAAAAACGACTTGGGACATACCTTTGCCTACGTAGAAATTTTAAAGGACACTACCAGCATCGTGGAGTTGCAGGCCCGAGAACAGGAACTTCAATGTTTCAAGCGTCAAATCAAACTGAAAAATGTTTTGTCAGGAATAGTTTCATCAGCCCCGGTCATGCATAAATGCATTAACACCGCCTTACGTTGTGCCGAATTGGAATCCACGGTACTTATCACGGGCGAAACCGGTGTTGGTAAAAACATGATCGCAGAAGCCATTCACGCTAACAGCACCCGCAGCGATAAACCTTTTGTACAGATCAATTGCGGCGCGCTTCCCGAAAACCTCATTGAATCAGAGCTATTTGGTCATATACGAGGCTCATTCAGCGGTGCAATTTCAGACAATATTGGATTATTCAGGGCGGCGGACGGGGGGACATTGTTTCTAGATGAAGTGGGGGACCTTGCGATCCCCCTACAGGTAAAGCTATTACACGCGATTCAAGAAAAGGAAATACGCCCGATCGGCAGTAACAAAACTTATCGTGTTGACGTAAGACTTTTGTGCGCTACCAACAAGGATTTGATACGTCTTGTCAAGCAAGGTTTATTTCGACAGGATTTATATTATCGAATTGCGGTCATTCCTTTGCACGTTCCACCTTTGCGAGAACGCAAGGAGGACATCCTCATACTAGCCACCCATTTCATAAATCAACACGCAAGAAAGAATAAGTATCAGAAATTAAAGTTGGACCATGAAACTCAAAAAATACTTTTAGAATATCGATGGCCGGGCAATGTAAGGGAACTGGAAAATGTAATAGAGTATTCACTGGCCATGAAAACTGGTTCGGTGATTCTTCCTGAACATCTGCCGGTTCATTTATTGTTTCCGCAGTCGTCTAATACCGGGACCACGACTTTGTCTAAAATTGTGTCTGATAGTGTCACCCTAGGCGGTGATAATTCGGAAAGCTTGGCGGAATCTGAAAAAGAATCCATCATCAACGCTCTCTGGAGATGCAAATTTAACCAAACTCAGGCGGCAAAAGAACTGGGGATTTCCAGGGTGACACTCTGGAGAAAAATTTCAAAATACGGCATATGATTTGTGCCCACAAATCGTCTTGAGTTGGACCGGACGGTTGTCGGGGGATAATTTTTATCTAAATGCCCGTCTATCACCTGTTGCACTATATTCAAAAGCGCCTTCAGAAACCCGCCATTCATCATTGACATCCGACGGCATTCTTTTTACTTCGGGTGCGCATGGCGTTCAGTTCGTACCTTCCGATGGCGGACGACAACAGACAGACTTTTTCAACGATCAGGTGCCGTCTCCCTCGGATTTTGACCGCACATAAAGCCTGACGGCCCTCACAAAAAGTGACAGGGAAAACCACCCGCATATAAAAGCGATAGGGACCGTGATTATCATCGGCCACAATATACCCGCCGTCGCGATGAGAAAAAGCAGCAGGGCGGCGGAGGCGGTGATCTTTGTCTCGCCTTGGTTAAAGAAACGATGTTCCCGCAGAACGGCCCCCACGGAATAACCGAACCGAATAGGACCTCGACCAGTCCGCGATGCCTTTCGCTTACCGATCTTCCTGTGATTCTTATCTGTTCGCGCTTGTGAAGTCGCCAACCCCACCCGGTTGGGCCTGCGCAAGATCACTTCTGTAGAGTTTTCAAGATCCCGCAAAAACATCTCTTCCATGGACCGGGCAAAATTTTTGTCTTCGACAGCCACGTCCAGTTCATAGTTGCCCATCCAACTGGCGAGATTGAGGTTCGTGGACCCCACCCTGGCCCACACCCCGTCGGCAACGGCGGTCTTGGCATGCATCATCGCCCCGTTCCATTCAAACACTCTAACGCCGGCCTCCAAAAGGGGCTGGTAACCCGTCCGGGACAGGGGACCCAGGACCGGGATGTCGGTGGAACCGGGCACAAGCAATCTAACGTCCACGCCGTCAAGGGCCGCAGAGCGAAGGGCCTGGACGTATGAACTTACGCCCACGAAGTACGCGTCGCTGAGCCAGAGGGACCGCCTTGCCAGGGAAGCTACAAGGTTGTCGATACGGTACACCCCCGTACTGTGAGGTACAGTGGCGATGACGCGTAGAGCCACGTCTCCCGCCAACTCCATGCTCTCCCTCCGGGGGATTTTTTCAAGAGGTATCGATCCCCCCGCGGCGGTCCAAACCTCGGCAAATGCCTCTTCTATGTCCGCAACGGCCGGGCCTCTAATTTCCACACCCGTGTCCCGCCAGGGATCTATGGATTTCCTGGAATTTCCTGTCCATTCCTGCCCGATGCACAACCCCGTAACAAAGGCCACGCGGCCGTCCACAACGATCACCTTGCGGTGATCCCGGGACAGCCAACCCAGGGGGCTGTCCAAACGAGGCGGATTGAAACATCGTACTTCGACCCCCGCGTGTCTCAGCCGCTTCCAGAAGCGGCCGGAAGTTTTAAAAAGCTGCCCCATCCAGTCGTATAACAGGCGTACATGCACACCTTCCCGGGCCTTGGCAGCCAGCATTTCGGCGAATCGCCTCCCCGCATCATCCTCCCGGATAAAATACATTTCAAAATGGATGGTCTCTCTTGCCGATTCGATAGACTTCATCCATGTCGGATAATTTTCTTGAGCGTTTACAAGAAGCCGAATGTCGTTGCCCCCTACCAGAGGCGCCCCGGCAGCCCGGGAAAAGACCTGTTCGGCAAGGGTGCGCTCCGGTATCAGTGTGGGCGGTCTCGGCAATGCACGCTGCAAGGTTCTCATGTCGTTGATCCCTTTGAGACTCAAATAAGCTGTTCCCGCGCAACATTATTCCAAATTCCTGGAAGGGTTAAGGATGAACGGGGGATATTTACGGCCTCCCTCCTCCAGCCCCCAACCTTTCACCTCTAACCCCTCGCCCTTAGCCTTTCACCCCCTACCCTTAACCTTTTACCCCGATCTTTTTCCCCAAATGTCAAGTTTAAAGATTTGACCCCCTATCCGGGTCGGTGTTGGGTAAGGGACGTGACAGGCGGTCGTTACAGGATTGTTTCCGGGAACACTTTGGGAGGCGTAAAAGATTCCCCTGGTTCCTCGGTCAGCGGATCATCCCTGTCATCGCCTTCGCTCTCTTTCTTCAGAGGCTCACCGGCCTGATCCATGACGAAAGGCGACACATACATACCGGCACCAGCGCGCAAGGCGATCGCGATGGAATCACTCGGACGGGCATCCAAGCTCACTTCCGACCCACTTTCCAGGCCGATCCGTAGAAGGGCCTTGAAGGTGCCCTCGTCCAGGGACGTGATGGTTACGCTGATTACCTGTCCTCCCATTGCGCTGATTGCATGGAGGATAAGATCGTGGGTCATGGGACGGGGCGTGCTGACGGACGCGAGCGAACGGAGAATAGCTGTTGCTTCAAAATGACCGATGGTGATGGGAAGATAACGATCTCTCTCTTCAGTTACCAGGTAAATTATGGCGGCCCCGGCCTCTGGAACCATGATGACGTCCCCCACGAAAACCGGAATTCCACCAGGGGTGTTCTTTTCGGCGGGGTATCCCTCTTCCCGCGCGGCTGTCAAGAAGATTGCCACCAATAGGAAGAACAACACCTTTCTAAGAACCGATCGACCGATTTCCACGGTAATCCCTTCCTCTCGCCTCAACGATTGTCACTATATCGGTTTTTACCATAGTACCGGGGAAAGGCAATGTCAAACACCTGCAACCAGCCGAATTTACCTTACCGTCATCAAATTATCCTTCTCGCAAACAAGACCACCGTCCTCACGCCTTGTCACCGTCGAGGGGTCGTGCCTCGTCGATAAGCATGACGGGGATGTCGTTTCTGATCTCGTAGACCAACCGACAATCTTCGCAGACAAGGCCGTCTCCGCTATCGGTAAGTTTCAACTTACCCTTGCAAGCAGGACAAGCGAGAATGTCGAGAAGTTCTCTATTGATCGCCATAATCGGGCTCCTTCCTTCAATCCGCTACAATCACCGGGCAGACAATCGTTTTTTCACGGCTTCAAATACATCATCAACGGTTATACCGGTCATGCAGGCCATCGACTCGCAGCGTTTTTGAAAGCAAGGGCTGCATTCGATACCGGAACGAATCACGCTGTGCCCCTTCCCGAAAGGTCCCGTCCTCGCCGGATCGGTCGGACCGAAGAGAGCAACCGTCGGCGTTCCCATTGCCGCCGCCAGGTGCATCGGCCCCGAGTCGGTGCTTACCACTAACGCGGCCCGCCGGTAGAGGTCGGCAAGTTCCCTGAGACCCGTCCTGCCGGCGAGATCAACAGAAGATTCTTTCATGAAAGCTCGTATACGCTTTATGTATCCGGCCGCATCGGCGGCCGAACCGGTATATACCACCGGCATTTGAATATCCCGTACTATGCGGTCGGCCAGTCGGGCGAAGTTTTCATCGCCCCAAAGTTTCGTTTTCCAGAGGGCAACGGGGTTAACGGCAATGAATGGGTCCGCCCGGCCGATTCCCGCTTCTTCCAGCAGCCCGCTTACGCGATCGGTCTCGACACTCCCCGTAGGGAGGGTAAATTCGGGATCTCCCGCCTGGTATCCCAGGTACTCGACGAAATCAAGGTACCGAAGAACGGCGTGTTTGTTCATGTCTTCGGGAATGGTTTCATTGTAAAAAAAGCGGCTCATCTCCTGCATACTGCGATAACCGATCTTACGATCGGCCCGCACAAGTCCCATTATAAGGGCGCTCTTGAAAAGCCCGTGAAAATCGATGGCCACTCCGTAACGGCGGTCCCTTAGGGAGGCGACAAAAGATCGGATTTCTGACAGAGTCTTTCCCCTGTTTGACCCGCGGCGGAGATCCGCCACCCACCGTTTTCTTCCGGAGACAAGCACGCGATCGATATAGGGATGATCCAAGAGCATGTCGGCGGCTCCCTCCTCCACGACCCAAGTGATGTGCGCATCGGGGCAGCCTCTGCGAAGCGCGGCGAGAGATGGAAGCGTATGAATCACATCGCCCAAGGCGCTTAGCTTCACGATAAGAACGTTCAACCGTCCCGATCCTCCATGTCCTTCATGATCCATTGCACGGCGCTCAGGAGATTTGGCGCCCTGTGGACCGGTTCAACCGGCGATCCGTCCCTGCCGGCGAAACCGGTGGCTACTAGTATTCCTCGCATTCCCGCGTTTCGAGCCGTTTCCATGTCTTTCATGGTGTCCCCCACCAGGTAAGATCGGCTCAAATCCAGGTCAAGCTCTTCCGCCGCCTTCAACAGCATTCCCGGTCTAGGCTTACGGCAGTCGCAAGCGCGGCGATACTCACCCAGTCCCTCATCCGGATGATGGGGACAATAATAAAAGCGGTCGATCTGTGCGCCCTCGGACTGAAGCATCTCCTGTATCCGGCGATGGACAACATGAACGAAGGATTCTTTAAAATACCCTCTCGCCACACCGGACTGGTTGGTGACGACTACGGCCTTCATACCGCTGGCATTGACCATCCCGACGGCCCGCGCGGCGTCGGGGTAAAGAACGAGGCTGTCTAAGTCGCGCAGGTACCCTACTTCCTCGTTGATGGTACCATCACGGTCAAAGAAAACGGCCCATTTCCTTTTCACCATTGTCATTCCCCACCTTCCGCCAGCAATCTGTCCGCCAGTTTCACGACTTCATCAGCGGTCACGGCATCCATGCATCGAAAATCGGTGGGACAGGTTTTTTTGAGGCAGGGGCTGCAAGAAACCTTCTTATAGATAACATGGCTCCGCGATCCCAGCGGTGACGTGGCTTTCGGATTGGTTGACCCGAAAACGGCGACGAGGGGAACGCCCAGCGCCCCCGCCAGGTGCATAAGTCCTGAATCGTTGGATATAAAAAGATTGCAGCGGCTTATCAGGGCAGTCACCTCGGCAAGTGTCTTTCGTCCCGCGAAATCTATGAATGGCCCCTGCATGTGTTCCCCAACGGCGGCGGTGTGCACGGAGTCTCCACCGCTCCCGAACAGCAGGGTGCGCGTGGAATGTATTTGAGAAAGCCGATCGGCGGCGGCGGCAAAACGCTCCGGGTACCACATCTTGGCTGGTCCATAGGCCGCGCCGGGCGCCATCCCCACCAGCCGTTCACCCTCTTCGACCCCCTCGTCTCTTAGAATTTCATCGGCTCGTGTCAGGCTTTTCTCGCTGGGATAAATCCGGACCTCGCCGGGATCGGCAAGAAAACCCAGGGCTTGCACTAGCTCACGATAATAGTGAACCTGGTGAAGACTTTCCACGCCCTTTCTCTTTTTCACGGGGTGGGTAAGCAACAGCCTTCTTCCATCGGTGGTGTATCCCGCCCTTATGGGAATCCCGGCAGCGGCTGTGATCAGGGCCGCCTCGAAGGCATTTTGAAAGAGCACCGCGGCGTGAAACCGCCGGGATTTCAGTTCATCTGCGAGACGCCACTTGCCCACCAATCCCTCGTGAATGCCTGGACTGCGGTAAATCATTACCTCGTCCACACCGGGAACCAAGCGATATATATCTGCCACCCAGGGTTTTGCCAAGACCGTAATCCTGGCATGGGGAACGCTTTTACGAATAGTCTCCAGCGCGGGGAGACTCATGACCACGTCGCCGATCCAGTTTGTCCCGCGGACGAGGATATCCTTCGCCTCGAGAAGCCCTCCGATTTCATTCACGTGTTTCATGGTCGTCTCTTCGTTCGCCCTTCTCTTTTTCCTCCAACATGGAAATAATCATGAAGTTCGCCCTTTTTGAATCATTTCCCGGATCAGCGCAACCGGTTCTTCCGCGGAAGGAACCAGACACATTTCTATGCGGAATAACAAGAGTCTTTTATTCAAGTCTTCGCCCGCTTTCAACCGCACACCGTCTTTCTCCGTCGTAACCAAAACGTCGGCGTCTGACGCGGCAAAACGAAGATCCGCCAGGTCTTTCTTGTTGTACCGGTAGTGGTCGGAAAAGGGAAGAAAGGCTGCAATCGATCCACACCATGGCGCAAGGGTGTCCCGAAAACGTGCTGGGAAAGCTATTCCGGCGAAAGCCGCCACCCGCTTGTCCTTTAAAAAATCAAGGGGAAGGATTTCACCGGTAAGGGCATCGACAAGATCCCGAGGCCGCCGTTCGGCATAAAAAACAGGCGTGCCCGGCGCCAGCCGCTCCATATCATTCTCTAGCCCCCACCCGCGACCGTCGGTTACAATCACCATGTCCGCCCGCCTGACACTCGACAGGGGCTCACGAAGAGCACCCCCCGGCAACAGGCATCCGTTACCAAAAGGCCGCTCCCCGTTGATAAGCAGGATATCGACGTCTCTCGCAATGCGGCGATGCTGAAAGGCGTCATCCAGGATAAGCAGGTTCACATCGAATGCGGACAATGCCAGCTTCCCAACCTCGACGCGTCTTCGACCGACCAGAACGGGAACCCCCCGAAGGGACCGGGCGATGAGAAGGGGCTCGTCGCCCGCTTCCTCTGCGGTGGACAGGAGCAAGCGCCCATCGGACACAATGGTGACGGGTGAATCGTGCTTCCCTCCGTAACCCCTGCTGATGACGGCGGGACGGTACCCGAGCTCCTTCATAATCCGGGCGAGCATTATGACAGTGGGCGTTTTCCCCGTGCCCCCCAAGGTGATGTTACCTACGCTTATTACCGGCACGGGAAGTCTGCAAACGTCTAGAAGCCCCAACTCGTATGAGCGGTTTCTGAGGCGCACCAAAGCCTCGTAGCCCAGGGAAAAGGGGTACGACAAGACAGGAAGCGCCCTTTCATCTCCTTCGAGTTTTCTTCTCCCATACTCGGCCAGGTGTGCCATCATGACGGATTCGCCGTCCCTTGCCTTGCTGATAAAACAGTGCCGTTGTTTTCGAACTGCAGGGTGAATAGTCGATGGTATTCTCCGCGCTTCTTTATGAGTTGATTGTGGGTTCCCTCTTCGACGATCGTCCCGTCGTAGAGGACTACGATACGATCCGCGTTGCTTATCGTCGACAGGCGATGGGCGACCACCAAAGTGGTCCTGCCTTTCATTAGGTTTTCCAGGGCGGCTTGGACCTCCTTTTCCGAATCCGTGTCGAGGGACGAGGTGGCCTCGTCCAGGATGAGAATTGGAGCATTTTTTAGGATCGACCGGGCGATGGATATCCGCTGCCTCTCTCCCCCCGAGAGGCGTACGCCCTGTTCACCAATTATCGTATCGTATCCCTGCGGAAGCTTCATGATGAATTGATGAGCACGGGCCGCTTTTGCAGCTCGAATTATCTCCTGCTCCGTTTTTGCTATGTTCCCGTAGGCAATATTGTTTCGCACAGTGTCGTTGAAAAGTATCACCTGCTGGGTGACGATCCCGATCTGGTCCCGTAGTGATCGTACGGTAACATCGCGGATATCCGTTCCGTCGATCGTTATGGAACCCTTAGTTACGTCGTGAAAACGAGGAATCAGGTTCATGAGCGTGCTTTTGCCCACACCGCTCATTCCGACAAAAGCCACGATTTCACCGGCTCTGATCGTTAGATCGATATTCTTTAACACCGCCGGATCGTCTCCGTAACTGAAGTCAACGTTTCTTATTTCAATAGATTCTTTCATAGGGGGAAGTTCGACAGCTCCCGGGC
The DNA here is from genome assembly GCA_018433345.1 of Syntrophobacterales bacterium. GTDB lineage: Bacteria > Desulfobacterota > Syntrophia > Syntrophales > UBA2210 > MLS-D. The sequence continues at coordinate 14,812 of JAHDRK010000103.1, read as the reverse complement.
GGTCGACGATTTCCGGTTCGGTGTCCAATATTTCGAAAACGCGGGCCGCCGCCGCAATCCCCTGCTGTACGGTGTTGTTCACGTTGGAAAGCCTCTTTACCGGTTCGTAGAGCAGGATAAGGGCGGTCATGAAGGAAAAGAATGTGCCCGGTGTCGAATTGCCCAGGATCACTTGGTAACCGCCGTAAAGTACGATGGCGGCGACTCCTACATGCCCCAGAAACTCTATAAACGGACTGGACAGTGCCCGAATGGAGGCGGTTTTCATGAAGAGCCGGAAAAGATTCTCGTTTTCCTTGGCAAAACGCTTGCCTTCGTATTCTTCCATGCCGAAGGCCTTGACGATGCGCGTTCCCGAAATCGTTTCCTGGAGCAGGCTCGACAGAGTTCCCATGGTTACCTGACTGTCCGTCGATACCTTTCGCATCTTCCGGCCGAAGACGACTATGGGATATAGGGCCAATGGGAATACAAAAAAGGCGACCAAGGCAAGTTTCCAATTCATATAGAGGATGACACAGGTCAGGGCGACGATCAGCAGGCTGTCTTTCATCAGGCTTGTAACCGCATCGGACACGGTTTGTTGAATGAGATTGACGTCGTTCGTTATTCGAGACATGAGCATGCCTGTGGGGTTGCGGTAAAAAAAGGACAGAGAGTGCCGCTGAATGTGGTTGTAGAGTTCGTTTCTCAGGTCCGTGACGATCCTTTGCCCGATGTAATTCATAAGGACAAGCTGACCGTAGCTGCACAGACCCTTCAGAAATGCCACCACCAGTATGGCCACGGCGACCAGGGTCAGCATGGACATGTTTCGATCAACGAATATGTCGTCGATGATGGGTTTTACCAAGTAGGCCATAGCAGCGGTGGCGGCGCTGAAGCCTCCCATGCACAATAAAGCCAGTAGGAATTTTCCTACATGGGGTTTTGCCATCTTAAGGAGCCGTAGATATAAATTCACTTTGTATCCTCCCGCCCGACTTACCGCTGCCAGGCGGAGCTTCTCGGCTGTCGTTTTTTCATTATTTCCAAGGCCATGGCGGCCGCCCTGCCCGCGGCGCCGGGTTCACCGAGTGCCTGTTTCACTGCCTGCAGGTCCGACTTGACGAGTTTTCTCCGTTCCTCGTTCGCCATGAGCTCCAGCAGCTCGCCGGCGATAATTTCCGGTTGCGCGTCGCCCTGGATAAACTCGGGTACAATGCGCTTTCCGGCGATAATGTTCACCAATCCGATGGAATCGACCTTGATGAAGAGTCGCCCCAGCAGATAAGAAAGATATGAAACCTTGTATATGATAACCATGGGGACTTCAAGAAGGGCCGTTTCCAAAGTCGATGTTCCCGAGGCTACAATGGCGCCGTCTGCGATACCAAGGGCATCATAGAAACTATTTCGCACGACGGTCACCTCCAAGGATGCTTCGCGCCTGGCATTCTCAACGAAATCCTCGGATATGCCGTCGGCAAGGGGTAGCACGAATTGAACATCGGCCAGCCGCTCTCTTATGATTCGCGCGGCTTCGAAAATAGTGGGCAAGAGGAATGTCACTTCCCCCGTTCGGCTCCCTGGGACCAACGCCACGATCTTGCCCTCGGGCCTAAGTCCCAACTTGGAGACTGTTTCCCCGCGGGATAAAGGCGCGACAACTCGATCGATAAGGGGGTGACCCACAAATCTGACATCCAATGATGTTTCTCGGTAAACCTCTTCCTCGAAAGGCAATATTACCGCCATCCCATCGAGATACTTTTCAAGAAAAAATATCCTCCTTTTCCTCCAGGCCCATACCTGGGGACTTATATAATAAAATACCGGGATACCGAGTTTGTGGGCGAATTTAGCGAGCGGCATATTGAAGTCGGGAAGATCGATAAGAACGAGAAGGTCCGGACGTCTCTGCCGAAGGATATTTTTGAAGGAGCGCCTGATACCGAGGATGACCGGAAGTCTCGAGAACACCTCGGTTATTCCCACCATTGCGAGATCAGAGGCATGGGCGTCCAGGCTCACTCCCGCCTTCTCCATTTCACCGCCGCCGATCCCGAAAAAGGAAATTTCCGGGTACATGGACTTCATTTCGGTTACGAGCATTGATCCGTGGAGATCTCCGGAGGCCTCACCGGCAACTATGGCGACGGTCCGTCCAGTAGCTCCCGAATGTCCCATACAAGTTTCCATTATCATCGATTACATCACCGTCTGTTCCGCGGCCGGTACTCGCCCTCGGCGGATTCGAGAAAGGTTGTATTTCAGATAAGCGCCCTTCTCTCCCTCTTGATCTTTTCCAATATTCGAAGTGCCAGTTCAAGCGAGTTTCGACCTTCCCGCCCGGAAACCATGGGTTTCGTTCTGGTCCGAACCGATTCAACGAAGTGCCTGATTTCCGCTTCCAGGGGATCGTGCTGATGTATGTCCAGGTCACGCAAAACAATCTCCGTCCCGCCGGCTGCGTTTGTCTTCCTGGCGTAGGACACCAGTTCCCTCTCGGCGTAATCCAGGGAATGATAACCTTCAAAACCGAAAAAGCGGATTTTCTGCAACTTTTTCCCTGTTATCCTGCTTGCCGTGATATTTGCAACACATCCACTTTCGAAAGATATGCGAACATTTGCAATATCGACCTTGTCAGACAGGACCGAAACACCCACTGCATCGATTTTTCGTACGGGAGAATCGGCAAAGGCCAAGATGATGTCCAGGTCGTGTATCATGAGATCGAGCACCACGTCCACGTCCGTCCCCCGGCTGTTAAAGGGATGGAGCCTGTGGGCCTCGATAAAAAGAGGTCGACCTATCACTTTCTCAAGCGCTATGACAGCGGGGTTGAAACGCTCGATGAAGCCGACCTGGAGTACCCGTCCCCCCATCTCCGCGCGCCGGATAAGATCGTCAGCCTCCTCCAGTGTCAGTGTCATCGGTTTCTCGAGAAGAACGTCCACACCGGCATCCAGGAAATCGCGGGCGATGGCGTGGTGTGTAACGGTAGGCGTGGCAATGCTTACAGCCTCCAATTCCCCAACAAGATCTCTATAATCTGTGCAGACCCTGCACCCATATCTTTCAGCAGCGCTCACCGCTCTTTCAGAATCCGGATCGGCCACTCCGCTGATTACACAACCATCGATTTTATCATACTTTTCTAAATGGTAGGTCCCGAGATGTCCTATCCCCACGACCCCCACTTTCAGGTTTCCCATTTCTCAAGTCCGCAACGTGCCGCCGATTTCTTCACATCAGCGACAGATTCCTCTTTCGGATTTTTCAATAAACTCAACCAGGTGTGCAACTTCGGGGACATGCGCCATCCCGGCCTTTACCTTTTCCACGGCATCTTTGATGAGGAGCGAAGATCGGAAGAGAATCCGGTAGGCATCCTTTAGTGCCTTTATCGTGCTTGCTTCGAACCCCTTTCGCTCGAGACCGATAAGGTTGAGGCCGTAAAGTTTCGCCCTGTTCCCCGATACAATGACGTAAGGGGGAACATCGGCCGCCACCGCCGAAGCTCCGCCGATCATGGCGTAGCAACCGATTTTGCAGAACTGGTGCACACCCGTCATACCGCCTATGGTGACATGGTCCTCCACGGTAATGTGACCGGCTAGCATGGAGGCGCTCGACATGACGATATGATTCCCCAGGCTGCAGTTATGTGCCACGTGGCAATATGCCATGATCAGGTTGTGGTCCCCCATGATCGTCATGCCGATATCGGCGGCCGTCCCACGATGAATTGTAGCACATTCCCTGATAACGTTGTTGTCTCCGATTATGACCTTGGATTTTTCACCCTTGTATTTCAAATCCTGGGGTTCCGCCCCGATGGCCGCGAATTGAAAAACCCGGTTGCCCTTCCCTATATCCGTCGGGCCCTCGATCACCACATGAGGACCTATCATCGTTCCATCGCCTATAGACACCTCCGATCCTATCACACTGTAGGGACCGATATTGACGTCTTTGCCGATAACGGCGTCGGTTGACACCACGGCCGTTGGATGTATGGTCATGAAGAACTCACTCCTTATCTTTCTTTTTTAAAAGCGTCTCCAACTCATCGACCCTCCGAACAAGCCGAAGAAGTATCTTCCGCATGTCCGGTACGAGGGGGATGCCGGCCTGAACTCTCAGCCATTGCCGGTGGGGCATCTGGGGATAACCGGATACGATCGATCGTGGGGGTACGTCTTTGTGGACCCCCGATTTCGCAGCCACCATGGAACCGTCGCCGACGGTGATGTGTCCGACCAGCCCCGCCTGGCCGCCCAGCAGGACACCGTCTCCTATTTTCGTACTCCCCGATATGCCGACTTGTGCCACTATGATCGAGTTTTCACCCACCACCACGTTGTGACCTATCTGAACGAGATTGTCTATTTTAACCCCGCGCTTTATCCAGGTCTTGCCCAAAGTTCCCCGATCTATCGTGGTGTTCGCACCGATCTCGCAATCGTCATCTATCTGGACGATGCCGATTTGGGGAACTTTCACGTTCGCCCCTCCAGGGTTCGCAAATCCAAACCCGTCTGCACCTACCACAACACCCGCATGAAGGACAACCCGCCTCCCTACAATACATCGCTTATACACGACAACGTTGGGATAGAGAACGGAATCCTCACCGATTACAGTGCCTGCCCCCACGTAGACTCCCGGATAAAGGGTAACTCCCTTCCCCAACCGCACCTTGGACCCCACGTAGACTCCCGGACAAATCGTCACTCCTTCGCCGAGGACGGCATCATCGGAAATCCAGGCCTTATCGCTTGTCCCTGATAAATCATTATCGTCGGGATAGAGATACTCAAGCACCCGCGCCAGTGACAGATAGGGATCGTCAACGACGATAAGCGGGCGGGGAGCCACCCTTATATCCGGCGGTACGAGAATAGCAGAAGCCCTCGTAGCAGCAATCCGTGACCGATACCTGGGGTTTGCCACGAAGGTGAGGTCACCTTCTTCGGCCTCATCGATCCCCGCAACTCCGGTAATTTCTATCTCGCCGTTTCCTATAACAGCACCGCCAAGGTAAGACGCTATGTCTGAAAGTTTTTTCCCCATTGTACGGGAGATCCTTGTCCTTCCTTCTCCAGAGCAGGTCTTTGTCGCCGCCTCAGTCTGTTGAAATGAAAAAGCCACCTACCGGGGTAAAATCCCCCGGAACTCGCGGCAGCCGGATACCGGGATAAAAAGATGCGACAACAGTCAGTGGAAATCGACGAGAGATTTTGACCTACGACGGTTACCTATTTTTTTGAGCGGAAAGATCTGTCGTAACTTTCCACCACCTTGTTCGTAATATCCTTCTTTTCGGAACTGTAAAGAAGACCCATGGTACCCACGTCGAATATCGCCGTGTAGCCGTCCCTCTTGGCGACTTCCTCTATGACTTTCTGAATGTCCGGGATAAGTGCCTGGGTAACGCGCTGCTCGAGAATTCTGATTTCCTCATTGGCGTCTTCCACGAACCTTCTGTACTCACGCAGCTTTTGCTGGTAGTCTAGTTCACGTTCCCGAAAGGCGGCCTCCGTCAGGACCGACTTCTGTTTCGACAAGTCGTCCTGAAGCTTTTCCAGCTCATCTTCCTTTGCCTTGATTTCAGCCCGTTTCCGGTCTACGTGGGCCACAACTTCCTGCGTGGATTGTTTGCCCGCCTCCGACTCTTGCATGATTTTTTTGATATCCACAAAGGCTATCCCTTCCGCTTGAGCTGAGGCATTGAACATGGCAAAAATCATCACCACCCACAAACAGACAACAAATTTTTTCATCGGTTGATTCCTTTCCGTTTCCAAAATTTCTATTTAATGTTCATGAAACTAGACGATACATAACCCTAAAAAGCGGTACCGACGGTGAACTCCCAGCGGCTGGCCGATTCGTTTTCTTTCCTGTCGAGCACGTGCCCCCACTCCAGCCTGAACGGACCTATGGGGGAATTCCACCTTATACCGGCGCCCGCCGTGCGGCGCATGTCGCCGAAATGGAATCCACTTTCCCAGCTGTTTCCCGTATCGAAAAAGACAACACCCCTGATGCCCGCATCCTCCAGGAGTGGAATCAACCACTCCGCCGTGTAGATCATCATGGTCTTGCCGCCTCGTACCTCGGCGGGGTAATCGGGATGCCGCGGACCGACGTCCCGGAGTCCCCGAAGGGTGTTTATACCTCCTAGGATATACCGTTCATAAACAGGCACTTCCTTGCCTTCCTGGGGATGAATGCAGCCGATTTCGGCCTTGACGCTGAACACGTGTTTCATGGGAAGGGGGAAGTACCACCGGGTGCTCCCCTGCCAACGGATAAAGCTGTCGTCTCCCTGTAACACGCCCCCTGTATACTCAATGGATACCGAGTGGCGCGATCCCCTTGAGGGGAACATGTACGGCCTTTTTGTGTCGCGCACCAGGGTGAAGGTCAACCCGCTCGACGATCTCGATCCTTCCTGTTCCCTAATCCACCACGATGCGTAGGGAGATATGTTCAACACTTCATTTTCCGCGAATCGATAACGGACGTACCCGTCCACGTACTCGAAGAGCCGATATCCCAAGGTACCGGCAAAACCCATGGTATCCACGTCATAGAAGTCGCGCTCCAACTCCATCTTCCAAACTTCCGCCTTGCTCCAGAGAGGTATGTCGAAAAGCCATGGTTCGATGAAGGACAGCTCGTATTCGTTCGAAGAGGAACCCAGCCATCCGCTTAAAGCCAATGTCTGGCCCCTGCCGAAAAGATTGCGTTCCGCGATCTGGGCGAGGAAGACGGCGTTTTCCTGGGCGCTGTAGCCCGCTCCTACACTAAACAGGCCGGTTCGCTTCTCGCTGACCTGAACAATAACGTCCATGAGATCTTCTTCGGCGCCTTTTTCTGTCTGGAAATTGACTTCCTCGAAGTAATCAAGCGCGTTAAGTCGCTCATAGCTCGCGGTAAGTTTGTCACGATTGTAGAGTTGGCCCTCGACAATGGCCAACTGCCGTCTTATGACTTTGTCTCTCGTACGGGTATTACCCGATATGATTATGTTGTCGATATAAACCTTGTGTCCCTTTTCGATGTGATAGATTACGTCAATGGTCTGTTTATCTTTGTGAACCACCGTTTCGGGAATCACGTTCGCATAAGCATACCCTTCGTTGTTACAGGCACCCGTGAGATACTCCAAGTCCTTGATGACGGCTTCCCTGTCGAAGTGATCTCTTTTTGTTATTTCAAGACCTTCTTTGAGTTTCTCTACGGGGGTTTCCAAGGTATCTCCCGTAATCGCAACCGAACCTACCTGGTACTGACGGCCTTCATAAACGGGAATGGAAATGTAGATCCATCGGTCATCGATAGTTATCTCCGGTTCTCCGATCTGGGCGTCTATAAAGCCGTTGTTGTGATAAAAAACGGTAAGGCGTTCAACGTCCCGCTGTAGCTCGGCACGATTGAAAAGACCCGCATCGGTGAAAAAATGAAATATTCCCCACTCGGAAATCTCCATCATTTTCTTCAGCTCTTCGTCAGTATACACCATGTTACCTTCAAAAGAGATTGAACGTATTGAAGGCTTTCGGTGCTCATCTATGTTGAAGGTAATGTATACATCCATGCCGTCTTTCGATTCATCGGCAACAAAGGACACTTCGACATTGAGGTATCCCCGTTCCTCATAATACCTGCGGATGATTTCAACATTGTTGTTTACCTTGTCGGGATCGTAGATCTCTCGAGGTTTTATGGTAAGAACGTCTCGTAGATCCCGTTCCTTTATCTTCTTGTTGCCCTGAAAATTGATTTCGACTATTCTCGGACGTTCCTTCAAGATAAAGGTGATAATCCGACCATCGGACGAATCTGTCACTTCAGCCTTCACATCACTGAAGTGCCCCATCTTGTAAAGGGCCTTGATATCCTCCGAGAGAATATGTCTCGAAAACAGCACTCCCTTGGTACTCCGGATTGCGTTGTACAGCGCCGCGTCCTCTATACGTTCGTTTCCCTCGAAGCGAACCTCGGCGATCCGTTGGCCCGCGAAAAGCTTAAAGAGTATATCTTGCACCAACTCCTTGGCAATCGACTCGATGCTTTCAAGACCCTCACCCTGTGCGTAGAGGTCGCGTATCGCCAAACCTTGGGCTACATCCACCACCCGGACGTCGGCGCTGATAAGGTTGCCGATCCGCGTCAGGCTCCCTGTAACGACATAATCGGCCTCGAGCTCGCGACCCGCCGCCATGATCTCATGATCCATGAGGGGGCGATCGCCTATCTTCTCCCTGATTACATCTCTCTCTATCAAGCTGACGTATGTATGCTGCAACATCTCCGCTTTCATGCTTTCATACATTCGTTCCCTTAGAAACGAGACATCGGTTTCGCTGTACACCTGGAAAGGTAAAATAGCGACCCGCCTGGCCTCGGAGGCCCCCGAAGCGGAGGGAAAGGCAATACATAACGCAAGAGCTACAGTAACCATAACCGCCTTAAAGTGATTATAATTCACGTAGCGTACCGTCCTTCAGGCCTAACGTTCTGGACATGCGCCGGGCCAGCTGATTATTGTGTGTCACAATCATCAATGTCGTACCGCGCTCCCCGTTCAGCCGGAGCAGCAGTTCCTCAATTATCTGGCCTGTTGCCGTATCAAGATTGCCCGTGGGCTCATCGGCGAGAAGAACGGCAGGCTCCATAATCATGGCTCGCGCCACGGCCACTCTTTGTTGCTCTCCCCCTGAAAGCTCACCTGGTTTGTGCGCTAACCTATCACCAAGCTCCACGTCAGTCAATGCCGACTCTGCCTTTATTAGGGCTTCTTTTCGGGACATACCGGAAATCAAGGCGGGCATCATGACGTTTTCCTGAGCCGTAAATTCCGGGAGAAGGTGGTGAAACTGAAAAACGAAACCGATACGGCGATTCCTGAAGGCCGCACGCATGTTTTCGTCACCGGAAAAAATGTCGACCCCGTCATAATAGACCGTTCCGGTTGTGGGACGGTCGAGCGATCCGACAATCTGCAGGAACGTCGTCTTCCCGGAACCCGACACACCTAGAACAGCAACAGTTTCACCGGAAGCGATTTCCAGGTCGATTCCCTTGAGTACTTCCACCACATTATTGTCCTTAATGAAGATCTTGGTCAGATTCTCGACGGTGATCACCTTTGTCAATCTCCTACTCGTACCGTAGCGCCTCCGCCGGATCCAGGCGCGACGCCGTCCAGGCGGGATAAATAGAAGCCGCGAAACAAAGCACCAGAGTTACCAGAACGATGAGTGCCACGTCGTAATAATTGACCTGAGATGGAAGGGTGCTCAGGTAATAGACATCGCGAGGCAAAGCCGTTATACCGAACACTTTCTCGAGGAATGCAACTATGGGTTCTATATTGAGCGATACAAGAACGCCCGCTATGGAACCCAGCAATGCGCCCAGAACTCCTATAACGAAACCCTGGATCATGAAAATTTTCATGATACTCGCTCTCGTGGCGCCCATCGATTTAAGAATCGCGATATCACCCGTTTTTTCCATGACCGACATGACAAGCGTAATGACAATGTTGAATGCCGCCACCAGTACAATGAGGCTGAGAATGACAAACATGACCGTGCGTTCCAGTTTGAGTGCCGCGAAAAGATTCTTGTTCATCTCCATCCAGGTCCGCGCCCAAAAGGGGTAACCTAAACGGGCCTCGATTCTCCTCGCAACTTCCTCCGCATGATAAATGGAATCTATTTTAATCTCCACACCGGAGACCGAATCCCCCATGTTCAGGAAGGCTTGGGAATCTTTGAGGGAAAGAAGGAGAAGGGTCGAATCGTATTCATAAAAACCGGACTCAAAGATACCGCCGACCCGGAAGGTCTTGAGGCGCGGCATGGTACCCATGGGCGTGGACACACCCAAGGGCAGCAAGATATCCACTTCACTACCGCACTGCGCATCGAGAATTTCCGCCAATTCTTTGCCTATCACGATGGAGGACAGGTCATTTTCGGATTCAAAGGAGAGGGCTCCCTCGGTTACAGTACCCAGGTCTATCACCGAAGGGGCTGACTCCGGATCCAAGCCACGGAGCACAACACCGGATACGCGGTTGCCCTTTTTTACCATTCCCTGCCCGTAAATGAATGGCGTGACCGCCATCACTCGGTCCAAGACTTGAATTTTACTGATTACTTCCCGATAATTTTCCATGGGACCGTCGACCCGCGTCAGGGTGACATGGGCGTTGATACCCAGGATTTTGTTCCGGAGTTCCGCTTCGAAACCGCTCATCACTGACAACACAATTATGAGAGCCGCCACGCCCAGAAAAATCCCCAGGATTGATATCACCGTGTTAACGGAGATGAATGTCTGCTTCCTTTTAGCCCGAAGATATCGGATGCTGACAAGCAACTCATATCCCATAAAATGATAACATCCTGGAGTTTATTGTGATCGGGGACACCGCCGAGATCCCTGGAGGTTCCTCGTAGCTGTAAGTAGAATCCCTTAGGGATTTCTGCTCTTTGAACGCATGTGAGGAAAAAGTATAACGTCCCTGATGGAAGGCGAATCGGTAAAAAGCATTACCAGCCTGTCAATACCGATCCCCTCCCCCGCAGTGGGAGGCATGCCGTATTCCAGGGCCGTTATAAAATCCTCGTCCATTTCGTGGGCTTCTTCGTCGCCCGCCTCTTTGTCGGCAAGTTGATTCAAAAACCTCTTTCTCTGGTCATCGGGATCGTTGAGTTCGGAAAAGGCGTTTGCGATCTCTCTCCCATATATGAACAGTTCGAACCGGTCCACGTAATCTCCGTTTTCCTCGTTCCTTCTGGAAAGTGGCGAAACTTCAACGGGATAGCGTGTAATAAAAGTCGGTTGAATAAGTTTTTCTTCCACGGCGGCATCGAAAATCGCCATAAGCAACTTCCCTTTCGCTTCGGTCTCATCCACGAGGATTCCCAGACGTTTCGCCTCTGCCAGGATCGCCTCCTGGGATCCAAGACGTTCGGGGGCGACTCCGGCGTGGGCGCATATCGCTTCTTCCACGGTCATCCTCCGCCACGGCGGTGTAAGGTCGATCTCCGTTCCCTGGTAAGAAAACCGCGGTGATCCGAAGAGTTCACGGGCAATATACAAAAGGAGCTCTTCGGTCAAGGTCATAAGGTCTTCGTAGGTGGCATAGGCCTGGTAAAATTCCATCATGGTGAATTCAGGGTTGTGAAGAACAGAAACTCCCTCGTTACGGAAACTTCGATTGATCTCGAAGACCCGATCCATACCTCCCACCACGAGTCGCTTCAAATAGAGCTCCGGGGCGATCCGCAGGTAAAGTTCCATGTCGAGCGCGTTGTGATATGTCTTGAAAGGCCTCGCGGCGGCGCCGCCCGCGATAGGATGCATCATAGGGGTCTCCACTTCCAGGAAGTCGCGATCGGTCATAAAATCTCTTATAAGGCGGATTATGCGACTCCGCGTGACAAAGGTCTCGGCAACTTTAGGATTCATTATGAGATCGAGGTATCTTTGTCGGTATCTGATCTCCACATCCGTCAAGCCATGCCATTTTTCGGGAAGGGGTCTCAATGCCTTGGACAGAAGTCGTATTTCGTCGGCGTCGATCGTCAACTCACCCGTTTTGGTCTTAAAAAGTCGCCCCGCGGCAAAAACGATATCACCAACATCATATTTCTTGAAAAGGTTGTACCTTTCCTCACCCACCCCGGCCTTTTGCACAAATACCTGTATGCGCCCTTTTCTGTCTTGAACACTCACAAAAGAGGCCTTGCCGAAGGACCTCTGTGCCATGATACGGCCGGCAATCGAAAACCTCTCCGCCAGTCCGGCCAGTTCATCGTTATCGACGCCGTCATAACGATCGTGCAGCTCTCCCGAAGTGTTTTTCACCCGAACGTCATTGGGATAGAGATTTACACCGGCCGCCCTGAGTTGTTCGGCCTTCTCTCTTTTTTTCTTCAGAAGCTCGCTCGTTTCGCTCATCTTTCGCCCATGCAATGATGAAGTTCAGTTGGTTTTATACCGAAACGGCCCTCGGTTCCATTTCAGTGACAAAGTGGCTTTCCTATATGTTTTAGGCATTTTAGTCAAGATATTTAATGCTTTCTTGGACCTCGGAGCGATTAAGTATTCCTCCGGCCGCAAAAAAGAGGCCGCCAAACCGCCAATGGGAAAATACAGAAAGGGCCGTTCTATATGGGCGTCATTCTTGTTTGAAATTGTTTTACCAATCCCGAAAACGAAAATTTCCAAGGGACACTTCAATCGTAGTTTCTTGACCCAATACTTGACATTTAAAACGTTAGGAGCCATGACATTAAACATTAAACAATCGAGTCAGATCGATGTGTCTGGGTATCGCATATGAATCTATGGAGACAAGAAGCGAAAAACAGCGAAGTGACGACCCTTCGGGCTCTGTTTGTCTTTGCATTTATCGTGGCTTTTGTGGCGGCAGTTATGCTCACGGTATCTTTATCCTCGGCCTTCGCCTCTTACCCCAGGCACCGTGGTACGGCCGTCAACGATTTCGCGGACGTCATCGACAGAGTCCACGCCATGAAGATAGAAGCCTTGGCACGGGAAGTCCTTGAAAAAACAGGCACATCCATAGTGGTCGTCACCGTGGAAACCCTGGGTCCGGACGAAGACATCGATCTTTATGTTAACGGTTTGTACACCGCCTGGGGAATAGGCAAGAAAGGCGAGGACAAGGGCCTGCTGATTTTTCTGTCCGTGGAGGATCGCCTGATCCGTATAGAAACGGGCTATGGCGTGGAGGGCATACTTCCGGATGGACTGGTTGGTGAAATTCTTGACACATACGTGGTACCTTACCTTAAAATGGGTGAAACAGGCAGGGCGCTTTATAACGCTGCTTTTGCATGCAGCGCCTATATCGCGCAAGATGCGGGGGTAGAACTGACAGGGGGCGTCCCCCCTGCGGGGTCCCGGTCCGCTCCGCGCGACGGGGGAATTAACTGGCTCGGCCTGATCTTTTTATTTCTTGCATTGTCATTGCTTCTTGGAACGAACCAAGGCCGACGCATGCTTCCCTGGGTTCTTCTGCTGTTGTTGACGAGCGGCAGAGGCGGCGGGGGTAGCGGTGGTTTCGGGGGAGGCTCCGGAGGAGGGTTCGGAGGTTTCGGCGGGGGAATGAGCGGCGGCGGCGGTGCGGGCCGCAGTTTTTAAAAAGTGCTAAGCGAGGATTATTACAAATGACTAAAGCACCCGAAAAACCACAGGACATTTTAGAGCCGTTAACTCGGGATTACCTCGAAGCATACGGCAAGGACCTGGTGTCACTGATGCTTTACGGCAGTGCCGCGGGAGGCGATTATATAAAAGGCAAGTCGGACATCAATATCCTGGTTGTACTAACCCCGAAGGGCATTGAAAGGCTCGACGCCTGTCTGCCTCTTGTCAAGACCTGGCGGAAACGCAATGTGGCCGTACCCCTTTTGATGACAAAGGAATTCATCGCCTCATCGATTGACGCCTACCCCATTGAATTTCTCAACATGCAGAACAATTCACAATTGATCTACGGGGAAAATGTCCTCGAACCTCTGACATTCAAACCCGGGGATCTGCGGCTGCAGATAGAAAGAGAGATAAAGGGCAAAATACTCTGGCTGCGCGAGGGATACCTGGAATGCGGCGGTTCGGAAAAACGGCTGCGCGAGATGATCGGCCGATCCATCACAGCCTTCGTGGCTATTTTCAACGCGCTGCTCTATCTGAGAACCGGAAACATCCCACGAAACAAGAAGGAAACAATAATGCGGACGGCCGAGACCTTCGGCCTCGACACAGGCGTATACGAGTCATGTCTCGCCATACGTGGGGGCATCCGTCCCTCTGGCGGTGCCATCGCCGTCATATTTAAAAAATACCTGGCGGAAACGAAAAAAATAGCTCAAACTGTCGATCAACTATAAACATCCCGGAGGAATGTAAATGTCACCAGGCAAAAAAACACTGATCGGTGTTGCCGCGATCCTCGCCGTCCTGGCGATCGCTTTCTACTCACTGTTCGCTGGAAACTACAATCGTTTCGTAAAAATGGAAGAGGCCATAAACGCCTCCTGGGCTCAGGTGGAAAACCAGTTGCAGCGGCGCTATGACCTGATCCCCAATCTCGTGGAGACAGTTAAGGGATACGCCGCGCACGAAAGAGAAGTGCTGGTGGAAGTTACCAACGCCCGCGCCAGGGTTGGAGAAGCGGGATCGGTGGCCGAAAAAATCGAAGCCAATAACGAATTGTCCAATGCCTTGAGCCGATTGCTCCTTGTCGTTGAACGCTACCCGGACCTGAAGGCGAACCAGAATTTCCTGAGGTTGCAGGACGAACTTGCAGGAACTGAAAACAGGATAGCCGTGGAACGAAGAAGATATAACGAAGCCGTAAGAGAATATAACCAGGCAATCAGACAGTTTCCTGCGAGACTCGTAGCCTCGCTCTTCGGCTTTGAAGAGGCGCCTTATTTCGAGGCCCCCTCGGAAGCTGCCAAGGCTCCGGAGGTGAAGTTCTAAACGTTTTTTACGGCATGTTCGTCGGACAAAACTTTTTGTGCGGGGAAGATGGGAATATTAAAAAGCAAACAAAAAGGTGTTCCATTTAGATCCCTGCTCATCATCCACGACAAATGCCCGGCGTTCCTTCACATCTATTTCGCAACTTAAAGAACTACGACATTTTTTACTCGACGGCGAAAGGGAAACGCGCGCCGAACGTCTCCCTTGACATGTAAAATCAGTCAGCCTTTCAGACGGCAATCGTGGTAAAGTCAAACAGGTAAGGTCTCCGGCCGGTGCC